>NZ_JAOQJT010000001.1:0-565158 GCF_025567285.1 Coprococcus aceti
ACCTGTTCAAGCAGTACACCGGGATGAGTCCTGTGAAATACCTGCAGAATTTCCGCATAACAAAAGCCCAGCATATGCTTACCATATCTGAGCTTTCTATAGAAAGTATTGCATTTTCATGCGGCTACCAGTCCGCCGAGGCTTTCCACAAGATTTTCCGCAAGACCACCGGCATGTCGCCTAATGCCTACCGGCAGGAGAAACGCCAGAGAACCATCTCCAGCCAGGAGACCATGAACAACAACCGGCCGGATTATATTGATACAGATGATGATTTTTAAAATTATCTCCAGTGGCAAAGGCACCAGACATTATTACTGTATGCTAACCAAAAGTAAATCAATGCCATCAGCATATTCTTCTAAAAATCAGCAGGCGTCTGTGCGCAAAATTCTCCAATATGGTGAGCCTGTGATCGTCATCTGTGATATTCCAGAATATAAGTGCTGACACATATTACAAATTCCTACTTTCTTTTCCACCTAATTATCATCATAATAATAGATGCACATACGCACAATCCCCCTACAGCAAATGCCCCAACAGCTATTTCCTGCCACATTTGTGCATTATACAATTCTACCCCCGTAACTATTATGCAAATACCTAATAATGCCATTGCCGTAATCACCAAAGGCATCTTTTTAGTCGCTATACCAACTATTGATACAAGGACTGCCACAACTCCGATGGCAGCCACAACAATTGCCATATTCATATTTTCTTCTCCTCTACTTCTTTTTTGACGGAACCTTTATCGATGTTTGACACGCGACATAGCTCGCACCAGTATTTTTCATTGCTATGTATCTTGTTGTGGTACTCCAGCCATCGTGGACCACCAAAAACGTATACACCTTTCCCGTTCTCATATTCTTATATTCCTTATAACCTACCACTGCAACAGTATGATTATAATAGTATCCATTTGCAATAGAAAACATACACGGATTTCCACTGTCAATTTGTTTCTTCAAAGTTGAATATGTCCACATATAGTTACTGTTTCCAGTGCCTGAAGAATAACCAAATCCCTTTTGCCACGTCCTTTTCACCAAGTTATTATTTTTATTAACTGGCAATCCCCTTTTCTTTGTATAGCCAACATTACCAGAATTAGTCTTATTTTTTCATTGTGTTTTATCCCCCTCTTTAATTATATATAAGTTCAGATCAACCTAGTTTGTAATTCAATAATGTAGTATATCTATATTGATGTCAACAAATTATTTTGCTAATATGTTCAGTTACAACGACATCTCTATATGCCAATGAAGGTGGAGGAGCTGTCTGACTACGTTGGAATCAACAGAAGCTATTTCTCCGACCTGTTCAAGCAGTACACCGGGATGAGTCCTGTGAAATACCTGCAGAATTTCCGCATAACAAAAGCCCAGCATATGCTTACCATATCTGAGCTTTCTATAGAAAGTATTGCATTTTCATGCGGCTACCAGTCCGCCGAGGCTTTCCACAAGATCTTCCGCAAGACCACCGGAATGTCGCCTAATGCCTACCGGCAGGAAAAGCGCCAGAGAACCATCTCCAGCCAGGAAACCATGAACAATAACCGGCCGGATTATATCGAGACGGACGACGAGCTGTGATCTTTACAAGGCCACAGCTCGCTTATCATTTTGACATATTCTATTTATCATAAGCACAATATAAACGCAATTACATGAATCACCAGATCATTGTCGGATGCCACATTATCAGCAATAACAAACACAAACCAAATCTCCTTTGAATCAAACGCATTTATATTTTAAAAAGTGTTAGCAGTAGAATACTTACCATTTCCATACCTTGACTATAGTTCAAGAGATTACATATGTAATCTCTCTTTCTACCATTAACACTATGTTCTGATTTAGGTTAAACTCAATCTTTGTCATTTGCTTCACGATATTATAATCTTTACTAATTTATCTTATAAAGTTCGTCTGGTTGCCTCTCTCCGTGTCAGGGAGTGCAACACCTGCTGCCTTGCCGGCTTCAAAGCATTTGAGCATCCATGCAAGGTTCTTAGCAAGATTCCTCATGGTCTGCATACCCTCCGCATCCAGCTCAGCCTCTCCAGGCACGCGTCCGTGTACAAGATTCCAGTATGTAGAGCCAGCCACCGGCATCTGTGATATTCCAAAGTATTTATTCATCACATCGAATGATGCTGATGTTCCGCCACGTCTTGCAACTGCCACAGATGCACCCGGCTTGAATGCAAATGCACGGCCGCTGCTGTAGAATACTCTGTCAAGGAATGACTGCACACGTCCGCTTGGATGAGCATAGTATACAGGTGTTCCAAATACCAGTCCGTCTGCTTCCTTTGCCTTGGCAACGAACTCATTTACCTTATCGTCATCAAACACACAGCCTTTTTCCGTACACTGTCCACAGCCTATGCAGTCTCTCAGTGGAGCTGCTCCGATCTGGAATATCTCATAGTCTATTCCCTCTTTCTTGAGCTGCTCGCCTACCTCGTAAAGTGCACGGTATGTATTGCCCTGCGGCTTCGCGCTTCCATTCAACATTAAAACCTTCATATTCAGTTCCTCCAATCATTTACACCACTATTTATATGTAACTGTCGATTACTTATCAGCAGTTCTCTTTTCTTTTATATATTTGACTAAAAATATTATCGCCAGTACAAGCAAAACGCTGACACAGAATACCATCATGCCCAGGGAATACACTGACTTTTTTATCAGCTTAGCCACCACAAATACTATAGCCAAAATTACAAATAATATTGATTTGTATAAATTGCTGCTCACGTTTTATCCCTACATGTTAATTTCCACCGCCACACACACATGGCAGTTTCTTCTATATTATATATACACTTATTGATAAATTTTTTCCAGTTATTTGTCAATGTCTGAGCGACTTCCTGTACTCCATAGGAGACATTCCTTTTTCTTTTTTAAACACCCGGCTAAAGTAAAGCGGATTATCGTATCCAACTATCTTTGCTATCTCTGTCATGTTGTAGTCCGAGCTCTCGAGAAGCATCTGGGCGTTAGCTATACGCTTTGACATGATGTACTGTGTGGGCGTGGTTCCGATGCGCTGTCTAAAGTTCCGTATGAACCAGCTCACGCTCATGTTGTGCATGCTTGCATAGTCCTCCACAAGTATTCCCTCGTTATAATGCTCACTAAAATATGCCGCCGCACGGTCCATCTCCTCTGCCATGGCCGACACAGTTTTGGAATCATCCTGCCCCTGCTGCCTGTGAGCTAAGATAAGCATCTGTCTGAATATGTATTCCAACATCTCCTCATAGTCATCCCGGCAGAGCTGTAGCTCCTGTATCATTTGCCTGAACAAAATTCTGTACTCAGCATGGTCTCCACCATAGAACATATTCACATCGTCATTTATTCCGTATCGCCTGAGTGTCTGCTTCACCTCTCCCCCGGTGAAATGCACCCAGAACACCTCCGTGTGTTCGTCTCCGTAATACACATACCGTTGCATCTGTCTCGGCCTGTATATCACCATGCTTCCGGGACAGGCGATCACATCCTGCCCATCTATCTCAAAATGTGCCTTTCCCGCCGCCACATATATGAGCTGATAATCCTTACGCCCCTTAGGTCTGTAGGTTGTAAACTCTTTCTGTGTATACAGCTTGTACGTTCCGCAGCTTGTGACTATGAGCGGTCTGCTCTTGTCCACAATGTCGAGCAGTGAGTTGTGAAGATATGCTGAGTTTGTATACATGTGTGGCTCCTTTCTATATGGCAAATTACACTATTATCTCACTATTTTTACACTATTTTGAAGCGTGTGCAGGCACATCCTGTATGCTTTATACTTTTCTTTTGTCTGTTCAGAGACTTCACCCTGCAAGCGGACTTGCAGGGTGCGGCGTATCCGCCTTATAAAACTAGAATGTGCATATTTTGTCTCATTATATGTATGGACTTTTCATGTGACATTATCTTATAATATATCTAACAAACTACGAATATACAACGTTTTATATATTAAATTAACCACAGGAGGTATTGTTATGATCATTCCGCGTCACTACGAAAATCTGCATATTCTGCATGAGAACACCATGCCGAATAGGAATTACTATATTCCTGCTGGGAAGGCATACAGCACATCCCTTGATGCAAGGGATCTCTCGGACAGAGTACAGTTTCTGAATGGAACCTGGAAGTTCCGCTACTACGACAGCATTTACAAGCTTCAAGACGAATTCTACAGTGAGGGATATGATATATCCGGTTTCGATGATATTCCGGTTCCATCAGTATGGCAGATGCACGGATACGACTATCATCAGTATACCAATGTCAGGTATCCATTTGCATTTGACCCACCTTATGTTCCAAAGGACAACCCATGCGGAGCATATGTGACCGACTTCGACTACGATCAGAACAAGGACGCGCCACTCGCGCACTTGAACTTTGAGGGTGTAGATTCCTGTTTCTATGTATGGCTCAACGGCAGGTATGTTGGCTACAGCCAGGTATCCCATTCGACCAGTGAATTTGACATAACCGAATTCATAAGAAACGGCTCCAACAGGCTCTGCGTGCTGATCCTCAAATGGTGCGACGGAAGCTATCTTGAGGATCAGGATAAGTTCCGCATGAGCGGTATTTTCAGGGATGTATATATCCTGAAACGCTCTGAGGGTGCTGTATACGACTATTTCATAAAGACCAGCTGTGACGATATAACGGAGCCAACTAAGGCAGATGTAACCATAGACTTCACAGCATTTACAAAATATTCCTGCGTTGAAGACCGTTTTTCATCAAAATCGGAAACAGTGGTTGATAAAGGCGCTGATTCAAATGTTGATATTGAAGTTACTATTCTGGACGCCGATGGCAGCATATGTTCATCAGGCTGTGTAAAATGTGAAATTTCCGCTCAGAGCGATGCCAATACCAATGCAGACGAAAGCAAAACCGCAGCCAGCTCCAGCAGCATTACTTTGTCGATCGACTCCCCTGTGCTGTGGAATGCAGAAAGACCATTCCTCTACACTGTCATCATCAGATGTGCCGGAGAGGTCATCACTGACAGGATAGGAATCAGGGAGATAACCATAGAGAACAAGGTCGTATACATCAACGGCATGCCGATCAAGTTCCACGGAGTGAACAGACATGATTCCGACCCTGTAACCGGATTTACCATCAGCAGAGAACAGATCATCAAGGATATGTCGCTGATGAAGCAGCACAACGTCAACGCCATAAGGACAAGCCACTATCCAAATGCTCCTTATTTCTATGAACTCTGTGACGAATATGGATTCTATGTGATAGATGAGGCTGATATTGAAGCCCACGGGCCAAGCGAGCTTTACTATGCAGATAACAGCTGGGACAACAAGGCAGCAAGGTGGAATGAGCCGATCGCCAACAATCCTGAGTTCTGCGAATCCATTCTTGACCGCATCAAACGCTGCGTCATCAGGGACAAGAACCGTGCCAGCGTAGTCATCTGGTCCATGGGAAATGAGAGTGCGTACGGAGTGACATTCGAGGAAGCTCTGGCATGGGTCAAGTCCTATGACAGCTCCCGTCTCACCCACTACGAGAGTGCACAGTATACAGACGGCAAGCGCAAATACGACTACAGCAATCTGGATCTCTACAGCCGCATGTACCCATCCATATCTGAAATGGCTGATTATATAGAAAACGGCGGTGACAAGCCATACATTCTCTGCGAATATTGTCATGCCATGGGCAACGGCCCTGGAGATCTGGAGGACTACTTCCAGTTCTTCGACAGCCACGAGACCACCTGTGGCGGTTTTGTATGGGAGTGGTGCGACCACGCCATATACAGGGGCAAGGCGGCAAACGGCAAGGATATATACGCCTACGGTGGAGACAGCGGTGAGACTATCCACGACGGCAACTTCTGTATGGATGGTCTGGTGTATCCGGACCGCAGACCACACACAGGACTTCCTGAATTCAAGAACATCAACCGCCCGGTAAGGATCACTGGATATGATGAGACAAATGGAGTTTTGACTCTGCACAACTACATGGATTTCACTGACATCAGGGACAACCTCACAATGAGCTACGAGGTTATGCGAGATGGTCAGGTTGCCGCATCCGGGGATATCGACACGCCTTCCATAGCTCCTCACAGTGTCGGAACTATCAGCCTGAGCCCTGTTACAAATATACAGAAGTCATCGTCAGACTTATATGCATCAAGTCATTCTGACATTTCTGACAGCTCGGATATTACCGATTGTTCAAGTGTTGTTGAATGTTCAGATGTCGCCGATTGCACAAAAGATATTATTACACACAGCTTGTTTCTCCGTGTGATATATAAGGCAGCTTGTGACAGTGCATTTGTCAAGGAAGGTGATGTGTTGGGATTTGACGAGATAGAACTTGCCACACAAAAACAGAACGCAGACAAGGTCCTGGATAAAGCATCGTCTTTGGACAAGGCGCAGAATTTGGCGGAACAATATCTGACTACTCAGGATACAGCTTCTGCCCATCTTCATGTATCGGAAAGCGACACAGAATTTGTTGTCAGCGGAAGTAATTTTGAATATATATTTGACAGAAATACAGGAAACTTTACGGACATTGTGGTTGATGGTCAGGAACTTCTATCTGCACCGTGCGACAAGACTATCTGGCGCGCACCTACGGACAATGACAGAAATATAAAGAACGAGTGGTTAAGAGCCCACTATGACATGATATCCGAAAGGACATATGAGACTGGCTGCATTATAAAAGATGGATGTGCCGTGATATCGTGCACGTCAAGCCTCTCAGCACCAACGGTACAGCCTGTTCTGAGGATAAACGCTGAATGGATAATAACACCTGAAGGAACTATAAAATCAAAAATGCATGTAAAGAAAAATGCTGAATTCCCTATGCTCCCAAGATTTGGCGTGAGGATGATTTTGAGAGAAGATATGCGAAATGTAAATTATATCGGTATGGGTCCATATGAAAGCTACGCAGACAAGCACCATGCAAGCTGGCATGGCTCATTTTCTGCATCCATTGACGAGATGCACGAGGACTATATCATGCCACAGGAAAATGGAAGCCACTTTGACTGTAGCTATGTCCAGATCGGCAGTCTGATGGAAAACGACATCAAAACAGATATGTCCGCCCACAGCATAACCGTGACATCCGCTGTGCCATTTTCAATGAACGCCTCGCCTTACACCGCAGAGGAACTCACAGTGGCAACCCACAACTACGAGCTGCCAGAGAGTGACAAGTCCGTCCTGTGCATAGACTATCGCCAGAACGGAATCGGCTCCAACAGCTGCGGCCCCGAGCTTGATGAGAAATACAGATTTGACGAGGATGAGTGGGAATTTGGATTTACCATGCATGTGAAATAGATACAAAATTATCGCTAAATTAAGTTTATCTCATGAAAAAGGACAAAGCCTCCAAACTTTGTCCTTTTTTCCGCTTATATGAGTATTTAGATACAATTTTGTATCTTTTTCACCATTTTGACTGTGATTAGCGAGAATCAATTATCAGATTTACCCGAAATCTGCCAAGCAGCGGTATTCCTCTTCATCCGGCGCATCTTCTCCGGATCCTTGCCCGATTTTTGGACGCCACCTACCACATCGTACTCTATGCCAGATGACACATCGACTACGTCAGGATGCACCTGCTCTATCGCCCGCCGCACATTGTCCGGCGTGAGACCTCCGGCAAGCACAAACAGCCTTCCATCTCTGTCGATATCCGTCAAACTGTTCCAGTCAAATGTCTTGCCACTTCCAGGTTCACCGGCATCGAACACATAACCTGCAACATTCGAAAGGCTTTGATAATGTGGGTACATATCCATATCCTTCACATTGAACGCCTTCCACACAGGCAAATGCGCACTCTCTATAAGCTCATCGCTGGTCTGTCCATGAATCTGTATCACATCAAATCCCAGCTCACCTATCTCCGCTATCTGCTCCGCATCCGGGGATACCACCACTGCAACCTTCTTCACATCTTTCCTCAGTTCTTCAAGCAACCTGCGCGCAGTCTCCACGCTGACATTTCTCTTTGACTTTGGGAAATACATCACCATTCCTATATAATCAGGTCTCACCTCATTCACCGCGGCCACATCGGCCGGGGTCGTGATTCCGCACATCTTTATCTTCATGCTGTCTCTCCTATTTTTTAACATCGGCTCGTCAACAGGCGAAAACTGATGCTACATATCCTTATCGAACGTCAACCCTGATAGGTCAAGTTTATATATCGTGTCAGCCATCTTTTCGTTTTCCAGAAACATCATCATATATATTGGCAAATATACTTTTTTGCCGCTGACCTCTACGTTTCTCTCCGAAAAAACATATGCATATTCTATTCCGTAATTTTCATCAGCCAAGACATTGCACAGCGCAGAGTGTCGTTTGTAATCCTTACCCGATTTTATCTCCAGTGGAACTACTTTACCATTCAGTTCTATTACAAAATCAAGCTCACCCTGCTTTTTGCTGTTAAAATAATATTCTTTATGACCTTTGCTGAGTAGTTCCTGGGAAACCACATTTTCAAATAGCGCACCATTGTTTATAGACTTTTCTTTATTCAGTATCGCCATTTTCACCTGATCCGAATACCTACTTGTCAGCAGCCCTACATCGGAGAAAAATAGTTTAAAGAGATTCCTATTCTCACTGATCACAAGCGGAAGTTTCGGCTCACTTATATTGTAGACCGGTATCGCAACCCCAGCATCCTTAAGCCACAGAAAATCATTTGCAACCCTATCATAACTGAGGCCTTTACCTATACTATTGATCTGGAATCGTTTATTTTTCTGATCAAGCTGTCCCGGCATAACATCATATATCTCCTGCAGTTTCAGCTTGTATCTTGTCTCATACTTTGTGAAATCACTTCTGTACAATTTAACTATCTTTTCATGTACCTCCGCTACCTTCGCAAGATCATTTGTCTCCACATAGGTATTGACCGCCTCCGGCATTCCGCCCACGATAAGATACAGATTAAATACATCAAGCATTTTTTCATGTACAAACGAATCAACAGGCAGCCTCTGCGTAAAGCATTCCTTCAGTGTGTCGATCACATTCTGATTCACACCAACAGAAACCATAAATTCGTGCAGATCCATCGGATACATATCACATACACGCAGGTATCCAACCGGCGCAGATCTGAGATCATTCAGCTCTACGCCCAAAAGCGAACCGCTCATGATATACCTGTAGCTTCCATCTTCCACCAGAAACTTCACTCTTGTCACTATATCTTTAAACTCCTGCACCTCATCCAGAAATATGATCGTACGGCCTTTCTCAAGAGGCTGTTTTGTCACCAGGCTAAGTCTCATAAGCAGATCCTTTGCATCTCTGGCACCGTCAAACAATGTTACAAGCTCCGGCTGGTCAATAAAATTTAATTCCACATATGGCACTCCACTTTCCCTGAGGCATTCTTTTATAAGATATGTCTTACCGATCTGTCTTGCTCCAGTTATGAGCAAAGCATCCCTGCCGCTCTGAATCCATGAATCTATATAATTTTTTGCCGATCTTTCCAGCATAAAATCACCCCCACACACTGCATTTGCAACTTTTCTATCCCTATGATATCAATTTTTTGCAACTTTTCCAACCTTTTCGCGGTGATTTTTGCAACTTTTCCAACCTTTTTTCGGCAGATTATGCAACTTTGCGAGCTTTAGTAACAATTTTCTTTTATTTTACGGCGGGTCCTCCTTATGAAAATATCTGTCCGGGCAGTGTCTTTTTCTCTTTATATAGAAACTGCCTGTCGAATTCTTCCACAGCCTTTTCGTCCACGAAATATCCTTCTGGCGGAGCGTACTCACCCGTGACTCCATCAAGATATCCGGAAATCAGCTCCTTGCAGAGGAAAAACGATGCATCCTCCCCCTCATCAAGTCCATGATAGCGAATGCCAAACTCGCTTGCCGGTCTGAATCCGCTTTTGCCATAGAAATCAATATTCCCCTCAAAGCATAGTGCTCCGCAGCCGAGCTCTGCAGCTTTCTGCAACGAATAATCTAGCAGTATCTTTCCATAGCCCTTACGTTTAAGTTCATTCTTTATGCATATAGGGCCCATCGTCATAACCTGAATACTTCTTCCGTCATCCGCAGTTATTTCTGCTCTCATAAACATATTCTGGCCGATGAGTTCTCCTTTTTTGCAGCATAACTAAATCCAGTTCCGGGACAAATGCACTGTCTTTTCTCAGCTGATTGAGCACATAGTGTTCCAGGCAGCCGGGACGATACACATTCCAGAAACTGTCCCGCACCAGATTCTTGACTTCCCGGTATTCATCCTCTTTCTCCAGCCGTATAACCAGATCATCATTATGACTGACTTGCGTAATATTTATGTGAATTTGTCAAGCATTTTATATATTATTTTCTCACCTGTCTGGCAGCCTCAACCATATTTCTGAGGCTGGCGTCAGTCTCAGGCACACCTCTGGTCTTAAGACCGCAGTCCGGATTGATCCAGAGCTTATCCCTGCCTATCTTCGTGAGCATGACATTTACCGCCTTCACGATCTCTGCCACCGACGGAACTCTTGGAGAGTGAATATCATATACGCCAGGTCCCACCTCTGTCTCAAAGTTGTTCTCCCTGAGAGAATCCAGGATCTGCAGATCGGATCTTGACGCCTCAAATGTGATCACATCCGCGTCCATATCATCTATGGCAGGTATGATATCCGTAAATTCACTGTAGCACATATGCGTGTGTATCTGTGTCTCAGCCTTCACACCGCTGTGTGTCAGACGGAATGCAGGTATCGCAAAATCAAGGTACTCCGTATACCAATCAGATTTTCTGAGTGGAAGCTTTTCTCTGAGTGCAGCCTCATCTATCTGTATCATCTTTATTCCATGCGCCTCCAGATCCAGCACCTCATCTCTGATCGCAAGCGCTATCTGTGATATAGATTCCTTGATTGATATATCCTCCCTTGGGAATGACCAGTTGAGTATCGTCACCGGACCGGTCAACATTCCCTTCATGATCTTGTCTGTGAGCGACTGCGCATATACAGACCAATCAACCGTGATCGGCTTTTTGCGGTATACGTCACCCCATATCACAGGCGGCTTTACGCATCTCGTTCCATATGACTGTACCCATGCTTTCTCAGTGAACAGGAATCCGCCAAGTGCCTCACCGAAATATTCAACCATGTCATTTCGTTCATACTCGCCATGCACTAGCACATCCAGTCCGATGTCCTCCTGCCACTTTACACATTCCTTTATCTTTCCCTTTACAAAGTCCACATATTCCTGCTCAGATATCTCTCCCTTTCTGAGCTGTGCTCTCTGTGACTTCACATCCTTAGTCTGTGGGAATGAACCTATAGTGGTTGTCGGAAGCTCAGGAAGCCCAAATTCCTTCTTCTGAAGTGCCTGCCTCTCGCTTCTCTTCGGAAGTCTTGCATAATCTGCCTCAGTCACTGCCGCAAGCCTCTGTCTCACCTCGTCGCTGTTGCAGTCTCTTGTTCCCGCAAATAACTCCTGATTCTTGTGGTATGCCTCAAGCTCTGTATAGTTATAACTCTCGGCAAGTGCCGCAAGCTCCGAGAGTTCAATAAGTTTCTCCTCTGCAAATGCAAAGAACCTCAGATAGTCCTGTGATAGCTTCGTCTCTTGCTTAAGTGTGTATGGCACATGAAGCAGTGAGCATGATGTAGACAGAACCACATCTATCTTCTTATCGCGGAGCTGCCCTACTACATTGAGAGTCTTGTCGTAATGATTTCTCCATATATTTTTGCCATTTACCAGGCCGGCAAAAAGTACCTTATCCCCAGGGAAGCCGTATCTGTCTATAAGCTGACCGGTCTGTTTGCCCTCTATAAAATCAAGGCCTATTCCGGCAAATGGCATATTTATGATATCTTCATACACATCCCTCACATCACCGAAGTATGTCTGGAGAAGTATCTTACAGTCTGCACGATCTGCAAATACCCTCTCATACACCCTGTGGAAAAGTGCCTTATCATCGTCATCCATATCTCTCACCAATGATGGTTCATCAAATTGCAGCCACTCCACATTCTCTTCATCGCACTCGGCGATGAGCTGTCTGTAAGCCTCTGCCACATCATCAGCAAAGTCTTCTGCATTCTTTGATCCCACATATCTGCAGAGCTTAAGCATTGTGTATGGTCCTATAACCACAGGCTTTGTCTTGATCCCCAGCGCCTTGGCCTCCTCGTATTCACCTGTAAGTTTCTCGCAGTCAAGGCTTATCACCGTGTCATCCTCTATCTCCGGAACTATGTAATGATAGTTTGTGTTAAACCACTTCTTCATCGCAAGAGCCTTCACATCCCCGGATTCTCCCTGATACCCCCTTGCCATGGCAAAGTACGTGTCAAGCTTTGAGACATTTAGCTCTCTGTATCTCCTTGGCACAATTCCGAGAAGAACTGCTGTATCAAGCACTATATCGTAAAATGAAAAGTCGTTGCACGGAATAAAGCCTATCCCTGCTGCCACCTGTGTCATCCAGTGTATGTGTCTGAGATCCGCTGCAATTCCTGTAAGCTCCTGCGCCGTTATCTCATGTCTGAAATATTTTTCAGATGCAAATTTTAACTCTCTTAATGTTCCCACCCTTGGAAATCCTATAACCGATGTCTTCATCATATCCTCCTGCTCACTCACTGGCATATCTCATAGACCAGTGTTATTTTCTTGTTTGTTGTTGACATTATATGAAGCTCTGGTTCGCTTGTATAATACATAAAAATATAGCGTGGATATAGTTTTATGCTATACCCACGCTATTTCTATGTCTTTTTTCTATGTCAGCTATGTGGCTTTAACCCTTCTCATATGTTCCGCAGCCTTCTCCGTCACATCTCCACAGGCAGGCTCTCCGTCATCCCTCATCTCATTGAAGCGCCCTCTGCGCTGGAGCTTTCTCTGAGGAGTTTTTACTGAATCTTCCGGCTCGTCACTGCCAGCCGTGAGATAATTTGCCAACGCACCGAGATAGGTGTTTCCAAGTCTGCTGAGGATCGCCTTCCTGTGGACGATATACCCTATCCTCATATCGCTCTCATCCGCAAGTGGCACCGATATAATGTCCTTGCCGTTCAGCTTTTCATCTATGACACCGCTGCACACAGTATATCCATTCAGGCCTATCAGCAGATTGAACAGTGTCGCTCTATCCCTGACTCTTATATTCTTCTTTCGCTCCGTCGTAGAGAATATTTCCTCCGAGAAGTAAAAAGAGTTGTGCTCTCCCTGCTCAAATGACAGATATGGATATGCCTCCAGTTCCTCGTTCGTTATAATGCTGTTCTTCGCCAAAGGGTGATTTCTGCTTATGAACACGTGAGGCTTTGCCACGAACAGCTCATGAAATTCCAGGTCATTTGCTCTGAGGATCTTGTTCAGCACCTTCTCATTGAAGTCATTCATGAACAATATTCCGATCTCGCTTCTCATCCTGGCGACATCATCTATGATCTCATAGGTCTGTGTCTCCCTTATGCTGAAATCATATTCGTCCTGTCCATACCTCTTTATCAGGTCAACAAATGCATTTACCGCAAATGAATAATGCTGGGTGGACACGCAGAAGCTCTTCTTGCCGCCATCGTCCCCCTTGTATTTGTCCTCAAGGACCTTCGCCTGCTCAAGCACCTGTCTCGCATAGCCGAGGAAGACCTCGCCCTCTATGGACGGACTTATTCCCTTATTTGACCTGTTGAATATATTTATCCCCATCTCTTTTTCCAGCTCATGGATGGCATTTGTCAGGCTTGGCTGGGATATATACAGCCGGTTCGCTGCCTCGGTGATCGTGCCCGTATCCGCAACCATCACCACATATCTAAGCTGCTGAAGTGTCATATTCTCACCTGCTTTCTACTATTATTTTCTTGAACTGCTTTGCTGCCTCATTCAGCGGGTGCAGGCAGTCATACACAAGACATACATTCCTGTCCGGAAGCTTTTCCTCAAGTGAAAGCTTTACAACCTCTTTGTTCTTTACTGCCTCCCTCGCCATCAGTTCCGGTATAAATGCAAGTCCAAGCTCACACTTCACAAGTGGCAGTATCTGATCCGTGGTGGCCGCCTCCGTGTCCGGCGCAAGCTCCACGCCATGCTCCCTGAATATTCTGTCGTAGAATCTGAATGTCATAGTCTCCCTGCCTAGACAGATCATAGGATAGTTCCTCATCTCCGCAATGGACAGTTTTTGCTTTTTAAGTGAAGAAAATGTCGTTCCGCCGATAAGTATCTCACGATATGACTGCAGCACGATCTTCTTGAGAGGAGCCTCCACATCAGCCGGAGTTGTAACTACTGCAAAGTCTATACTTCCATTCTTCACTTCATCCACAGCCTGAGGTGTAGAATGGTTGTATATCTTGAGATTTATACCCGGATACGCCATGTGAAATGCCCGCAGTCTGTCCAGCAGATATATATTTAACGCCGTCTCACTGACACCTATCGTTATACTTCCGTGAGTGAGATTCTCACCATCTGCCAGCTCATCCTCCGCCGTCAGAAGCTGTGACATTGCAGCCTCCACATATGAATAGAGCTGTTCCGCGTCTCTTGTGAGCTGTACACCCCTGTTTGTCCTGACAAATAGTATCCTTCCAAGCTGCTGCTCCAGGCAGTTCATCGCCCTGGTCACATTTGGCTGACTGTTTCCAAGAACCTTTGCGGCTTTGGTAAAGTTATGATATCTCGCAACATAATAAAATATCTTATAATACTCGAAATTAACGTTCATAATCTATTGTTAGCCACAGACTATATTACATGTCTGCTATACTCCCTTTCTTAAAATTATTTTCCATGCAGCATCCCCAACATATCATTTTATTATCGCTGCCATATCAATTATGATTTTCACTTATTGCTACTCCAATAGTATAATCTAACCAGATTTAAATGACAAGACAGCATTTATCATATGAAAGGATGCGCATATCTATGGAAGGAAAGACCATTTTCCCAAGGGAAGAAAAATCAGAAATATTATTTGAAAAGATCCTCAGGGATCCCTGGGCATGTGAAAAGCTCATGGACACATTCTGTAATTACCTGTTCTGCAATGATGACTTCGACTGCAATCTTTCACCGGAAGAATTTACAAAATCACTGCTCTCAGCTTATCTGGACAGAGATATGTCGGCATTCCTCATGTCCATCTGCAACAATACAATGTTCGATCTGCTAAGAAATTCCTACCTCATCCCATATCGCTTCAACGCCGATGGCAAGACCAATCCTGTCATCATGACCGGTGAGCACGGCGAACTTCTGCCTGAATTCAGAAACTCTGTAAGAGAAAAGGATTATCAGCACTTTCACGATATATACACACATATGACACACAACGAGAATATGTATCTTGCAAAGGCGTACAGATACAGCCATGAATACACTTCTGACAACATGGAAGTCGGGCAGAAGATCCTTGAAGAGTGCACCGGAGTCCTGCTCATCAGGGAGCTGCCGGACACGGTAAAGCTCAAGGAGACCGAAGCTGAGGCATACTGTGCTGTGTGGGATATCATGGTTGAACTGGAGAAGAATCTTCCCATGGCATTTGTATTCTACGGTCAGGATACTTTGGGCAAACAAGGCATGCGATATGACGAGCTTGGAATATTCCTGCCGGATTCACTGCTCATGAAGAATCTGGAAAGACACGTTGCGAAAGCCGAGGCGATCATATATGCGGAAAAGTAAGAATGCAAAAAACGCAAATGCAGAATCGTACATAGACATTATGGAGAAAAATCACATGGAGATCCCATGGCATGACTACGCCAGTGCCGACAGCAATGTACTCATATGCAAGGCAGGTCTGATTGAAAAGGCTTCTGTCATAGGCAGAGTCGGTCTTATCATGCTCTCATGCGGAACAGGTGCATGGCGTGTCCGTACTTCCATGAACAGGCTTTCCAAGGAACTGGGCGTCACATGTACCGTCGATGTCGGACTCATGTCCATAGAATTCAACTGTTTTGACGGTCACGACTGTGTATCACAGTCCCTGTGCATCGCCAATACAGGCGTGAACACCTCAAAACTCTACAGAATGGAGCAGTTTGTTGACAATTTTCCAAATGAAGAGGCGCATCTGACCGGTGAGGAAATCCATCAGAGACTTGATGAGATAGAAAAAATACATACCTTGTACTCTCCTCTCCGTCTCGGACTTGCCTCTGCCCTCGCTTGCTGTGCCTTCACATTTCTTCTAGGCGGCGGGCCTGTAGAAATGATGCTGGCATTTGTCGCAGCTGGAATTGGAAACCTCATAAGGACAAAGCTTATCAAACACCATTTTACTTTATATATGAACATAGCGGTATCCGTGTCAGCCGCTTGTCTTGTGTACGCACTGCTGCTAAAGGCCGCTGAACTGGCATTCCATATACCCGCCTTCCACGAAGCCGGATATATCTGCTCAATGCTGTTCATCATACCGGGTTTTCCATTCATCACCAGCGGCATAGACCTTTCAAAGCTGGATCTGAGATCAGGACTTGAGAGGCTTACATACTCGATCATCATTGTGCTTGTGGCAACGATGTTCGCATGGATCATGGCGCTTCTGCTGAAGCTTCACCCACAGGATTTTGTAGCACTCGACATAACACCAGGACTTCATCTGGTATTCAGATTGATTGCCAGCTTCTGTGGTGTGTTCGGATTCTCCATCATGTTCAACAGCTCCATACACATGGCCGCCACAGCCGCTGCCATCGGTGCCATAGCCAACACTCTCCGTCTTGAACTGGTAGATCTTGCCGGCATTCCTGCAGCTGCCGCCGCATTTGCCGGAGCCCTCACAGCCGGACTGCTCGCTTCATTCATCAAAAGCACCAATGGTTATCCGCGAATCTCACTGACAGTCCCATCTATAGTCATCATGGTTCCAGGACTTTATCTTTACCGGGCAATATACAACTTTGGAATCATGTCACTTTCCGATGCCGTGTCCTGGTTTGCAGCTGCCATCATGATCATCATAGCCCTGCCACTTGGACTGATATTTGCAAGGATCCTGACGGACAAAACCTTCAGGTACTGCACCTGATCCCCAAATGGGGACAGGCACCTCCGTCCCCCAGATGGGATCAGCGCCTGAATGTCAAATCTACAACCAAGGAGTATATGAACCATGAAGTTTTATCCACATAGACAAATGTCAGAATCTTTCATCACCGCGGCCTTCCTGTCAGTATCAGGAGGCCTGCAGGATGCATATACCTATATATTCAGAGGAAAGGTATTTGCAAATGCACAGACAGGCAACATAGTTCTTCTCGGTCAGAATCTTGTAGACCGAAACTGGAGAATGTGTGTACACTATGCCGTTCCTCTATTATTTTTTGCGCTTGGAATTGCTGCTGCCGAGTGTATAAAACAGAAATTTCAGAATATGCAGCAGTTTCACTGGAGACAGATCGTTGTATTGTGTGAGATTTTTCTGCTTCTTATCGTGGGATTTCTTCCCATAAAACTCAATCTTCTCGCAAATGCCATGGTTTCATTTTCATGTGCCATGCAGGTTCAGGCATTCAGGAAGGTCAACGGCTACGCATTTGCCAGCACCATGTGCATTGGAAATATCCGAAGCGGCACAGATGCCCTGTGTGCATACTTCAGAACAAAGGACAGGAACACACTGTTCAAATCCCTATGCTACTGGGCGATCATCCTGCTATTCGGAATCGGTGCCGCTGTGGGCGGTCACTTCATCCGTATATTTGATATGAGGACCATCTGGTTCTCCTGCTGTCTGCTGTTCGTGAGCTTTCTGTTCATGTTCATCAAGGAAGAGAGAGAGTAAAAATAAGCTTACGCGAGTCCTCAAGGAGCAGACGCAGATCAGTAGTCTCCTCTATCGACAACTACCTGGAATCCGAACGCCTCTGCGCGCCTGTCAAGGCAGCCGCGGCACTGAGCCGATTCCTCCCCCGTGCATATCTTGTTGTCGTAGAGCTCGTATTTCTTTCGGACAGACACAGGAGACAGATTCGGCATGACCACATTCGCACCGTGCATAAACCCACGCTCCCTGCCATCCGCCGCTATCGTTCCGAGAGATGTGGTGGATGGTATGAGTGCCTTCGGGAACATCAGTCTCAGCAGGCTTATCATCACCAACGTCTGCCTGACCGTTCCCTGCTTCATCTTCGCAAATGGCGTCTCCTTGTGAGGAACATACGGCCCGATTCCTATCATCTGTGGTTGCAGCTTCGCAAGGAAATGCAGATCCTCGGCCAGATTCACCGGCGTCTGATACGGCGATCCCACCATGAATCCGCTTCCCACCTGATATCCAAGACTTTTAAGATCGTACAGACATCGAACTCTGTTGTCATAGCTCATCGAATCCGGGTGTAATCTTTCATAATGCACCCTGTCCGCGGTCTCATGTCTCAGAAGATATCTGTCCGCCCCAGCCATCCGCCACAGCCTGTAAGTCTCATATGGATGCTCGCCAAATGACAGCGTGACAGCACAGTCCGGATATCTCTCCTTGATGTACCTCACTATGTCAGCTATAGCCTCATCCGAAAAGCCTCCGTCCTCGCCTCCCTGAAGCACAAATGTGCGAAATCCCAGCACATATCCCTCATCGGCGCAAGCCAGAATCTGATCCTTTGTCAGACGGTATCTGTCAACGTGGATGTTGCTCTTTCTGATACCGCAGTAGTAGCAATCATTCTTGCAAATGTTCGTAAACTCGATAAGTCCTCTTATATATATCCTGTTGCCAAACCTCTGGTGAGCCAGATCGTAAGCTTTCCTTCTGAGATACTCAAAGTCAGTGAGATCATCCTGAGAGCTCTGAGGGTTCTCTGAATCCGACAAAATTCTTATAGCTTCACCCAGCTCATTGACTCCCGGCAGTTCACCTCTGCCCTGTCCATATTCAAATGTCTTATCTATGATATCTCTAACTTTTTCCATATAAACTCTATACCCTGTTTTTACATTTATAACTCTGTATGATCAAGTGATTTCCGATACAAGGTAAACAAAGTTACATCCAGATACTCCATTCCATCCCTTTCTACTCCGTCATACACAGCAGACTCCTAATGTGCGCAAGTCTGGCATCAAACTGATCATAGAAATCCTTCTCCGCATCATACATTCCCACATACATAACCTGCAGCACCAGCATGGTCTGATTTCTCGCTGTCTCATCCTCGCCAGCGCGCATATACTCGATCAGGTTTCTCTGCATGTCCTTCTGGAACTTGTGCCAGTCATTTATATATTTCGTGTACCGCGGCAAGTCCTCTGTATCTATCCATTTCGACACCTTGACCTTAGTCCTGCCCGCGCGCTCACACTCATGTATCTGCAGGATGTATCTGAATCCGTCATCGGTGTAATATCTGCCAAGTGGAAAGAGTCTGCAAAAGCCAGGTCTCGCGCTATGGATGCTGCATCTGCCATCATCGTTTAAGAATGGGCACTTATCCGCCGTCATCCTTATATTTGGAAGCACCAGACCATCCACCACATTGACCTCAAGCTCCTTTTCAAGCAGCTGTGTAAAGTTCTTTCCGGTCTCCTTACAAAGTCTCATCACGTCCAGTGGATCAAGGATGATGGAACTCCCCATCCCTGTGCAGCAGGCATGGCACCCCTTGCACTCATCGCAGTACGCCTTCACCATATCATTTGCATCGTATAATCTTCCATCTGAGATATCTTCCAGTTTCTCATTTCTTATCATAGCAGTAATCCTCAATCATTTTATTATTTGTCTACAGAACACCATACTTGATCCGCACCCTGTCAAGCTTCTCAAGAAATGGTATTGCCAGTAGCCACAGGAATATCACCGTTGCAGTTCCATGCACCACGTCAAATGGGAATCCCGTCACATATGACGCTATGATCATGCTCCTGTTCACAGCCGGCTGCCAGATTATCACCGACGCCGGATTCATTATTCCGCCGTATATCAGGATACAGATAAGTGCACCGAATATGCACAGTCCAAGCTTTGTCGTGTTCTTTGTCCGCACTCCGCTTTTGGAGAAGAAGAGTCCCGCCATGAACCCCACCAGTCCCATGGCAAACATCTGCCACGGAGTCCACGGGCCCTGCCCCATCAGAAAATTAGACACGAACATGGACATTGCGCCGACCACAAATCCTCCTTCGCAGCCAAATGCCACTCCGGATATGATCACTATGGCCATGGTCGGGCTGAAGTTCGGGAGCATGAAGAATGCCACCCTGCCCGTGACGGCCAGAGCACACATAACCGCCAATATGACTATATCCCTTACCTTGGGCTTTCTTCCCTCAAATGATACGAAGAACGGGATCATTGCCTCTATTATAATCAGCAGAGATATAAAATAATATTTTTTGTCTCCAAGTCTCTCGCATCCAAACCATATCGTAAGTGGAATCACAACGAGCATAGCCACTATACTTAATATCGTTCTCCTGACGGATCTGTGACCGGCAGCTTCCATGACGATATCCTCGTTCTTCTTTTTGGTGACAGGTCTTATAGCAAGGAGCAGCCCCGCTATGGCACATATCATCACTCCATACATAGCCAGATATTTCCATCCCTTTGACGTGATGGTCATCCCTCTCTGCACAAGATCTGCCAGATTGGACTGAGCCATGGTCTGCCAGAAGCAGAATATGATGATCACCGACGTGACAGATATCGTGAGTATCTGCCACCATTTCAGGGGGTCCGTCTCCCGCTCCTTCGTCAGCACAATATCTCTGGTTATTTCAGCGTCAGGAATCCTGTTATCATCATCCACATCTGCATCTTCACATCTGGGCTCACGTGAGTCACCACCAGAGCTGCCTTCCCCTCCGGCTTCGCTGTCAGAAACGCCATATGCCCTCAATATGTCGGTCACAGTAACAGCACCATGAAGTATCCCCTGGGAGATCCTTGCCGCCGCAGTGGTGAAGAAATTATTGCCCGCCAGATATTCCTGTACGCCGTTCACTGTGGCAAGCTCCCCATCGAACAGCAGCGCTATACGGTCTCCCGCCACAGCGCAGAATTCCACATCATGGCTCACCACCACTATGGTCTTGCCATGTCGCTGCAGATCTCTGAGCATACACTTGAGTTCTGCCTTAAACCCATTATCAAGCCCCTTTGTCGGCTCATCCATGAGCAGAATATCAGGATCATACAGAAGTACCTTTGCAAGTGCCAGCCTCTGCTTCTCTCCTCCTGACAGATCGTAAGGATGTCTGTCCATCAAATGCTCCAACTTACAGAACCTCACTATGTCCACCAGCTTTTTTCTGTCACTTGCGTCCACCAGTTCTTCCCGTACAGAACGTCTTGTGAAAAGAAGCTCCGGGTTCTGTGGGAGCATGCCCACACTTTTACCCTGTTTTATCTTTATTCTTCCACGGTACGGCTTATTTACCCCCGCTATCAGGGAGAGCAACGTCGACTTACCGCATCCGTTGCTTCCATTTATCATAAGTATCTCATTATCGTATATGTCAAGATCCAGACCGCGAAGTACTTCCTGCGAACCCTTGTCGTATCTGAAGTGAACCTCATCTATCCTGACTGCCCAGGACTTGTCCTGACGATTCGCAATTTTTCTTGTAGTTTCTACAGCACCATGGTCAGTTTTCTGACCATCTGCCTCCCTGGCATCCCCTTCATCCACCAGCACATACCCAGGCGCAACCTCATGCCCCGATTCCCTGTACTTACTGTCAAACTGTGACAACCAGTTTCGCCCCTCCGCTACGGTCACCGGAGATTCATCCGAGCCATCAAGCCCCAGATACACCTGGACAGCCGCCGGCATGGAGAGATACAATCCATTTCTGTTTATACCTTTTTCCTTTAACCCCTGTCCTTCATTTTTCAGGGTGGCAGCTACCTCCTTGACAGTTCCCTGACACAGCACTGTGCCTTCATCCATGACCACCGCTCTGCTGCACACCGGAAGCACCTCCTCCAGCCTATGCTCAGTCATGATGATGGTCGTGCCAAGCTCCCTGTTGATTCTCACAAGACATGCTATGAATTCATTCGCAGCTATCGGATCGAGCTGGCTGGTTGGTTCATCCAGTATCAGCACCTCCGGAGACAGAGCCATGACCGACGCAAGATTCACCATCTGCTTCTGTCCGCCAGACAGCTCTGCGACACGCCTGTGGAATATCCCGGATAACCCGAAGAATGAACACATCTCCGCAACGCGTCGTCTGATATATCCATTATCGTATCCCAGACTCTCCAATCCAAATGCCAGCTCATGCCACACTTTATCAGTGACAAGCTGTGCATCGACATCCTGCTGTACAAATCCGATCTGCCTTGCTGATGTCCGGTCATCCATCTCCTCCAGGCTTCTTCCTTTGAACTCTATCTTCCCGGACGATCTTCCGTGAGGAGCGATACTTGTCTTCAACTGCCTAAGAAGTGTGGTCTTTCCACATCCGGAACTTCCCAATATGACCACGAATTCCCCCTGTCCCACTGATAGTGTCACATTTTTCAATGCATCAGGCAAATATCTCTCGCCCGAATCATCATTGCTATCGGGATATGCAAATGTCAGTTCTTTTATATCTAATATATTCACCGCTTCTCCTTCGTCACATTTTGCGAATCTTAAAATTTTCTTTTGCCTGCATATATATTGGAACACATATAAGACATACATACACTACATACATACTTACAGTAAGTGTACCACTTATACTTCCTCTTATAGACGGATAATACCAGAACGCAAATCCTCCGCACACACTGCCGGCCAGCACATACAATCCACACACAAGTATAAATGCAAGCGCTTTAGTATCACTTTTTCTAAATATATACAGTGAATATGCAGATCTTCCGGAAAGTCCATATCCCCTTGATCTCATACTGTCTGCAGTGACAAGCGCCCGTTCAAGAGCCCAGGTTACAACGGCAGAAAACACATGGCAGCCCGTTCTAATTCTCACAAAATGCGAACCTTTTGGTTTGTATCCAGATGCCCTCTGAGCTCTGTACACCTTTCCAAACTGTCCTGATATGTCCGGAATAAACCTCAGTGTCATGGAAAGTATCAGTGACAACACTGGCGCCGCCTTGCCGAACAGATACACCATCTTGTCCGATGATATAACGCAGTTAAAGCACGAAAACCAGCATATCACTGTCACCAGCATAAACGCAGCCATGATTCCATACATTATAGACTCCAATGTCAACGGATTTCCAGACGGAAAATATGTGAGTATCGTCACTCCCTGATGGCTGAACGCCGGGTTGATGAGCGCCGTCAGCAATATAAGTGGGATCATATATTTTATATTAGTCCTGAAGCCATCATATCCCCTAAGCAATACCGAATACACAAATGCCCCTATAAAAGACATGCCCAGGCAAACCGGATGGGTAAATGCCAGGGCATATCCTATAGTGAATATAAAGTATACCAGATTGACTATAGGGTGATATGTGGAAAATGAATCCTGTCTTTTCACAATTATATTTTTATCTCCTATCAATCACTATGTCCAGTACCCATGTCTCAGCGAATCTGTCAATGCATCTCGGATCCAACATCTGCTCCCAGGTCACATGTATAGAGCCATTTTATCACATCTCCCTGCTTGAGTTCATAGCTTGAACAGCCATAATTCGGGAACCAGCCATTTACCGAGTACATCCAGCCTGAGCCATCACCACAGTCAAATTCATACAGATTGTGAATTCCTTCTATATAATAGCTTCCGTACATAGGTGTCCATGAATATTCAAGCTGTATACCATAATCCCTGCACACCGACTTAAGCACTTCGAATACTGTGTCCCCCTCTTCAAATGTGGCTGTCACAGTTCCCAGAATGACGCCATCATCAGGCACATAGTCCTTTTTCTCCGGTCTTAGCAGTTCCAGATTGTCAAATATTGTGGAACATCCTATTGATATAGTGCAGCTGTAGGTTTTCTTCGGCGCCTCAGTTGTATTCTCTGTGGTTGCCTTTGTCGTGGCAGAAGAATCAGCAGTTGTCTTATCCGGTTTCCGCTTTTCCGTAGTCGCCGTGGTCCCCGGCTTATTCTCCGTTGTTTTTTGAGACTCCGTGGTGGTATTCTTCTTTGTAGTAGCCTCCGTCTTCTTCTCCGTGGTAGTCTCAGAATTTCGCTCCGTCACATTCTCCGATGTGCTCTCAGCGGAAGTCTGATATTCTGTTTCCGATGTATCAGAATCCGAATGAGTCTCTGAGGAGATATCGGTTACAGAACTGTCTGATTTCTTTTTCCTGTCATTCCCTGCATCAGTATTTTCCTCTGTCGCACTCTTCGTTGTCTCCGTCAGTTCCGCACCGCCTACAGCTTCAGTTGTGAGTCCCTCTTCGGTCTTTTCCAGCTTGAAGCCTCTGGCTCCCGGCGCATTCCCCCCATACCAGAAAGCCCACACCAGGATCAGCAGAACAATCACAGCTCCGCTTATGTGTTTCTTATATTTTTTTACAAATTCTTTGATCTTATCCATATGCCTACTTCTTTCGGATCACAACGTTTACAGTCTTGCTCCATGCTCCGTAATAATAAGTCTTTCCAACCTTCTTGAATCCCTGAACTCTGACATAATACCGCTTTCCCGCCTTGAGTCCGCTCAACGTCACATTTGTCTTCTTGTTTACCGATGCCCTGTACACCTTGACATTCTTTTTAAATGTCTTATCCGTGGAATACATCACCCTGTAACCCGAAGCACTCGCATTTTTTTTATAAGTCACAGTGCACTTTTTCTTCACCGTTGACTTTATCTTTGTTATCTTTTCCTGATTGACCCTGTATATTGTCTGGGTCGTATACGCAGCCTCCCCGCCACTTCCAACAGGCTTAACTGCATAGATATATTTCTTGCCATTTGCGACCTTCCGGTCAGTGTAGCTCAGAGATTTTGTGGTGGCCACAGTCGTCCAATTCTTTGCATTTCCAACCTTTCTGAGCACCACATATCTGTCAGCCCGTGCCGCTTTCTTCCACTTTACTGTTATGCCTGCTGCTCCATTACCCGCCGACACACTCGTCTTAGCCGGCGCAGCCATCTTTATGACAAATGTCTTGCTGGCTGAGCCCTTGAATATTCCCTTGCCGGTCACCACTACCTTTGCCGAATTGCCAATATTGACATTGTTCTGATATGAAATGGTGTAATCCACACCATTCTTAAGCTCTCTGTCACCGATCTTCACCGTCACGCCCGGCTTCTTGGCCTTGCCGTCGTACACAAATGAGCTGGTGCTGAGTTTCACACTTATAAATAATGGCTTTTTCGCATCCGACATATCATACAGAGTGTTCCTACCTTTTTTGAATCTGTCATAGGCAGTCAGCGCATATCCAGCCTGCTGCGATGCCATTCCATTTACAACCAGTTCTCCATTCTGATTTGCCGCATGCGCAAATCCACCGGCACTTGCAACATAGAATTCCATCAAAGCATCCAGCACAGAATGTCCATTTTTGACAAATGCCTCATCTGTTCCGGCATCCCTGCCTATATCAAGCAATCCACATATCACCTGCGCACAGCTCTCAGAATTCACAGTTCCCCATGAAGCAAATCCACCATCAGCCTTCTGCAGCCCTGACATTACATCAAGCGCCCTGTCAACCGCCGTCTTAACCTCTGTGTTAGACTTGTAATACGGCGCAAGTGCCTGAATTGTCATACCTGTCATATCCGGGTCAGCATTACTACCAGAAAATGCCCAACCACCGCTAGAAAGCTCCCGTCCAAGGATATATTCAACAAGCCCTTCCCTTGTCGTCTGAACACCGTCACTTCCATCTGGAAGCTTCGGAATATCATAACCTACCGTGTCAAATGCAATCAACGCAAACACCGGGCCATTGATTCCCTGTGTTGTTACATAATTCATATCGGCCAATGGCTCAAGCAGATTGTATCCACCAACATCTGTGGCATCAGCGCCAATCGCAGTTAAGGCCAGTATTACCCTGGAATTATCCGTACCCTTATACTGCTTTTTATCGAGCTTCAGAGAACCTGTCTCCTCAACACATGACTGAACATATTTCGCAATATTGTCATAGTATTTTCCATACCATGCCTCATCCTCATAACCGCATCTGGCAAGAGTCATCACATTCCACTCAGCCTCATACTGTGGATCATCCGCAGTCTTCCGCAGATATACAAGAGTATTGCCAAGGGCCTGTGTGTAATCAACTGCAGCCACATCTGCAGTTTCCTCTGTCGCAGTTCCTGTCACCGGATCCGTCTCGTCATTCGTCGCTGTAGATACTGCTGGATTCGTCATATCGTCTGGCACTGTGTATATCGTAGAATCTGTTACACCATCCGACTCTGCATATATCGTAGAATCCGTTACATCAGCCGCCGCATACACGTTCACAGCATTTCCTGTTGTTCCCGTGAACATAACCATTGCCATCGTGCACATCGCCATACACACAGCAAAAATTCTTCTCTTCATAATCGTGTCTCCTTTCACATTATTCCGAATGGATATATAGCAAGCGATCTGACTTGCCAGAGTCTATGCTCTGCATACAGTAATGGCTGTTGCGACGGATTCTCACCGCACTTCTCTTCTTACTGAGCACACCTCGTTTACAACATCCTCCCAGGCACCATAAGCTTCCTTATACGCCCAGTCCGCAATGTGTGTGGTATGTCTCATTCGCCGGAATTCTCCGGGACTATACACCCAACATATTATATTGTCACAATTACCCCAATCTTATCAACGCTCATGTTCTATGTCAACCTGAAGCAATCAAGTCAAATAGCACAAAATTTTATCTTTTTTGCAAAAAAGCACCTAAAATAACACCAATTCCCAGAAGAGGGGGTACTGTGATATCTGCAATCGGTAGCGCGGACTACAAAGCTTCGATGCTTCCTGCCGAGGTGTAAGCAGCAACGCCCTTATCGCTGCTGGAACCGCATATAACGCAAATATCCTTCCTCACACAACGTAAGACCCGCTTGGTAATATATATATCCGACAATCGTTAGCGCAGACGTCTGTGCTTCGATGGTGCTTGCTGGTGCGCAGATCCGCCGACGCCCTTTTGGCGGTCGGAGCACCATGCAGATAGCACCCAATCGAAGTGCAGTAAGTCAAGCGTGATTGCGGATGTATATATTACCAAGCGGGTCGTCTGTCACAAAAGCTTCTTAAAATCCTCCAGACAAACCGGTCTGGAGAAATGATATCCCTGATAGTAAGTGGAACCATACCTATGAAGGTAATCGAACAGTGCCTTGTCCTCGACACCTTCAATGCAGCTCTTGTATCCGAGTTGATGTGCACAGGACACAACCGCCTGTACAAGGACCTGATTAGGCTTGCTCTCCTGTATTCCCCTGACAAATGACATATCGACCTTAAGCTCATCTATCGGTAATTCCGTGAGCAGATTTAGGGTAGCATTTCCCGTTCCAAAATCATCGATAGCGATCTTTATTCCAAGTTTCCTGAAATATTCCAGCTCATTTTTCAGAAATGCTATATCCATATTCTTACATCTCTCTGTGAGCTCTATGCACAAATACTCAGGAGGGAACTTCGTCTTTTTTAATATATCCACAACAGCCTGCCTGAATCCATGATTCTCAAGCTGAGTCGCTGATATATTGACATTCACCACAAAATCAGGTCTGATCTTGCGAACCTCCATACCATCCGTGAGTGCCTGCTCTATTATCCAGTTGCCAAGTTCAAAGAAACACGGCTCCATCTCAAGCCACGGTATAAATATTCCCGGTGGAACCACTCCAAATTCCTTGTGTTTCCATCTGAGAAGAGCCTCCATACCTACTATGTGTCCTGTCTCGGAATTTGCTATAGGCTGATAGCACATGAAAAAGCCTTCCATGTTGTTTGCCACACATTTGTGTATTGTGCTGTACAGCTGCAGTCTCATTCTATCATTGTCCTTGATCTCCTCATTGAAGAATACAAGTTCACCATGATGATCCTCCTTGGATCTCTCCAGGGCATATTCCACACTGCTCTTTATCACGTCCTCATCGGCTCCTACATGGTCATATATCAGACCACCTCCGTACAATTTAAGCGGGATCGATGTGCCATTCAGACCTACATTGTCAAGTGCAAGATTCTGTACATGTCTGTATACCTCTTTGAGTTCCTGTTTGGTATACACGTTTGAACAAATCGCAAATTTTGCACCGTCAAGTCTGAACACGAGTCCCTTTCCACCGACAACATTTTTGAGCTTTGTGGCAAAATCCTTAAGAACAGCATTGCCATATGCATATCCATACATCATATTGATACTGTTGAACATGGATATTCCTATTGCCAGAATGCTCATCGTCTGCTTGTTTCTCAAATGTATTGATATATACTTGGTATACTCATGCTGATTGTGCAGGTTAGTCACCGGATCAACCCCATCTATGACACCGTGGTTTATGACAGTGCCCACAAAGAACTCCGGATCACCATTTTCTTTCTTGGTGATGAAACCTCTGCAGGTGCAGACCACATATTCACCATTTTTGTTTCTCATTCTATATTCTACATCATGATACTTTTTGCGCCCCGCAAATACCTCTGTAATATCCTGTTCAAATATTGCTCTGTCATCTGGATGTATAAGCTTCTCCCACACTTTCTGTGTATCATATATGTATTGCCCCGGAAGCCCAAAGTAATCCACCGCACTTGCAGACCATTTTGTAACATTCGTATCGAGATCATCCATAAATATATAATTTCTGAGTGTTGTAGCTGCAAGGGCATCAAATATCCTGTCTGTCTTTCCAAGATTCCTGTAATGCGGGACTCCATCCTTTGTAGTTCCTACAGCTATATTCGCCTCATTCTCCACGCTCTCGCGCCTCTTGACCTCAGGATGCTTCGAATAGAATCTCTTCTTATCCTCATACATCAGTCTTTCGGCTTCGTTCATTATCTTGTCTATGGAATCAGCCTCAGCCTTCCAGACTGCGCCGAACGCAACCGGAGCCTCCTCCTGCTCATCAATTACCTCTTTATATCTGGCGATCATTGAGTTAAACGACTGCTCAGCAATATCCATAATGATGACAACAAATTCATCGCCACTTATCCTGTAACATGCATTTTCGCCAAAATGCTGTGCCAACATCTGCGATACCCTCTGAAGATATAGATCTCCTTCTTTATGTCCATAATGATCATTCACATACTTCAATTTGTTCACATCGTTGAATACGAATCCGACCGACCGCTTATCATTTCGGTCTGCATACGCGTCGCACAGAATGTTAAATGCATTTCTATTGCCGAGACGAGTGAGTGTATCCTTGTAACTGTAAAATTCCAACAGCTCCTGTTTCTCTATGCTCTCAGAATACTCCTCATGTATATCCCTCGTATAAAGATAGAATACCTTATTGTCATCTCTATAGTCAGCAGTAGGTATGACCTCTGTCATCACCCATCTGTACACCATATCCATTTTACGCTTATATCTAATGGTAAATCTGTCATGTCCATTTGCAAAATATTTTATGAGGAACTCAGGAGACAGGCACTTTCTTACCCTGTCCACATCGTCAGGGAATATCTCACCACCCATAGTCATGTCTTTCATGTAATCTCCAAGGCAGTCATGCTTAACCTCATCTCTGCTTCTTATATATCCGCCTCTCAATGTCTCGCAAATATTGTGCGTCACATCAATCCTGAATATACGCCTGTATACCCTTGTCAGTGTCCTGAGACTATCCTCCAGCACCAGGGTGTCAAGGCTGACTGCCCTCATGCCGAACACAACCCATTGTCCGTCCTCTCTCGGCTCTTTCTCAGCTTCTATATCCATGGAAACCCACTCATAGTCCTCGCCAAGTCTCAATCTGAACCTGAAATTACGCACGATGGATCTGGCTCCGGCTTCTATGAGTGCTTTGACATGCTTCATATCACACATATATGCAAATTCTCTGACTTCATCAGGATGACAGCAGTCCAGTCCCTTGTTATCTTTAAAATAGGAAGATACGTCAGAGGTACTTTTATAATTATCTGCATTCTTGTCCACACTGATAACACTCACATACTCCCCAGTATCAATGTTGACCAGCGCCAGTTTCACATAATTATCATATAATATGTTCTGTATATGTTCTTTGTAGTATTGTTTATCAAGTGATACTTCTTTCAAAAGATCCCTCCTTGCAGCAGCATCCAGCCTGCCATATATTCCCACGCAACCGTTTCCATTATAGCATTTACGCCATAATATAAAAAGGATGTTTTAACTAATTACATGTCTAAATAGATAAAAATAGCTGATAAAAAAGTTACACAAACAATTTTACCAGCTATTAATAACCATCAATTAATACAATATTAAATTATTTATACACCAGACAACAGCTCTGTTTATTTGCTCTGACTTTTCTTGTAATCCTCAAGCAGCTCCTTAAACAGCTTATCATGCTCAGGATATGCCTTTCTGATGAACACAAGCTTGTTGTTGCCATCCAGCAGACAATGTGAGCTTGTGCAAAGTGTTCTAAGCTCGCCTGTCTTCTTGTCCACGATCTCATATGAAAACCCTACACGGACACCTGTATACTCCGAAAGACTGACATGTATCAGCACATCATCGCCGAAGTGGCACATACTCTTATACTCAGCCGTCACACCAAGCACAGGAATTATATATCCGTCATCCTCTATAGACTTGTAATCCCAGCCTATCTGCTTCATCCAGTCCAGCCTTGCCTCCTCGATCCATCTGATGTAATTGGAGTGGTGTACTATCTGCATCCTGTCCGTCTCATAATAATAAACCGATCTATCATATGGCTTGATCTTACTCATATCTATCATTTTTCTTCACCTGATTTCTGACTTACTTCCAGTCCTTTTCCTTGATCTCAACACGTCTTACCTTGCCGCTGATGGTCTTTGGCATCTCATCAACGAACTCGATAACTCTAGGTCTCTTGTAGCTTGCGATGTTCTCTTTAAAGTATCTCTTGAGCTCCTTCTTGAGGTTCTCATCGCCAACTGTACCCTCTGTGAGAACGATAGTGGCCTTTATTGCCTGACCTCTTGTGCTGTCAGGTACTGATGTAACTGCACACTCAAGGACATAAGGTATTCTCATGATCTCATTCTCTATCTCGAAAGGTCCTACTCTGTAGCCTGCAACCTTGATGATATCATCCACACGTCCAACGAACCAGAAATATCCATCCTCATCCTGGTAAGCCGTATCACCTGTGTGATAGAAGCCGTCATGCATAACCTCGGCTGTTCTCTGTGGATCCCTGTAGTACTCCATGAACAGTCCGTCCGGCGCACCGTCTGCGATGTTGATGACGATCTCACCTGTCTCACCAGGTGCAGCAAATGTTCCGTCTGCCTTCATGATCCTCACGTCATACATTGGGCTTGCCTTACCCATTGATCCCGGTCTTGGAGTAGTATTCTCAAGGTTACCAATGGTAAGAGTCGTCTCTGTCTGACCAAATCCTTCATATATAGTGAATCCTGTCTTCTCCTTGAATACGTCAAATACCTCAGGGTTAAGTGCCTCACCCGCTGTTGTACAGTATCTGAGGGATGAGAGGTTGTACTTACTCATATCCATACGGATAAGGATTCTGTACAGTGTTGGAGGTGCACAGAATGTTGAGATATTGTACTTCTCTATAAGCTTGAATATAGTGTCCGCACTGAATGTATCAAAGTCAAATACGAATACGCATGCCTCGCACAGCCACTGTCCGTAGAGCTTGCCCCAGAGAGCCTTACCCCAGCCTGTATCTGAAACTGTGAGATGAACCTCACCAGGTTTGTTGCAGTGCCAGTATTTTGCTGTGATGTAATGTCCAAGTGGATACAGATGATTGTGTGCAACCATCTTTGGATGCTCTGTTGTTCCCGATGTGAACATGACGAACAGTATATCATCCTTTCCTCCTACAGCATCCTCGCCTGTAGGTCTTGGAAACTCGGTGCTGCACTCCATGATTCCCTCATCGAAGAAGTTCCAGCCTTCTACTGGATGATTTACAACGATCTTTGTCAGCTTGTCATCAGCAAATGTATCTATGGACGCCGTGATTCCGTCATCTGATGTACACACAACCGCTGATACGCCTGCTGCCTCAATTCTATACTGATAATCTGTTGCCTTTAATATATTTGTCGCCGGTATAGCTATGGCACCGATCTTGTGGAGAGCCATCATGGTGAACCAATACTGATAATGTCTCTTTAACACGAGCATTACCTTGTCACCCTTCCTGATGCCCAGGCTCTTGAAGTAATTGGCTGCCCTGTTGGAATAATCCTTGATATCCTGGAATGTGAATTTCTTCTCGATCGTTCTATCCTTTGATACATAGATGAGCGCTGTCTGATCAGGCTTCCTCTCTGCCAGAGCATCCATTACGTCGTATGCGAAGTTGAAATTCTCGCTGTTGGTGAACTCAATCTTGCTGAGAACTCCATTCTCATCAAGAGCTGACCTCACAAACTTTCCTGCTATTCCCTGCTCTGGTCTCATTTCTGTTGACATGTTAATTTCCTCCATAAACTATAAGTTCTGATAATATATATGGTAAAACGGCTTTTCCGCCTTTTAACGCCGGCGATACATGCCGTTTTTTATCACATTATGTATTAACTTAGTATAAAAAGTCTTCTAAGTTCGTATTTCTATCTAGCAATCAAAATAAACATTACTTTAATGTGCGTTTTCAATTAACTTTACATGTAGTTTCAATTACTACATCCATATATTATCATATCTCTTTGTCATGTCAACAGAAAAATAAAAGTTTTAATTTATTTTCACATATTGGTATTACATTTTGACTGCACAGTTTTTTCCCTCAATCCATAAAAATAAGGCGTGCAGCAATGAATCCCCCCGGATAAGTCCAGTTTCATCTCCATCGCTGCACGTCTTAATTTTCTTATTATTTCATTATATATCACAGTCTCTACTGATCCTGTACCTGCTTGGAATCCTGTGTCTGCTGCCGGCTGTCCCACTGAAGCTTCTTCTTACGCATCTGTGACTTGTATACAAGTATCGCCGTAACCACCGATACGCACACAAATATAAGCACACATATCACAAATATCAAAACTGTTGTCATGTCTTTGTCCTCCATGCACTAATCTCTCACCATATCAATCTTGTCTGCTCCCTGCTTCTCAAGATTCTCTGTGATGTTGATATCTGTAGAATTATCAAGGGCTGCCTTTCTGTCACGCATCGCCATGTTCGGATCCCTGTGTCTTGAAGGGCCGCCCACGCAGCCACCTTCACACGCCATACCTTCCATGAAGTCATCCTGGAATCTGTTGAACTTCATGAGAGTCAGTGCCTTCTTACATGCATCTATTCCATCGCATTTGCACACCTTAACCTCGTCCTCGCAGCCGAGCTCCTTCATGCTCTCTATGACTGCCGCTGTGACTCCGCCTGCATTTGCAAATTTCTTGCCGAACAGTGTGGACTGGTCGTTATCTTCAGCCTCTGGCTCAAGCTTGACATCCTTTGCTCTCAGCATGGCTCTGATCTCTCCGTATGTCAGCGCATAGTCCGCAGATTCCTTCTCTCCGGCTGCGCTCTCCGCCTTCTTGCCGATACAAGGGCCTATGAATACTGTCACGGCATCCTCATAATTCTCCTTGATGTATCTCGATACTGCACACATAGGTGATACGGTCTCAGATACCCTGTCTGCCAGCTCAGGGAAATGCTTCTCCACCAGAAGCTTGAATGCAGGACAGCATGAGGTTGTCTTCTTCCTGCCCTCTGCCTTGGCCTCCATCCATTCCTTTGCCTCTGCCATGGCTGTCATGTCGGCACCAAGTCCCACATCCACCGCATCGTAGAAGCCTATCTTCTTCATGGCTGTTCTCCAGCTCGCCATGGTGATATCCGCACCGAACTGTCCGTATGTGGCAGGTGCGAACATGGCAAATACCTTCTTGCCGGCTCTCATGTCATTTATTATATCTACTATATAAGACTTTGATCCGATCGCACCAAATGGGCACTTGTGGATACATGAACCACAGTCTATACATTTGTCCTTGTCTATGACCGCAATACCTGTTCCATTCTCAGCCACAGATATGGCACCAACCGGGCAGCTCTTGATACATGGACGCATCAGATCTGCAATGGCATTGTACGGACATGCTTTGGCACACTGTCCACACTCCTTACACTTTGATGGGTCGATGTAGGACTTGTCACGTCCCATGCTGATGGCACCGAAACGGCACGCCTGCTGGCACGCTCTTCCCATGCACTTCTGGCAGTTATCAGTTACTACGTAACGTGAAATAGGACATCCTTCACAGGCAGAGTTGATGATCTGGACTACATTCCCATCATCCTCTGTTCCAGGGGCTTTGCCCTCGGCAAGTCTGATCCTCTGTCTGATGACCTCCCTCTCTCTGTATATACAACATCTGAAAAATGGCTGTGGACCGGGAACCATCTTATATGGAAGATTGTCCCTCTCATCATCCAGCCTGCCTTCATACGCAAGCTTTGCCACCTCATAAAGCACCTCGTGCTTTACCTTTAATAATGTAGCGTCATTTGTAATCATATGTTAACCTCTACTCATATTATATTGATCTTTGCCCCTGTATACCTAATATGTATACCTCTTAGATCCAGTTATAATCTCCGCCCGTTATAGCCAGGCTGAGCAATGCATCCATCTTCTCTACCTCTTCTGCGCCCTCTACGATCCGCATGAGCTTTGCAGTTTTCTCCTCAGCTTCCATCACCTCGTCCGGTCCGATCTCCGGATCCCACTCTGCTGCACAGTCAGGACATTCCTCCATCTCATCCACGGAAAGGCTCAGAAATCTTGTTCCGCACTTCGTGCATTCATATATCCACATTTCTCTGTGTTGTCTGGTACATAATACATTTATCATGGCTTCTTACCAATTGATATAGATTTATTATCAACTTCCATCACACTACCTCCATTTATAACATAATTTTCGTTCAATAACAATCTATGCAATTGACCAAAACCATTTATTTTCATTTGAGGGCAGTTATGCTATAATAAAAAACACTTTTAAATATAGTAATCAATCTTTTATATAAGGAAGGCGAAATACAAATGTACAAGATCAATTTTTCAAAGCCAATCAACGTCCATTTCATGGGAATAGGCGGAATAAGCATGAGCGGTCTCGCAGAGATACTTCTGAAGGCCGGATTCAAGGTCACCGGATCAGATATGAAAGCATCCGAAATCACCGATCAGCTTGCCGACATGGGAGCGCTTATCAACATCGGTCAGTGTGCATCTAACATAACAGACAACATAGATCTGGTCGTATACACAGCAGCCATACATCCTGACAATGAAGAGTTCAAGGCCGCAGTGGAGAAGAACATTCCTATGCTCACCAGAGCCCAGCTTCTCGGCCAGATCATGGAGAATTACAAATATTCCATAGCCGTCAGTGGAACCCACGGCAAGACAACAACGACTTCCATGCTGTCCTACATCCTCATAGATGCGGACACTGATCCTACCATATCAGTGGGAGGAATCCTCGACAGCATCGGCGGCAATATCCGTGTAGGCAAATCTGAATACTTTGTAACAGAGGCATGTGAGTACACCAACAGCTATCACGCATTTAAGCCTTTTATCAGTATCATACTGAACGTGGATGCCGACCACCTTGATTTCTTCAAGGATATAGATGAGATCGCTGAGTCATTCCATGTATTTGCCACCAAAACTCCAAAGGAGGGCCTGGTCATCGTGAACGGCGATATGAAGTATTATGATACCGTTGTCAGAGACCTCGAGTGCCGCGTGGTAACATTTGGAAAGGGCGCACAGAACAAATATTCAGCACACAATATACGATTCGATGACTTCGGCCATCCAACCTATACACTGGTTGTGGACGGCAAAGAGATCACTGACATAACACTCAAGGTATTCGGTGAGCACAACGTATACAACTCACTGTCAGCCATAGCGGCATCCCTTGAACTTGGAATCTCCATAGATGTCATCAAACAGGGACTGTCAGAGTGTGTCGGTGCCGAGAGACGTTTTGAGTACAAAGGAACCATCCTCGACAACGTGAAAGTCATGGATGACTACGCTCACCATCCAACTGAGATAGCAGCCACACTGAAGGCAGCAAAGAACACAAGCTACAACGAACTGTGGTGCGTATTCCAGCCACACACTTACTCAAGAACCTACGCTCTGTTCGATGAGTTTGTAGACGCACTCAAGGTATGTGACCACGTCATCGTGGCAGATATTTATGCAGCCCGAGAGAAGGATACCGGACTTGTCTCAGCAAAGCAACTCGCCGAGAAGATCGCCGAGACGGGTACTGATGCGTTCTATCTTCCATCTTTCGACGATATAGAAAATTATCTCTTAAAAAATTGCAAAAAAAATGATTTGTTGATAACTATGGGCGCCGGAAACGTCTATTCTATCGGAAATGACCTGATAAAAAATTAGTTATCCACATTATCCACACAGCTCTGTGGGAAAGTTTTCCCCACAGAGCTTATATTTTTTTGTTGACATAATTTTTACAGAAATATTACAAAGCCCTGTTAAACTATGACTTTTGTATTTTTATGTCTCTTTTTCGTCCACATTATCCACATTATCCACATCCCCACCATTTTTCCCAACCGACTGTATGTTCTGTTTGCATTCCAAAAAGTTCATGTTATAATGCATTTGCGCTAAGGGAAATGCGCTATTTCAGGAGTATGATCAAGGAGTTTTTTGACATGAGCTACATTACTATTACAACAGAAAAAAACGAAACATATTCCTCTATATCAAACTTTTTTATAGACTATTACATGACCTCCGCCAGCGGAGAGTTTGTTAAGGTATATCTGTATCTGGTCAGACTTATGTCTTCCAGTAAACCCGTGTCTGTCGCCAACATAGCAGATCATTTTAATCTCACAGAGAAGGATATTTGCAGAGCCATAAAATACTGGATAAGCCAGGATGTTATGAAGCTCAACTACAACAAGAAGAAGGAGCTTACAGGAATAACTCTTCTCCCTCTTCACGACAAGGGCAGCTCCTCCGACAGCGGAGTTGACGACCTCTCTATTCTCGGCGTGGATTATTCCACCGGAGATGACGATAACAACAGCGAGATCACGGCGACGATCGCAGACGAAGACAAGGCCGAGGTGCCGGAGCGCACTCTGCCTGACAAGATAACAGTTACACCAGAATTTCTTAGGAAGAAACAGGAGGACGAGGTTCTCTCTGATATTATGTTTGAGACAGAGGCATATTTTGGCAGACCGCTTTCCATGCCTGAATCAGAAAGTCTCATATACATATACGACCAGCTTGGCTTCTCCCAGGAGCTCATCGAATATCTGATCGAATACTGTCTGACCATGGGCAAGGCAAGCTTCAGATATGCGGAGACCGTAGCCATAGCATGGTATGAAAAAGGAATCGACACGGTTGACAAGGCCAAGGCAGACAGCTCCGCCTACAACCCATTTTACAGAAAGGTCTTCTCTGCACTCGGAATACGCAGAAGCAATCCTACCAGCATAGAGACCGCATACATTGACGCGTGGACAGGTGAGATGAATTTCTCAGAGGATCTTATCCTTCTGGCATGTGAGAAGGCCATAATCTCCAAGCCACAATCCGCCAACTTCGCATATGTCAATGGAATTCTTGAAAACTGGCATAAGAATGGTGTACAATCCATTAGGGATGTCGAACTGCTCGATCAGGAGTTCCTCAAGAAGAAATCAGCGGCCACAGCGCAGCCTGCAGCCACCAGGAATCCGAATGGATTTGCGAACTTCAAGCAGACAGACATGTCCAACCAGTTGGACAAGCTGGAACAGATGCTTGCAGATGAACTCAATCTTGACAAGAGGTAATATATACATATTATGGGCAATATAAATTATGATGATATTTTGTCCCGACTGAGCAGGATCAGGCAGGACAATCTTCGCAGACAGGACAACAGAAAAGCTGAGGTATATGCCAGGATCCCTCGTATAAAGGAGATCGACGATGCCATCGCCCACAGTGCCGTCCAGGCATCAAGGGCAAGGATACTGCATCAGGAAGTGGATGAAGAAGCACTCTCCACGAAGAACCACGCTCTCCGCGATGAGAAGCATCAGCTCATGGCACAGACCGGATACCCTGACGATTATCTGGCACCGATATACAACTGCCCCGCATGCAGAGACAGCGGATATGTAGATGGTAAGCCATGTTCATGTCTGAAACACATGGTCATCAGCCAGTTGTACCAGCAGTCCACCATAGAGAAGGTGCTGGAGACGGAGAATTTTGCCAGCTTCAATCCTGATTTCTACAGAGATGAACACATTGCTGGCTACAATTACACTCCTTACCAGAATGCACAGAGCATATTGTCTGCATCAAGACAGTTCACAGAGAATTTTCAGGACAGCAGACCGGGCATTCTTATATATGGAGAGACCGGAACAGGCAAAACCTTCCTGACAAATTGTATCGCTAAGGAACTTTTAGACAAAGGTTATACAGTTTTATACTTGTCGGCGATAAATTTATTTGATAATATCTTACAGGACATTATAATAAAGGGTGGTCATGAACCGCATCAGAAGATGCTGTATGACTACATATATAACTGCGATTTTCTTATAATTGACGATCTTGGCACAGAGTACACCAACTCATTTGTCCTGTCTCAGTTATTTGAGATTATAAATACGAGAACTATCAAGAGACAGTCTACTCTCATTTCTACCAATCTTGATCTGCAGGAATTCAAGAACAGGTATACAGAGCGTATCATGTCACGAATAGTTGATAGCTATCTCATCTTCAATCTCTACGGAGATAACATCCGCTATGTAAAAAGAATGAAAAGCATAGCCAGGAACAAAAGGTAGACAACGAAAGCAGATTAGGAGGATTTTTATTATGCCAGACGATAGCAAGTTGGAAACAATACCTGTAGGAAGCTTAGGAATCATTGCTCATAAGAGCATTGTACCTCTCGGAGAGAAGGTCGATTCTTATATCGTAAAATGGAGAAAGAACCGTCAGAACGAGAACAAGTCAAGCATCGTATTCCACGGTTACGAGAAGGACTCTTACCTTATCAAGGCAGACTGCCCTAGATTTGGTTCAGGTGAGGCAAAGGGTATTGTCAACGAGTCAGTCCGCGGTAAAGACATATATATCATGCTTGATGTAGGAAACTATAGCTGCACATACACCATGGGTGGCCAGACTCAGAGAATGTCTCCTGACGATCACTATGCTGATCTGAAGAGAATCATCTCTGCCATGACAGACAAGCCTAGAAAGATCACTGTCATCATGCCTTTCCTGTATGAGAGCCGTCAGCACAAGAGATCAGGACGCGAGTCCCTCGACTGTGCAGTTATGCTCCAGGAGCTTCAGCAGTATGGTGTAGACAACATCGTTACATTTGACGCTCACGACCCACGTGTTGTAAATGCTATTCCAAAGAGCGGTTTCGAGAACGTAAAGCCTACTTACCAGTTTGTAAAGGCACTTCTTAGATCAACTCCTGATCTTGAGATAGATAACGACCACATGATGGTTATATCACCTGACGAGGGTGCTATGCACAGAGCTATCTACTTCGCTAACCTTCTCGGTGTAGATGTAGGTATGTTCTACAAGCGAAGAGATTACTCAAGAGTTGTGGACGGACGTAATCCTATCGTTGCCCATGAGTTCCTCGGTGATTCAGTTGAAGGCAAGGATGTTATCATCATCGACGACATGATCGCATCAGGCGAGAGTATGATAGATGTTGCCAAGCAGCTCAAGGCAAGAAAGGCTAAGAGAGTATTTGCACTTGCTACATTTGGTCTCTTCACCAAGGGTCTTGAGGTATTTGACAAGTGTCACGAGGAAGGTCTCATTGAGAAGGTCATCACAACCAACCTCACTTATCAGCTTCCTGAGCTTGCAGACCGCGACTGGTATGTATCAGCCGACATGAGCAAGTACATTGCACTCATTATCGATCACCTCAACCACGATGCATCTCTCAGCGATCTTCTTGATCCATCAGAGAGAATCAGTGCGAGAATTGCTGAGTACAAGGAGAAGCACACTATCTCAGATAACTACGAGAATTACTAATATCCAATTATAGACTTACAAAAAAGACCTACGGAAGCTCACCTGATACATACCATGTATCGCAAGCTTCCGCAGGTCTTTTAATTATTTATTATTAGAAACTTTCTACAATGTCACCACATTGCATGCTATATGCATATCCTCAAGTCTGTTAACCAGATCCTTATCGGATGTAAGCAATATCGTCTGCTCCGTGTTCACCATACTCATCGCCTTGAGCACTCCCGTGAGCTGACTCTCATCGGTCACATCTATCACATCGTCCAGCACAAGTGGCATTTTCTCGTTGTTAAGTATCTCTGCAACAGCCAGCCGCACAGCCAGATACACCTGCCGAACGACCTCATGTCCCAGGAATTCCGCCCTGAAGAAATGGTCATTCTTTTTCACTGCAACATGCATCTCATCATCGAGCTTTGCCTCCTGATACTGTCCACCGGAGAGTGCGCTAAGAATATCCGATACTCTGCCGTCTATACCGGCAAACAGTCCTGAGAACTCCTCCGATATGTCCATTATGGTATTGATAGCCTTATCTATGGCCTTCTTCTCAGTCTCAAGCACATCATAATCGGCAAATATGGCGTCTCTCTTCTCCTTGAGTTCATAGTAGGCATCCCTCTTCTCTATGGCATCATGCTCCTGGAACTTGAACATATCAAGCTTCCTGTCATGCTCCTCCTGAAAAGCTCTGTCTATCTCAACGCGAACCGTCCTCGACTCAGTTGCTCTTCCCATCTCATATATGGTCCTCCTGAACTCCTCCTCAGACGGAAGCTTATCACCGTCAAATGCGCCTTTCCTGAACAATCCATCTATGATGGTTATAGCAACAAACGCAATCGTACATATCGTGAATAGCTGCTGTATGGACTTCTGAAAACCAACAAGGTGAACCACTAGCATGACCACTGCAACAACCAGTATTCCTGTTGCCATTATGACAAATATATTGTCCGTCAGCTTCTTGTCCTTCTTCTCCTGCTTCTTTTTCTCCTTCAGCTCGTCCTCATCATCTATAGCTTCAACCTCGAGGAATATTCTGCTTCGCTCCCTGTCCTCATCATCGTCAGGGATCTCAGCATCCTTTTCATTCACAAGCTGCCTTGCCTCTCTCTTCAAACGTGCGATCTCCATATTATAAGCATCAAGCTCCTCACGTCTGGCAGTTCGGATGTCTTCAAGCTCCTTATCAACTTCACCCAGCTCATCCATCTGGGCTTCCAGCTCTTCTATCTGAACCAGATACTTCTGATTGTCATATTTCTTCTTTTCGTTCTCAAGATACGCCACTGCGTCTGCTCTGTTTATTCCGCTGCAGCCCGTCTCCTTCATATTCTGAAGATACTTCTCGAGTCTGTCACACAAAGCTTTGTCATCTCCGCCCATCTCCTCCGGCGGATCAACACACATTGCATCCACAAATGTGCTCTTGTCCATATCAAACAGGACACCTCTGTAGGAATTCTTAGACACAAGTCTCTCATCCTTCCCGCTCTCTATATCAGTGAGCGTTGCACCGTCCGTGGACATGTTGAAATTTCTCTCCATAAGATGACTCTTTCCAGCATTTGTCACCTGTGCCTTTCCGGCATATCCATTTCCACCGGATGGCTTTCTTAATGCAAAATTGTCTCCCCGGGCTCCAAGACCCTTGGTTTTATTCATACCATACAGTATACCGGACACAAAATCCCTGATCGTACTCTTACCGGCTCCGGGCTCTCCATAGAGCACATTCAAGCCTTTGTCCAGCTTTATTTCTTTGTTATTGAATTTTCCAAATTCTTTCAAAAAAAGTTTATTTATATACATTACTTTTCTCCAGTTGCTATGATCGCCTCAAGACCATATTCAAGTGCCTTTTTGCTGACCTCGTCATCCTCACCGGACAACTCAGCGATAAATCTTCCAAGTACATTGTGCTCATTGTCCCTCTTGAGACCATCAGCATTGTACTCGAACATCGTATTATCCACAACCTCATATATCTTGTAATCCTGAGACACATCATCAAACTGAGGTCTCACTCCGCGCCCCTTCTGGCCCTTCAGGATAACCCGATATATGTTCTGCGTTCCCATCTTATCGATCTGTTTCAGAACAGCATGCTCGATCTGTCTGTCAGTATATTCCGGCTTTATCTCAAGTCCAAGGTTGATGTAATTCCTGCAGGCAACAGGCTCCCACTTTATCCTTGTCTCTCCGTTTATTATCTGTCCATAAATAAAGCCATGCTTTCCTGTGTCAGAAGGTGACAAAGGCTCCGGCGATCCCGGATATGCCATACGGTTCTTCACCATGTGCTTCGGCTTTCTCAGGTGTCCGAGTGCCACATAGTCAAATCCTGTGTCAGCCAGCTTTCGGAAATTAAATGGACCGTGGCTGGCATCTCCTCCATGCATGAGAAGTATATTGACAGCGCCTTCCGTCTGGGCATCTATCCCCTCTGAGAAATCCTCCGTGTATTCCGCCTGTCCATAGCTGAAACCGGTCACACAGGTATTTATATCTTCAAAATACGCATTGCTGAACTCCCCAGCCGGAAGAAGCACTGTGTTCGATGTGAACTCATAATTCTCCGATGGAGATCCACTTTCAATGTAATCACTACTGCCCGCAATGATCACCGTTCTTGTATTTGTAAGTTTTGCAAGTCTGGCATCAAGCTTTGCAAGATCCGCAGCCTTCGGCGCACTGTGATACAAATTGCCGGCAATGAGGAGCAGATCTACCTTTCTCTCCTCCGCAATATCCAGGATCCTGTCAAATGTCTCTTCTATCTCTTTCGCACGGACATCGCTCCAAGGCTTTCCCTTGTCAGGAATCATCCCCAAATGCACATCCGAAACATGAATAAATCTCATATCCTAACCTCTAATCTATAGTTAAACTGCCATTTTCTAATAGCCCACACTTAGTCCACTATTATACAATCATCAAAAGTTTAACCCAAATCAGAGAAAAATACAACATAAGCTATGTTAAAACTTTGTGACATGCAGATACTTCTCCCTCGTGGCAAGCCCCCCTCTTATATGTCTCTCCGCCTTGTTGGCATCCAACACCACCCTGGCCTGGGCCGCCAGCATTGGTCTTATACGGACCAGCCGTTCCGTTATATCCTTGTGCACCGTTGATTTGCTTATACCCATCTTGTCCGCTGTCTGTCTCACAGTCGCCCTTGTGTCTATGATATAATTTGCCGCTTCGATTGCCCGCTCTTCTATATAATCCTTCAAAGAAAAAGCCCCCGCATATTCTGTTTTTACAGTCTATGCGGGGACATGCGGTTTATGTACATTTAATCCTGATTTATGGGGATCAGCACAAGTGTTTCATATTCCCCATATGTATTCTTTATCTCCATTATTCCATTGTACTTGTCCATGGTATTTTTCACATTTTGTATACCATATCCATGAGTCATATCCTTACTGCCGCCCACGTCAGACTGTGTACTGCTATTTTTCACATCTATTACCAAATGCCGATCTGTCTGCACTATTGCCAGCTTTATATATACCCCCTCTTTTTCCTTCTGTTTCTTACATGCATTGATACTGTTATCCAGCAGATTTCCTATTATTATACACATATCATAGTCAGAGACCATTATTGAATTTTTATCGAACTTAAAATCCGTATGAAATTTCACGCCATTGTTTTGGGCAAATGTATACGCACTGTTCACAAATGTATCAATAACAAGATTTCCTGTTTTTGAAACAACATATTTATTTTTTAATTCTTCCTCATATCTATCACATACTGTTCTTATCCTGTCATATTCTTTCTCTTCTATGCATGACCTTATATAGCTTATATGCTTTTGGGTATCATGAACCATACTGCCAATTTTCTTATAAGAAAGAACCAATTGGTCATATTTATCCGACTGATGCTCCAACTGATAACCAAGCATTGTTACCTGATTTTTCAATTTATAATTATCCACCATGTTATCAAACAGATAATAATTCAAAACATTTAAGACCAGCACAATTATCAGCACAAATATAAATCCATACCCTGACAAAAGCACGATCTGTTCTGGTATTATCAAGTATAGATAACAACTTATCATTGGAGTTATAAGCACTATGACCAACTGTTTAAATGAATATCTACCTGATACATAATTTCTCACTACCAGTATTATGATCAGGACAGGCAGCATAATAAACTGTGCATACATATCCATCACCGAGATCAGATGAGTTATTCCACCGTCATACAGCATCTGATCCGTTGTAATTACCACTACATCAGATAAACCGATGCTCACCAGATAACCCAATACCCATATAATAAACGCAGATATACATTCAGCTATACGGGAATCATATAGGCAAATAAATACGAGCATGATAACTATATGCGCGGACACCTGGCTGACCATTGCTTTCTCCTGTGACACATCTATCATGAAAAGCTGTCCGCCTCTTGAAGCCAGCTCTGTTAAAATAAATATACCCCAATATGCCATTGTCGATATTCTAAGCGGAGGCTTTCCAAGCCATTTCTCTACATAAACTTTTACAGTCACAGCATCCATAATTGCTGATATAAAAATTAATACTAAATAACTCACCCTTTAACCTCTGATGCTCACCACATCTGATATAACCGTATTAATAAGACTCTTCCTTACCTCTTCCTCATATTTCCTTGACAACGGAATAATCTCGTTATTATCCAAAACAAGCTCCCCGCCTCTCAAGGTAACTATGTGATCTATATTTACAATATACCCCTTAAAGCTGTATACAAACCTTTTGTCCTTTAACAAGTTAAACCATTTTTTTAAATTTCCTGTAACCTGTATAATCTCTTTTGCAGAATGAATATCTACACTCTTTTGAAATTTTCTCGAAGTTTCTATATACATAATATCAGATATATTAACAACTCTTTCTCCATCTGCCGCTGGCACAATCAACTTGTTAAACTCCATGTCCCTTATCTCACGCAAAACCTGAGATAATACTTGTTCCAACTCTATATATTTAAGAGGTTTCTGAATATAATTATATGCATGCACAGAAAAGCTCCGTCCCATATGTCCCGGGTAATTGCTTACAAAAATGATAATTGCATTTTTGTCGTATCTTTTTCGGATAATTGAGGCGATATATATTCCATCCTCCTTCTCCATTTCCACATCAAAGACAAAAAAATCATAATGTTCACCAGATTCCAGCTTGTCCAGCAATTCCTGCCCCGTCCTGTAGTTGGCGCATTCAATATCCAGATTGTGTTTAAACGAATACTCCAATATGCATTTTTCTGCAATGTCTATATCCTTCTGCTCATCATCACATATAGCAACTTTTAACATCTTCCGCCTTTCATTTACCAATTAATACATCTTGAGTAAATCTTAGTACAACTAAGTTTTTCTAATTATAATTTATTATTGATAGGAGGTAAAGCAATGCTTAAACAGAATTACATACTATTCAGGAAAACTCCACAATGCTTTTGGCCTTCCATCGCTGCTATCATATTTTGTATTTTATACTCAGTATACAAATTCATTGAAGACAGTCTGCTTAGAGAATTCAACTACATTGATATAGTTGAACATACAGATATGATGCTTGGAAATTCCATATATTATTATATTCTGTTTTTGTACTTGTCCTTTGAATTCATATCTATCGTAAAAAAATACAATGTGGTAGAGAGCATAAGCACATACACTATGTCATCAATTAAAAGGGAATCACAGCAGCTGCTTATTCTCTCTATCATAAACGGCTTATTATGTATGTGCATGTTTGTTCTATGTATATGCCTTTGTATACTGTCAGGTTCTTCCTCTGCAGACTTTTATATATATACAATTAAGGCTATTTTCACACATGTATTTATGGTCAACACTTGTGCTGTTATTATCGGACTCATCATATCGTATATCAGCAATACTATCCTTGCCTATCTTGCTTTATTTGGGTTCACCATAGTTGCCATATTGCAATCAGGTAAGTTCACATTTCCAACGGAAGATAAAATCGGCAGTATACAGGAAATATCCAACATATTCTGCGCTTCTCTTACTTATATTCCAGATGAGGCAGCTTTAATTCCTGTAAATATACATTTCCTGGCCAAACCTTTGTATATAGTATTTGGTCTGATATCTGTATATTTGATCACAAATTTCTTCAGATACAAGAAATTATCCTTGATTTTTGCCACCATATTTTCGGTGTTATGCTCGTTTTCCTTTATTTATATCTGCAACATCCCATATAGTGGCAGTAACCCTGGATACGCAGATGATTCCTCGGATTTATTTGCAAATGAACAGGAATTACTTACTCCAACAAAGGAAATAGATTTTTACGTTACAGAGTATGACATACATTTTGACATAAGGAAGAATTTGATCGCAGATATGTATATGCAGCTATCAGACACCAGTCTCCCTGAATACCATTTTATACTCTGTAAAGATTACGATATCAAATACATAACAGATGACCAGGATCATGCTGTCCGCTATAGCAGAAATGGAAATAAGCTATGCATATACAACGAAACCGGTGATCTCTCATCCGTATACATAAAATATACAGGGAAATCCTATAATATTTGCTACACAGGGGAAAATGGTGCATATCTTCCCGGGAACTTCCCGTATTACCCAATTGCTGGGAATGGAGACTTATTTCAAAACGGATATTGCCAGCTTCCTAAGGATCTGAGCAGGTTCACAGTATCCATATGCTCTGATTTTACTACGTATAGCAATCTCAACATGTCCGGTGACACGTTCAGTGGTTTCAGTGATCAGCTAAGCATTGTTTCCGGCATATTTTGGAGCGAACAGATTATTGATAATGTGCGATACATTTTCCCATATATTGGCGCGGACACCGATCCGAGTCGAAACCACTACATAACAAGCCAGATAAAAAAATATATAAACTATACACCTGAAGAAAAGGCAACTGATTATTCCCTTATTGGGAAAACAATCCTGATACAACCAATACACAGAAATGCATATATGTACGGTTCTGACATGGTGATGTTTGATGCTGCAGGTAATTTGGATATTTACTACACCAATTATATACAGACAGGTAATTGGTACAATATTGATTCAATTCTCACCGATGAGGAACTTCAAAAGATTCAGGAAGATGTATACGACGAACTTGGCATCACTGAAACAACAGAATAAAGTAACTTGTATCCGTTCAGATAAAGGGGGATTATTATGCTGGAAATAAAAAATATGACAACTACTTTGGGAAGGAACACAATTCTTCACAATTTAAACTGTAATTTTGAATCAGGAGTACACGGACTACTCGGTCCTAATGGTGCCGGCAAAACCACATTCATGAGATCCCTTATTGGGTTATATCCGTCAGCTACCGGAAGCATTCTCCTGAACGGAGCAAATATACATTCTGTTGATATCGGGTATCTGCCTCAGAAATTTGGTCTTTTTCCCGGAATGACCGTAAGAGAATGTATGCGTTATATTGCATTTTCCAAGGGTATTTCATCATGTAGTCTTGATGAAGACATCGAATCAGTTATAGAGAGTGTCAATTTATCAAGTTATATTGACAAAAAGGCTCATACTCTGTCTAGCGGAATGGTGAGACGTGTTGGAATCGCCCAGGCTTTTCTTGGCAATCCCCCTATAATAATATGCGATGAACCGACAGCAGGTCTTGATCCTGAGGAAAGACTCAGATTCAGGGATCTTATAAAACAAACCAATTGTGATGACAAGATAATTATTATATCCACACACATCGTAGACGATGCGGAGTTTTTGTGTGATTATATAGAAATTATCGATCAAGGCTATATAATTGCAAAAGACACTACAGACGGAATCAAAACAGCCATGACCAGGCTTTGGGCTTCCCCTTCTATTGATACCTCAGAGCCTGCATCAGCTGATCCCACTTTGGAAGATGGATACATGTATATTCTTAAGTCTTACAGGAACGGAGTGTAACTATGGTGCAAAGAATACATAACTCACTATTTATATTGCGTAAGGGAATGATACTCTGTGTAATTATAGCTGTTTTAGCTGCTATTACGGGCTTTATGATGATGAAACCCCTTGATCTGCAGGATAAAGAAAACGCACTGCAGCAGTGTTACTGCATAGCATATCCTGTGTGCGTTATGCTGCTATATACAATAACCTTTATGCCGTTTGTATATAGCCCAAGCCGGGAACTTTTTTACATAGCCCACAGAATAAAATGGGTAGAAACAATTATTCCATTTTTATACCTGTCTTTATTAATGTGTGCCATAACATCGTTGTTGTTCTTCAGGACAATTCTCTACCCAGAAAGATTTATAGCCAAAAATCTTATTATAATATATTGCTTCTGCGGTTTATATTACGGCACAGTATATACAGCGAAGAACATCACCATAGCCATCATTTTATCATTTACACTGATCATCCTGTCTCTTAGCGGAGGAAATCTCTTTAATGCTATCATACCATGGTATATTGATGTTCACTCAGTTAAGACTCTCGCCTCTTTTATGAAAGAATACATAATTTTAGGAAGTGCAGGCTGTATTCTGGGATTGTTCAGCAACCACAGATACTCAGATTACCAATAAATATATGCAACCTCTCTTTTTAAGCAATTTTAGGGAATCTCACAACAAATCTTGATCCTATATCCGCTCTGGATATGACTTGTATGGTACCTCCGTGGGCATCAACTATCCATTTAGCGATGGACAAGCCAAGACCTGAGCCTCCGGTCTCATTATTCCGGGCCTCATCCGAGCGGTAAAATCTGTCAAATATATGAGCCAGATCGCCCGGATTCATTCCGGTTCCCTCGTCCTCTATCATATAACTGACATAACCGGGCTCCTCTTTTACACCAAGTATTATGGCCGTGCCGGGTTCAGAATACTTCGCCGCGTTCTGGACAAATATCCTGACGGACTGCTTGATCATCGCCACATCGCCGAGCACACACGCCTCATTCTCAGTACCACGGAACTCATATCTGTGGCTCTCGTCTATCATCATGGACTCCTCCCACACTTCACTTACCATGCGGTTGAGATCGGTTTTCTCCATGTTCAGGTGCTGCCTTCCACTGTCGCCCCTTGCAAGGAATAACAACTGTTCCACAAGCTCCTTCATGTGCTGGGATTCATTTTTCAGCGCCTCTATGGACTCTTCCAGAACCTGTTCGTCCTCCTTACCCCATCGGTCGAGCATATTCACATATCCCTGGATCACCGCAATAGGCGTCCTGAGCTCGTGGGAAGCATCCGACACGAATCTCATCTGACGTTTCTCATTTTCCTTCATATTTCTGAGCAGATTGTTGAGCGCGATCTCTATGCTCTGGAGATCCTTGTCTCCGGTGTGTATAACCTGCTCGTCATCATCCGCAGACAGGTGTGATATGGCCTTCTCCAGATCGTCTATCTTATTGTGATCCATCGGCTCTTTGCTGAGCTTTTCCGCCGTAACTGCCAGATCGTTCAACGGCTTTAATCTCCTTCTGACATCCGCTGTCCTGAACAACGCAACAAACAACACTATAGTCTCCATCCCCAGCAATATAATGCCCGGAAGCTCTATGATATCCCAAAAGATCTTAACGTCATATCTGTACTTCTTCTCATCTGACCCTTCTATTATATATTCATACGCTCCGCCATCTTCATTTTTCTCAACGTAATATCTCATTCCGCCCACGCCCTGTGGAAGCTGCTTTCTTCCCCACACGGCAAATGCGCTTACAATAAGAAAGGCAATGACGATATCTATAAGTATCACATTGCCCAGTTCTTTTAGCCAGAAGCTCATATTTATCCTTCTGGCTATCGATGACATTCTTTTGTTTTCGTTAGTTTTCTTTCCCATGTATTTTCTCTCTATCTATGCGTATCCGTGTCATGCGTTGCTGGCTTGTCACATATCTATCTGCTCTATCCTGGCATCCAAAATGGTCATTCTTTGATAACATATCCGACACCTCTGACAGTGGTGATCAGCTTAACTCCAAATCTGTCATCTATCTTTGTTCTCAGATACCTCACATACACATCTATGATATTGGTCTCTCCCAGATAATCATATCCGCACACCGCATTCAGCAGCTTTTCCCTGTCCATAACGATGTCCTTGTTCTCCATGAGTGTTCTCAGCAGCTCAAATTCCCTGTTTGTCAGCTCAACTATCTCGCCGCACACTGTAACCTCATGCCTGTCGGTGTCCATGCACACTCCACGGATCTCTATCCTGTGTGTGTGAACCTCCGCAACTCCGCGTCTCTTCAACGCAACCCTTATCCTGGCAAGCAGCTCCTCTATGGCAAATGGCTTGGTGAGATAATCGTCTGCACCGGCATCAAGACCAGATACCTTGTCCATGACCGCATCTCTCGCGGTCAGCATGATGACCGGCACATCACTCTCCTTGCGGATTCTTCGAAGCACCTCCAGACCGTTGAGTCCCGGAAGCATCACATCCAGCACCACGAGGTCGAAGCCACCGGACAGAGCTTTGTCCAACCCTGTTCTTCCATCAAATACCTTCTCCGCCTCGTATCCCTCATGCAGCAGCTCCAGCTCCACAAATCTTGCAATTTTCTCTTCATCCTCCACAATGAGAATCTTCTGTGCCATATCTTTTTCCTTTCTTTTATGACGGACGCTGATATAGTTTGGTTTTTAAGTAAGCCTGTGAAATATACCTCTGCAATTACGCCTATCTTTCTTCGCTTTGGCTTGCTTCTATCTGCACTCGGCGCCGACCGCGATAAGGACGTTTGTGGTCTCTGCCTCGGCAAGAAGCACCAAAGCTCAGTCGCCACAGCTACCCATTGCAGAGGTATATTTCACAGACATTACATTCTCAAAACCAAACTATATCAGCTGGTAATTAACAGAATATCGGTAAAAGATATTCCTGTTTTCATCTTTTTTATGTCTGTTTTTACTTTTAATATTTTTCTTTTTCAGTTTATACCAACTTGATATATATGTTGTTTTTATTACATATAGCTTTTTATTCTGTGTTGATATTGTTTTTATATATCTTTCTGATTACTTGTTGTTGACGTCGGACTTAAGGTTGTCAACTGAGTCTGCCATTTTGTCACATGCGCTATTAAGGTTTACGTTGATGTCGCCGATTCCTTCAAAATGGTACCTGCACTCACAGAAGAGACCTACCACAAGAAGTGGAAGCACTACCCAGAATGCAAGTATAAGTGCGATCACAAGCACCAGCACCGGAACGTTTATCATGGTCTGGCCTCTGCGTTCTACTATGAATGTGCTATCCACACTCTTCTTTAACACCTTGCCGCACCATTTGAAAAATTTGTCCATCATCTGTCCAAACGTCACTTTATTGCAGTCATTTGTATATGTCTGCTGTGCCTGCTCGAACTCTGTTGAGCTCTGCTGCTCTGCACCCGTGGTGAAGCTCTCCACCTCAGGAGCTTTCACCTTGTCCAGCTTCTCCAAATAAATGATCGCATCCAGCAGGTCATAATCACATGCCTCCAGAGCGTTCTTCGCATCCTCATAGCTGACGCCTGTCTTTTCTCTTAACTTTTCTACCTTTTCAAGTTTATCCATAATCATTACACCCTTTCTCTTTATCTTGGTTACATCATCTTCCGACGATCTGTCGTCTTTCTGATTGCTTGTTGCTGATATCATCAACTGATGTTGTTACTATACTAATCGATGATTAAACCAAGATATGAGAAACATTAAAATCAGATTAATTTTATAATGAATAGAAGGATATGTCAAAGTTTGTTCCCCTTTTTATCTCGCTGTTATTTTTTACTATAAGTTAACTTATAGTTATTTTGTATTGTATTAAATTAGCTTTAAGTGTATAATTTGTTCAAAAGGAGGTTGATTACTATGTCCGATATAGAATTTGAAAGAAGAATGAATGACCAATTTGCAAAGAATCTTTTCTTTTTTCTTAATAAATATCAATATACTCAAGCTGCCTTTGCTAAGCAGATGAATGTCAGCACTGCAACTGTGTCAAATTGGTGTAACGGGCTAAAGTCTCCCCGAATGGACAAAATTGACCACATGTGTGCTATTTTCAATTGCTCTAGGTCTGATCTTCTGGAAGAAAAAGATATCATAAGAAGCCAAAAGAAATCAGAGGCATATGTAATTCCTGTATTTGATTATATATCATGTGACAAAACATTTTGTTCAACCGAAAAGATTATTGATACAGAAGAAATACCCGAAAGTCTTGCTAAAACTGGCGAATTCTACGCTCTTAGAATAAAGGGGGATAGCATGGAACCCAAGATCAGCAGCGGCGACGTTGTAATTGTCCGTCAACAGGATGATGCAGACACAGGGGACACTGTTATTGCTACAATAGCTGGTGAATACGCCGTGTGCAAACGCCTGAGAAAATATAAAGAAGGACTGGAACTGATTTCCACCAACCCCAGCTATGCACCGCTCTATTTTGACGATGAAACCATAAAAAATAAACCTGTCAAGATCATTGGTAAGGTAGTGGAGTTAAGGGCAAAATTTTAATGGATTGGAGTGATTATTATGCTTTTTTATGTATATGATGAGAATACTTCCTCGACTGTTCCTGTTGAGGTATCAGATATACCAGAGTTAAGCGAACAGGAACTTGAATTTATATATGATGATAAAGTCAGAAAAGTATGGCACTCACAGGAGGAGGAATGGTATTTTTCCATAATTGATGTAATTGACGTTTTGACCGATAGTTCCGACCCAAAACAATATGTAAAAAAGTTACGATCCCGCGACCCAGAATTATCAGCTAACTGGGGTACAATTTGTACCCCTATTCAAATGATAGCCGCTGATGGTAAAATGCGTAAAATCCAAGCAACCAACACACATGGGCTATTGAGAATTATCCAGTCCATTCCGTCAAAAAAGGCTGAGCCATTCAAGCAATGGCTGGCAATGGTAGGCAAACAACGTCTGGACGAGGAAGTTGATCCTCAGATTGCTATAGATCGTGCTATAGAATCATACCGCAACAAAGGATATTCTGAAGAATGGATAGCCCAGCGTATGCGTGGGATAGAGATTCGTAAAGATATGACCAATGAGTGGAGACGTGCCGGCATTACCGATTCCAGACAGTATGCTTCTCTTACAAACATACTTACTGCCGCATGGTCAGGAAAGACAGTGAAGGAATATAAAAAGTTTAAGGGACTGAAAAAAGAAAATCTCAGAGACAATATGACTAACACAGAGCTTGTCCTGAATGCTCTTGCAGAAATATCAACAACTGAGATATCAAAGGCAACTAATCCTCAAGGTATAACCGAGGCCACAGATGCTACCATCCAAGGTGGCAATATTGCCAGAAATGCCCGTGAATCCCTTGAAAAGCAGATAGGGCGCAGCATACTATCCCCATTAAACTCCAACACTCCCAAGCTGCTTGATGACAGCAAGGAAAAGTAATATATAACCCGAATATGTCACAACTATAAAATGCGTATGAATCCTCAGACAACAGTCTCGGTTATTCATACGCATTTTTATCTTTTCCATATCACACCGTTCCCGCAGCAATCTTCGCCGTGGACTTCTTCACGCAGTAGAGACATGTCGGCAATATGTAGATGGTCGCCGTGACCCACGCCGTCTGGTCAGCAAAACAGATGGCCGTGAATCCAAATGTTCCGGCAAATCCAAGGCTGACTATGATCCTTGCCAGCATCTCCGTGACGCCGGAGAATATGGCACGGCCGGAATATCCCAGGCCCTGTGTCACCATTCGTGCAACATTCAGTATTCCAAGGCTCCAGTAGAAGCAGCCCATACATCTGAGATACTTGGCAGATGCGTCAAGCACATCCACTGCGCTCTTCTTGACAAATATCATGGAGAGCGGTCTTCCAAATATTATCATCACAAGTCCTGCGACTATACCGTATCCAACTGCAACAGCAATCGCCTGCCACAAGCCCTGCTTTATACGCTTTGCCTGTCCGGCGCCAAGGTTCTGGCTGCAGAACACAGATGCCGCCGTTGCAAATGCATCAAATGGACACATAGTGAACTGCTTTATCCTCATACCGGCTGTAAAGCCTGATACGTACACGCTGCCCAGCTTGTTATTTGCGGACTGCATGACCATACTTCCTATGGCTGTTATAGAGAACTGCAGGCCTGTCGGAATTCCCATGACGAGAAGTTCCTTCACTGCAGATCCCTTTATCTCCCTGTCCTCCGCCTCAAGATGCATGATCTGAACCTTCTTGAAGATATATACAAGACACAATATTCCACTCACCGCCTGTGCCGTGATGGTTGCTATAGCCGCACCGGCGCAGTCCCATTTGAGGACAACTATACAGAACAGGTCAAGGAATATGTTGAGTATTGCCGAGAACGCCAGAAACATGAACGGCGTTCTGCTGTCTCCCAGAGACCTGAGCACACTTGACAGATAGTTGTACATGAGTGTGAACGGAATTCCCAGGAATATAACTATAAGATAAGCATATGCCTTGTCATATATATCCTGCGGAACCGAAAGCAGATGAAGTATCTGATTACAGCACACCGAACATACAATCGTGACCATCAACGCTATGATGCCCGTCAGCACCGCGCCGTTAAATATATACTTTCTCATCTTGTGCAGATTATTTGCACCAAAAAACTTTGCAACAGGAACACCAAATCCTGTGCAACAGCCCATACAGAATCCCAGAACCAGAAACTGTATACTGCTGCTTGCTCCAACTCCCGCCAGAGCCTTATCTCCCAGTATCTGCCCCACAATAGCCGCATCTATTATGTTGTACGTCTGCTGGAGCAGATTGCCGAGCAAGAGCGGGGTGGCAAACTGCAGCATCAGACTGAGGGGCTTACCGGAAACCATGGACTTAGCCATGTCTTACACCTTCCTTACATTATTGATAGGACGGTGAGTTGCCAATTCTATCTTTGAACACAGAGCTACTATACATATCATTCGCTGGGTCGCTTCCGCTTATTTCGCCCTGCAGCGGTACTAAGGTGCCGCCTCACAGCGCCACCTAAGGACCGGCGGGTTCAAATTCCCTGCTCACGATATGTATAGCAACTCTGTGTAACAACTTTATTGTGACAACTCACCTGTTAGATGAATAATAACTACGTATGTAAGTCGGTTTCAGACTTACTTTATGTTTATTATCCTTATCTCTTATAACAGTTTTCCAGCCAAAGCCTCGAGTGCTGCCACATCCGACTGCTTGAACGCAGACCTTATGGTCACGTGCTCGTCCACGATCTCTATATCCTTCATCGCTGACATCTGTTCCTTCATGAGCTTGGCTGCCATTGGAGCCCACGAACCATTCTCAATGAATGCCACTTTTCTCTTCTGGTACGCCTTCATCTTCAGGTGGTTGATGAAATCCGCCATGACAGGCATCACACCGCCATCATATGTTGGGGCTGCCAGAACCAGTCTGTCGTATCTGAACGCATCCTCTATACACTCTGCCATATCATCCCTTGAGAGGTCTGATATCGCAACCTTTGGCGCACCCTTTGCCTCAAGTATCTCCGCCAGTTTCTTTGCAGCCTTCTCTGTGTTGCCATGGAGACTGCAGTATGCGATGAAGATTCCCTCATCCTCAGGTGTGTATGTTGACCACAACTGATATTTTCCGATGTAATATTCAAGATTCTCTGTGAGGATTGGTCCGTGGAGTGCACATATCTTCTGGATATCCAGTCCTGCTGCCTTCTTCAGAAGTGCCTGTACAGGCATTCCATACTTTCCTACTATATTGAAGTAATATCTTCTCGCCTCGCATGCCCAGTCCTCGTCGGTATCCAGAGTGCCGAACTTGCCAAATGCATCCGCTGAGAAGAGTATCTTCTCACTCTGTTCATATGTGACCATAACCTCAGGCCAGTGGACCATAGGAGCCATGAAGAACTGGAGCGTATGGCTTCCAAGTGAGAGTGTCTGTCCCTCCGCAACTGTCACGCTTCTGTCAGCCACAGGAACCTCGAAGAAATTTGGAAGCATTCCGAAAAGCTTGGCATTTGATACGATCTTGATATCCGGATACTTCGCAAGCACATCACCAAGATTGGCGGAATGATCCGGCTCAAGATGGGATATGATGAGATAATCCGGCTTTCTGTCGCCAAGCACCTCTGCCACATTTGCAAACCACTGGTCTGCACACTTTGCATCCACCATGTCCATGATAGCGATCTTCTCGTCCATGATGACATATGAGTTGTACGCTATTCCGTTTGGCACGATGTACTGATTCTCGAACAGGTCTATGTTCTTGTCATCCACACCCACATAAAATACTGTGTCTGTTACATTCTTAAGCATTGTATATCCTCCTTTTGATCCTAATTATCTAATATAAATAATCCACGTTGTGTCCACATGATAAAATGAGCATTGCGACAGCTGTGCTTGCGCAAACTATCATAATGACAGTTAATTATAACATACTAAATGAAAATAGAGAATCAGCACATAAAACCTGGTTCTCCATTTTTTGATAATTTTTTATTATTATCTGCTTACCCTTCTCTGTATCTTCTCCTGATACATGCTGTGATCCGCTTCCCTCACATACTCCTCAAGGGTTTTATCACCATCCGGGGCTGTTATAACATAACCTATACTAAACTCCAAGGCAAATGGAAGCTTCTCCTGTGCAGCTATCTCCCTGGCTTTCTCAAGGATCGCCGTCTTTCTTTCCTCAGGAGATTCCGTCTCATCATATATAGATATGGATACGAATTCATCTCCGCCGTATCGAACCGGAATACTGCTTATTCCGCCTCCACCTGCTATGGCTCTTGCGGCACTCCTTATAGCTTTGTCTCCGTACTCGTGACCATAAGTGTCATTTATATATTTGAGCTTGTCCATATCGGCAAACATTATGAGAAGTGCCCTGCCCTGACCCGCAGCCTTGTCAAATGCCTTTGCGGCGATCTGTCTCATACCTTCCCTGTTATATATCTGGGTAAGTGGATCCTTTATGGATATCGCCGTAAGCTCCTGATTGATCTGCTCTAGCCTCCATTTGTTGAACAGGTTTATCATGGCTACATTCACTTCGCTCATTACAGTTGACCAAAGCTGCTTATCCATGAGGTAATATCCATTTTCGACACAGCAGAACCCAACTGCCTTTTCTCCAAAATGAAATGGCGCAAATAAAAATATATTGCCGCCTGCCTCATCATCCAGAAGAGGAAACATACTATGGTATGTATCGTCACCATCATCCGCTACGCCTTGCTTGTACACGATCTGCATTCTCTGAGGATAGCCTTTCACAGCAAATACATCCTCATCGTATGCTGCTGAGAGAGTCGAGCCGGCTCCCCCCATCTCCACAAGGGATCTGTCGACAACCATAACGCATTTCTTACACCCTGCCTGCGAATATGCCGTCTGGACACAGGGATAAAGACCACTGTAATCACCACATTTGCTGAGCAAATGCGTGAAATCCAGCGTGCTCTCATCTATCTCCTCGCGTTCCACAACTCCCATTATATAATTCTTCAGGTACTGTCTGCCGTTCAGCATGGCATCCGCGCCGCAGCCACAGCTCTCCGTGAATATACAATTATAATCTATATAGGAGCTGGTATCCGGATTGTTTCCCGCCCATATATTCAACATGATCTCTGCAGCCGCAGCTCCGATCTTCTCACGGATCCTGCTCACCGTTGTTATGCGCGGCGTATAGTACGCTGCTTTATCAAAGTTGTCGAATCCTGTAACCTTAAAATCCTTTGGCACTGAAAGTCCAAGTGCTTCAGCTCTGTTGCACACACCCACAGCCAGGTTGTCATTTGCACAGATTATTGCATCTGGAAGGATCTTCTTCACTATCTCCCGTTCTTCCAGCCTTCTATCATCCATCTCATCATTATTCGAAGTCTCGGCATTCGGAGCAGAATCCGCAAAACTGCCACTGGTTATCTCACCGTACACCTCCGCAGGGCCGCCGTAATCAGGTCCATCCTTCTCGTGTTTTATACACGTATGTCCATGTGCTCTGAGCAGCTCCTCAAAGCCCGTCACACCGTCATTGAAACCAAAATCTCCAAACAGGACATTCTCATCATCCACAGTCAGGCCATATTCATCCATACAGTCCCTGAATGCCCGGCATCTCTCCTGAGCCTCATAGTTGTCCTTCGGTCCGGCAAGATACCACACCTTCTTCGCACCGTGTTTCTCTATCATATGCCGAGTCATGTCATACATGGCATCATAATTGTCTATACCCACAAAATGCAGACCGTCAAAAGCAGTCTCGAGGCTTATAGCCGGAACTCCGCTCTTCCTTATCCTGTCCAGCAGTTCCGCCGTGACTTCCGGATATTTGATATTGTTGACAGATATTATGATCCCATCAAAGTCTGTCAGCTCCGGCAGATTATATATATTGTATTCTCCATAGCTGTAACCGTCGTCCCTGTTCCAATTGCCATTGCTGTTGAATATGTACAAATTCACATCAGCCCTGGTCTCCTTTATCTTCTGCATAAATCCCAGCGGCCAGGCGTAGGTGAAATACCTCTTCCAGCCATCCATGAACAATGCTACTTTTTTCATACCTTACCTCCTGATCAATCAGAACAACCCGTCCTGTCCCCCATCTGTAAATTTGCCAAATATATTAAAAGGGCGCATCTGTATATATTATACACAGACCCGCCCAACCAAAACATATCCAAATGTATCAAAAATATGTACTTTACTATCAGAAACCACGGGGACGGAGGGGACAGACACCTCCGTCCCCATAATTCACTTAAGTGGATAGTCGCTGTGCAGCGGCTTGTAATCACGTATAGTCTTAAGTGCCGGCAGAGCATGTCCGTCATAATCAAAAAGTGCCTGATTTGCCCATTCATTTCCGCATGGTCCAGACTCCTCTATATATGACAGAGCACCTTCCGTAGCCCAGCCGCTTCCCGGTACTGGTATCCAGCCTGCCTCCCAATAATAAAAGCCATCACCACCAGGAACATCATCTATCAGTTTCATTATGTCGTTCATAAATTCCGCCTGTCCCTCAGGTGTCATAGAGTAGTCAAGATTCTCCACCAGTGAAGGTTTTGTGGCATAGCCCTTTCTATCGTCAGGCCCCAGTTTCTCATAGTCAGCATAGTCCTCCATGGTAAATCCCATGGAAACCTCAGCAATAACTATCTTTTTGCCATATCTATCCGCCATATCCCGCATATTTGCCTCCAGCTCCTTCATGGTTCCATGCCAGAACGGATAATACGACATTCCAATTATATCAAAATTTTCTCCTCTTTCCATGTAGTTATCAAACCAGTCCACATACATAGGATTGTTGCCGCCATTGTCGAGATGTATCATGACCGGAATATCAGAGTCAACCGATCTGACCGCCCTTATTCCTGCGCTCACAAACTTCGCGATATTGTCATACTCCGGCTTCTGTCCCAGCGGCCACATCAGTCCGTTTGTAAGCTCGTTTCCAACCTGAACAAGCTGAGGTAAAACGCCCGCATCTTTCATCTCTAAAAGAGTCTCCCTTGTGTAGTCGTACACAGCCTGCTCAAGCTGATCCGCATCCATGCCTCTCCACGCCTTTGGCACCCTCTGCTTGCCCGGGTCAGCCCAGAAATCACTATAGTGATAATCAAGCAGAATGCTCATTCCATGATCCATAGCGCGCTTCGCGAGTTTCTTGTATACCTCAAGGTCATTTGTGCCCGCGCCATAAGGCACGCCGTCCTCCGTGTACGGATCATTCCACAGACGAAGTCTCACAGAATTCACACCATAGTTCTTAAGTATGTCAAATATATCTCCCTGCACACCATTGTCATAATATTTCGCACCCAGCTCTTCAACCTCGGCAACAGCGGAGAGATCCACGCCCTTTATATAATCTGCCATATTTTTGTCTCCTTCACCTGCATTTATTTTACTGCCTGTTATAACCAAGAACAGCCGCCGAAGAAAAATGTTCTGCATACCCCTGATGTACCAGTTCATCTTCATCTGTCGGCGGCCTTCTATCAAGATGACATCTGTCACCTAGTCGTCAAATGTAATCCTGTCATACATTCTTCCATATTTTATTCTGATGAGCTCGTTCTTTGCCAGAACGTCCTCCTCTGGTCCAACATACTGACAACGGATACAGTAGTATTCCTTCTTGTCCTTATCATAGAACATATCTATATCCAGATCTCTCATAAAACACATTGGACATCTGTAATTTAATTTGCCTTTTCCAGACTGAGCCATGTTGAAAATACCTCCTTATCCTTAAGTGTCTTTGTATAACCAAGAGTGAACATTGGCGAGAACGCATATCCCTCTTTGAAATATCCTGTTGCATCGCTGCCAGATGCTCCCATGGCAGCCTTTGTCTCGATCGCAGGTATAACTGCTGACACCTCATCGGCGCTTGCGAGATCCTCTTCTCTGCACTTATACTCATATGTGAGTGACTTGCTCTCTGAAGCATTCTTTGCTGTGAGAGTGATTCCTGTCATGTCCTCTGGGTACTCTGTTGTACCGTAGCATGCCACCATGTACTCATTGATCTCAACCTCTGCATCAGGGTTGCTCATCTCGAGGATAGTTCTCTCATGTCTTATCTTGGATGAACCCTCCTCAAAATATATCTTTGTCTGAAGTTTAACTGTCAGATCGTAGAACTCGATGTCAACCGGGTCAAGTGTAAGGATTCTTGTGCTTCCCTCCTGCGAGAATGTTGCCTTTGTTCTGCACAGACAGAGGTCGACCTCCTCACCCTTGTAGCTGATCTTGGCACTTCTTACAGTACCCTCTCCAGCATAGTGTGTGAAATATCCTGCTCTGTACTTCTCCTGGATCAGGAATGGATATGAAGCATCCTGAACATGTGGAGTTCCGATACCTACAGGCCAGTTGAGCTTTGCAGCGTATGGTCTGAGGTCAACGATCGCACCGCCCTGATCCATGTTGATCTGGGCTCTCATGTATGGATCGCAGTACCAGAATATCTGCTTGTCTGATCCGTACAGTATATCCTTCCAAAGAGCACACTCAGGCTCCTCGTATGTCTTGTTCTCTCTGTAGAAGTCAGCAAATTCAGCCATTGTCATGTCAATACATTTGCCTTCCTTCTTCAGGTCGCCATAATACTTCATTCCATCCTCGTAGCTCTTCTTGAGCAGCTCGTATGGAGCCTCCCAGCGTCCCATCTTATTCAGCCAGCCCGGTCCAACGAACATCATGTTGTATGAATATCCATTGTTGAACTTAGCCAGATGACGATACTGGTCGATAAGGTTGTACAGATATGGGTACTCCCATGTCTTGCTGTCATAGATCATTCCACGGAGAACGTTCTGTGGATGTGTACCAAAGTTAGAACCATTTCCATCGTAACATGCCAGCAGATCTCTTGAAAGATGAGGGATAGCGACGATTCCGCTGTCCTCAGCCTCATTTGCTGCAGGTGCATGTGTGTTCTGCTTTGAAGGTATCCATGGATTCCATGGGCCGCCATCAAACAGTGTGTACCATGAGTTGTTACATGTGTGGTAAGCCTTAGGGCCCTCCTCCCAGCATGTTGCAACTGCACACTTGACTGATGGATACTTCTCCTTGATGTAGTTTGTGAGCTCAGCATCCATATAGTATGAACCTGTAGACACTGGATAAAAACCAAATATATCATGGAACTTTCCAAATACGTCATCGACGATATTCTTCTTGTCCTCCATTGAGAACATCCAGATACAGAAGTCCTTGGTCTTGTACTTCTCTCTGAACTCTGTGCAAGGAAGTCCAAGAAGTGAGAGCGCTATCTCATCTCCATACTTCTCATGATGCTCCTTGGCGAGTGATACAGCCTCCTCATTGAAAAGACTGGCATATGTCATCTGAATAGTAGTCTTGAGTCCGTTCTTGTGAGCTGTCTCCTGCTGGAACTTGAATATGTCCAGTGACTCTGTGAGGAGAGCTTTTCTTCCGATATCCTCTGCCTGACCATGGCCTGTAACCTTCTCGGCATACTCAGGAACCATCTCAGGACGATGGATAATGTTTACAATAAATGTATTCTCCATATCTTAAATCTCCTATTTCGTATATGTTGTAACCTTTTGATCTAAAGATAATTGTCCCCAAATAAGCGACAATATCCTCATTTTTCATCCTGTCTGCCCTATTTTAGGGCTAATTATAGCAGGCATCCACACCACCATCCATATGTGGTCCATCCGGTACGCAGACACCTGCCCAAAATAAATTTTCTCATTTCTCTCAGACCGTCCGCCTTAACCCTTTACAGAACCGCCAGTTACACCCTCTACATAGTACTTCTGCATGATGACGAACAGTATTGAGATAGGGATAGCTACCACGATACCGCCGGCACAGAATACTGAGAAGTATTTGTTGACAAGTGATTTTTCAAGCATATTGTAAAGACCTATAGCTACTGTCCAGTCCTTCGAAACTCCTGAGTTGAGCATAAGCTTTGCGAATACAAAATCGCCCCAAGGTATAAGGAAAGAACTGATTACCTGATACACTACTATTGGCTTACACAGAGGAAGAATTACCTTCATAAATATCTTTGCCTCCGAAGCGCCCTCAAGTCTGGCAGCCTCCTTAAGTGACATTGGTATTGTGTCCATGAATCCCTTCATGATGAGGAATCCAAGTCCCGATCCCGCTGAGTAAACTATGATCATACCGAAATGGCTGTTTGTAAGTCCCAGCATCTTCAGGATAAAGTAAATTGCTATCATGAGAAGTGGGCCAGGGAACATGTTGAGTATCAGCGACGCACTCATGATCTGTTTTCTGCCATTGAATCTCATACAACTCATCGCATAGCTGACCATAATTACAAATATAGTAGAGATGATACATGTAAATACTGCAATGATAAGTGTATTCTTGAACCATGACACATACTGCACAACCGAGTCAGGTCTTGTGAGCAGCTGAACAAAGTTGTCCATAGACCAGCTAGTTGGGAAGAAATGCGCTGTGTTGATTCCCTTATATCCGCTGAATGAGGTGACAACCAGCCAGATGATCGGAACCAGCCAGATAACTGCGAGGACAAGTAATACGATATGTTTAACGATCGAACCTATTGTTTTCTTCATTACTGGTACTCCTCCTCTTTATCTCCTGAGATCATTCTTGAGAATGATATAAGTGTAAATGCTGCACATATGATAAATACTATGATACCGATAACAGATGCCATCTTGTAGTCGTAGTATTCATTTGTAAGTCTGAACAACCATGTAACAAGAAGGTCAACTTCCTTTGCATGCGAATTGGCAAGCGCCTGATTCTGTGTGACGAATACATCCTGTGTGAGCAGGTAGATTACGTTGAAGTTGTTGATATTCTTTACAAAGTCTGTTATAAGTGCCGGGCCCTGAATGAACAGGATATATGGCATTGTGATCTTCCAGAACACCTGGAAATTTGTTGCTCCATCAATCTTTGCACTCTCGATCTGATCTGTAGGTATATTCATCAGAACACCTGTTGCGATCAGCATCTGGTATGGAACACCGACCCAGATATTGATGAGAATGATCATTACCTTTGCCCAGTGAGGATCAGTCAGGAACGGTATATATGTAAGATGCTCACTGACAAGCCCTGCATGCTTAAGCATGTCTGTGATACCGATATTTGAACAGATAGTGTTCACAATACCTGAATCAGCGAAGAAGTTTCTAACCAAAAGCAGTGTTACGAACTGTGGAACTGCTATTGATATGATGAAAAGTGTTCTCCACATCTTTGGCAGCTTGGTTGTCTTGGAATTAATAGCCTTGGCAAGAAGGATACCGCCTATGAATGTGGTAAATGTTGCCATGACCGCCCATACAAGTGTCCAGCCAAGAACCTTTCTGAATGAATATCCAAATGTGACTGTCATGCTGTTTGAGAACAGGCTTGCGAAGTTCTTGAAGCCCACCCATGTAAACAGTGAGTTTGGTGGAAGGTGCTGCTGGTCATAATTGGTAAATGCCACCGCTATAAGAATAAGTATCGGCAGAATATTCATTATGACTACACCAATTGTAGGAAGTGTGAGAAGTGTTATGTGGAACTTCTCGTTGAAGAGTGACTTCATATCTTCCTTGAATGTATTTATATGTTCTCCATTTTCCTTCATCTGCTGAAGCTTGTACACTGTCTTGATATTGTGAATGTAGAAAAGCACGAATATAAGAATGATGAACAACGCAACCACCGAATTGAGAAGGATCTGGAAAGAATTGTCGTAATTATTAGTGGTTGTCTGCATGGTGAGTGGATCAAATACCTGCTCAAACTTTACAGTTCCAAGAGTTCCAAATTTGGCAAGGTTTGGTGCCGCATAGCCTACGCACATCAACACAAACGCAGCCTCAACGATGAGCATGATCAAACCATTGACGATCTGCTTTCTTGCGAAGTAACCTGCACCCATGATAACCGCTGAGAGCTTAACCCATATATCACCTTTTGCAAAAGCAACACCAAAATTCTTGAAGTATCTTCCTATGGCTTTAAAGAATCCTGATATTTTCTTCATGAAAAAGCTCCTCTCTTTTTAAAATGCCCCACATGCCACGAATGACATATGAGGCATTCTCATTATAACCTATAAATATTATTCAAAGTACTTCTTAATTGAGATTACTCCTGTGATACAGGTGCTTCAATTCCTTCTACAGCATTGTCGAGAAGCTTCTGAAGATCTGTTCCGTCCGGATTACCCTGGGCAAGGATTGAACCAAGTGTCTCAGCTGGTGTCCAGTAGTTGCCGCCTACACGCTGTGGTGTTGCATATGCTGCCTGAGCTGCAAGAGCTGATATAGCTGGATCAGCCTTAACTTCTTCTGACTCTGAAGCGTTGATGTTTGAAGGACCAAGGCCTCTCTGCTTAAATCTTGTAACCTGTGTATCCTCTGATGTAAGATACTCAGCAAGAAGCATTGACCAGCCTACGTTCTTTGAATGTGGGTTTACACCTACAAGCTTGCATCCTGAGAATGAAGCCATCTGAACCTGCTTGCCTGCAACTGTGTATGTAGGAAGCTTAGCTGCTGCATAGTTCTCGCCCCATGCTGCCTGAGCGTCTGCCGCTCTCCATGTTCCGTTAACTGCTGCACAGATCGTACCCTCAGCGATTGCTGTTGCCTGTGTAGGATCATCCATATCTACAAATGCGCCAGTCTTAAAGAGATCAAGAATTGCCTGAGCTACGTCTGTACCGCCTGCCTGATTCCAAGTACATGTATTTGTAAGTCCGTCATCGTTAAGTGTAAGGTCAAGACCTGCACCCTGGAAGAATGAGTATACATACCAGGCATCTGATACGTTCATAGCAATCTTCTTATTTGCCTTCTTTGCTGCCTCGATCATAGCATCCAGTGACTGAACATCATCCTCTGTGAATACTGATGAATCATAGAACATGAAGTATCCGTTATCTGCTGTCATTGGATATGCATATAATGTTCCATCAACAGAAGCTGCCTCAACAGAAGCTGCTACATTCTCGTTTGCAACATCAAAAGTATATGTAGCCTGTACCGGCTGAAGTGCTCCAGCCTTAACCAGCTCATTGATCTGATCATCAGCAAATGCGAATACATCAGGAGCAGCCTCAACGTCTACCAGGATATCATCCTTTGTCTTTGACTCTGACTCGGCTCCGAGTGTGATGTTGAAGTCAACATCTGAATACTTTTTCTTGAATTCTTCAATAACCTGTGTTGTGAGATCCTGATCTTCCTCAGAAGCCCATACCGAAAGATCTACAGTTCCTGTTGTTGCATCAATTAAGTTCTGAATCGCATCATCTGATGCTGCAGCCTGTGTTGTGCTGTCGCCAGCAGCTGCTGTTGTTCCTTCGTCCTTTGAATCTGCGTTGCCACATCCCGCAAGGCATCCTGCCATCATCGCAGCAACAAGTGTTAATGATAAAACTTTCTTTCTCATTCTTATGTCCTCCTCTTTAAATAAATAATAAGAAAATTAGTTGCCCTTATTGTTTCCCGTGCGCAATCGGTTGTTCTTTATGGTTATATATTATCAGTTCTGTTTATTGTTGTCAACTACTAATTCATATAACTTTTAAAATAAAAAAATATACATTTTGCACAAGCCACTTCATTCGGAAACGTTTCCATGTTCGTTATATTTTGCGCACCCGTTTGCGTTGCATACTATATATGGTAATATTTGTTAATCATCTGCAATCCCATATGTGAGATTTTCATGTTTCATTTCCTTTTCCAGCCATTATTACACTCATTTAGGCCGTTTTTCATTACTTTCCTCTTTGTTACACCATAGAATATTGCTATAACAGCAATATTCTATGGTGTATTTTCATGCCCGTTGCGCATCATTTTTTTGCGCATATTGCGCATATTCTGGCCCTTTTCACATAAAAACAGGGCGTCAGCCAAACACTGACGCCCCTCTAGGAAGGATATATAACTATGAATTACTTCGTTGACTCTTTTAATCTGAGTTCATAACCCAGATGTGTCTTCTTCTTAACTTCGTTGCCCTCTATAAAATCCACCAGCAGTTTACATGCCACCATTCCAAGCTCACGCGGATCAAACTGGAGCGATGTGATCGCAGGCTGGTAATTGTTCAGAAGTGAGCTGTTGTAGAATGACGCAACTCTCACATCAGTTGGCACCTTTATGCCCTTCTTATCCAGTATATTAAGTACATTCTGGCATATTCCATCATCCATACACAGTATGCATTCTGCTTTCTGCTTCATTATCTCTTCAATGGCATGTTCACATAATACGGAATTATCTATATCAAAGTATACCAGGCTGTTATCTACCGGTACCTCCATATCCTCCATCGCATCAAGATATCCTCTATACCTGTTGAGGGTTACCACATGATTCTTATTGCCACCCATGAGGGCTACCTTAGTCATTCCTTTGGCAAGCAGTATAGATGTAAGCTCACGGCATGCACTTCTGTGATCATGATCAACCTGGACAACATTGTCATCATCCATACTTCCAACCACAACAAATGGTATCTTTTTTTCCTTGAGATATTCTGCCGGGGCATCATTCACAAGAGTTCTTCCAAGTACAACCCCATCCACCTTATGATTCTCAACAATTCTCTCCAACTGGCTCATATCATCCGGTGACACTGTACACACAAGCACATCATAATCCACTGGCGCAGCCATCTCCAGCAATCCCATCAGGCACTTCTGAAAGAACGGCAGATCCACCACGCTGTAGTCGCTCGGCATGACCCATCCTATATTATAGGATTTTGACTGTGCCAGCCCCTTCGCTATAACGCTTGGCTTATAATTATGCTCCTCTATATACTCGAGAACTCTCCGCCTTGTCTCGGCACCGATCCTTCCCTTTCCGGAAATCGCTCTCGATACTGTAGTCTTAGATATATTTAACGCCTCAGCCACATCAGAAATGGTCATCTTCTGGCCTGACTCTTTTGTCTCCATGTTCAAGTCTCCTTTTGTTCAGCACATATCTCCGCATTTGCGCAACGCTCCATGCGCAATCGGTTGCCCTTGATATTATCATAGCTTTTTTTGTGCACAAGTCAAGATTTTTTTGATTTTTACCATGTCAAGTTGGATATTTTGTCAAATAGAACAAAGATATTTTTTTTATTTGTGCAATTATATCTTACTTTGATGCCCACAGATCCCTGAGAGCCTGCTGCAAATAAGAGAAATCCACAGATGGCACATCCGGATTCAGTCTGCCCTCTTTCCTGCACACATCATATAATCTTATTCCAAGAGATGCCACATCCCGTCTGTCCTCCGCAGGCAGACTTGCATACAGCATGTCAAATTCAACCAGAGCTTTAAGGTCACCTGACCAACCCGATGCAAGCCAGGCTATATCAGCCGTCTTGTCATCTCCAAGTGCTTTAACGCTCTCAACCAGTTGACTATATTTACTGTTGACAGTTCCATTCTTCATACCCTGCCAGTGAAAAAGTGCAGTCTCAGACACACCGAGAACACTAGCTATAGCCGGAATGTGCCGCGCTGTCGGAAGCCTCTCCTCATTCTCCCACTTGTAATATATCCCTTCTGTTATCTTATGATTCTCCGGCAGGAGCTCATTTATCTCCGCAACCATATACTTTACCGTATACTTCGAAGATCTGCTGTTTTTGCGGATATCCCGCATATTGAAGCCTATCGTATCTACCATTTCTGTAGAATCCGACGCCCCCTTTTTTGTTCTCCTTCTATTCATCTCTCTCCTCCATTGTATACATTTATACATATTGTTTATTTTATAATTAATATATTGATATGTCAAAATATCTCAAAATGGCTTAAATACGTTACTTTTTGAAGGTACTTCGTGTAATAACATATCATGGCAAATCAATTTTTTGCCCCTAAATTGCCCCTAAATTGCCCCTAAATTGCCCCTAAAAAAAGCCCACCATATTGCTATGATGGGCTCTCTGTTCTACTTCAAAATCTCATTGACTTTGTTCTGGATTATAGTTGGATTATACCCCGCTGCCTTAAGCCTATTGATACGCTCCTGTCCGTTGCCCCACTTGCCTATGATGACTTCATGAGCAACTGCATTGATGATCTTGTCCTCTGACATCTGTGAAGCCTTGACGAGCTTGTTGACTGCTGCCTGTACCTTATTGTAATCATATCCAGCCTTTGTGAGTCTATTCTTACGATCAGTACCGTTGCCCCACTTGCCCGCCAGCACCTCTTTAGCCAGTGTGTTGACGCTCTTCTTTACCGGCTTAATAGTGACAATCTTCACAGCCTTAGTAGCCAGCTTGTGCCATGATGCTGCACTTATGTATGCTTTGTTGAGGTCAAGGTTGCCATTGTAGCCTGAGAGCTTGCCAACAGATGTATACTGCCTGATCAAGCAATTATATTTTCCTTCGTTCCATGGGTGCTCCTGGTATCCAGTCTCAACATAATCTGGGTACTGAGCGACCCACAGGCCAAAACCAGTTTTCTTCACTGCATCCATAGCGCTCTTCTGGATGTATATCAGTGGCTTAATGCCTGTCTTTTTCTGCACATAACTGCACCACTGCAAGCACCATTCCAGATCCTTGACACCAAACAGATGGTTGTCCTTGGCTTCCCAATCCAGAATAAGTACCGCCTTGCCGATATACTTCTTTACATACGCAAGGAAGTGGTCAGCCTCTTTCTGTGGATCTCCGCCATTTGCATAGTGGTATACTCCCAGAAGTTTTTTTCTACTCAAAACTTTATCACAATGCGCTGCAAAGTATCTGTTCTTATAGTCTGTTCCCTCGGTTGCCTTAACGATGCAAAAATCGTATGGCACTTTAGCAAGGTCTATTCCAGCATCCCCCTGCCATGCACTGATGTCTATTCCATTCATATTATTCCCCACCTTTCTCTTCGCTCTTTGAGGTTAATATATCTATTGCTTTATTGATTACCTTAGGAAGCGGTACACCCATGAGACCAGCGTTCTCCACAATACTGATCGTCTCATTTACAATAAATCCTATTATCACCGCATCCCGGATATAGTTTGACCCTATCGCCAGATCGAGCCTATAGGCTATCAATACAAACAAAAGGGACATGCCCTTACGACATAATCCCTTCCATCCTGCCTTGCTCTCTAAGGCTCCTGACGTTGTTTTCTTACTGTTGTGAAAAACTCCAGCCACCACCAAGCCACTCACATAGTCTATGGCCATGAACATGACCAGTGTTGCCAGCCCTGCATCCCATCCACCAAACAGGGATGCTATCACACCGCCTATTGCTCCGGCGGTTGTACATATTGCATTTTTCATACTTTCTATCCTCCTAAATTAAGATGTCAATTTATCGCCTGTCAGCCATGTTCCAGAGAGTGATATCTCATCATTTGCTGCAAGTTTCACTGTAGTACCCATCATGCAGATGTTTCCGTCAGGCCCCACGATTCCTGTAACCGGCGGTCCCTGCTGACCGGATGATACAGCTACGATCGATACCGGCCTGAAACCAGTCGGGACGGATGCAACACCTACAGTTCCGGTCCTACCAACAGCGTATGACTTCTTGACCTTACATGACATGTACATCTGCACAACATTGCCGATACGTCTGAGGTTTCTGTTTGTTATATTAGATGCATTTGTGCTGTTAACCGTTATTGCACCGGATATACCTGTGCCATCAAGTGCCATTCCAATGCCGCTGTCAAGATAAGATGAGCTACCTGTTTTCCTGTTTGTACCGGTTGAATAGTCGCTATCTGTTGTCCTCGTAAACGCAAGAGCATTTCCATACATACTATTGTATGCCGCTATTGCCCAGGTCGAATTTAAGGTTGGAAGCGATATGAGCGGGTAATAGTTGTTGTCAAGAATGGTATCGCCAGCATTAAATACCGCATTATCCCTTGCGGTCAGCCAAGTGGATGCTAAGATTGAGTCTATTACCTTAAAAAGTGACGCTCCCACATCTCCTCTGACTGTCAGTGACGACTCGCCAGAGTTATCACCGATGATAGTATTCTTTCCAAGCCATACCACGCCTGCCTTAGCTGCGCTCACCGAACTGTCATTCGTTATGTATATACCATCGCTTCCGATCACAAGCTGCTGCTTCAGTCCAGCGATACCTACAATGATGTTGCCATCCTTGAATGTTATATACTTTGAATAGTTGTCCGGATCCGCTTCGTCAACGTTTATAAGTTTCTCCCAGAATAGCTTCAATTCATTCCCTGACTTCTCAACTGACAGAGCCTTGTTGTAAGCTGCCTTTGCCGCTTCATAGCTGCTTGACTTAGATACATCTGAATATGACACAGAACCATCACTCAATATTGTCTGATCTACAAAGTACAAAGTATTGGTAGATCCACTGGTGTAGCTTGGCTCAGTTGTAACCCATTTCCCACCGGGAGGATTTGCCGTTGGCTTAGCTGGTGCTGTAGCCGTGGATGACTGAAGTAGATAATATCTTGTTACACTCTTGACATCCTTGACATTAAATATGGTTATTTCTGCCTTGGCTTTGATTGTAGCCATAGAAACACCCCCTTACGCTTCAAGCTGACATGTTATAGCCAGTGAGTTAGGTACATCTCCTGCACCCACCGCATAAGTATTTGAAGACTTCTGGTATACTCCGCCTGCATACCACTTGACTGTACCTATCCCAGATACTACTCCTGTTGAAGAAATAGTTTGTTCAGCACTGCCCTTGAATACATGTGCTGTAAGTACCGTAGAACCGGTGTTATTCTTAAAGATGATTCCGGCACTTGATGTAATTGTTAATGTCAGTGCATCCGCTCCTGCATTGCCCTGAGGGCCCTGTGGGCCTGTTGCTCCTGTTGCGCCTTTCTCACCCTGAGGGCCAGTTTCTCCAGTTGCGCCTTTATCACCCTTGGCGCCCGTTTCGCCTTTGATTCTTGCCCATGTATAAGCCCCTACTGTTGCCGGGTCTGCTGGGTTATAATCAGTGCATGTGCCGATATACATTCCAACATCTTCTCCTGAGTTGGATGTGAATGTCTTACCTCCATCGTTTGAATACTTCACATGAAAATATGGTGTCTTGCCGTTTGTTCCTGGAGTTCCCGGAGTGCCATTTGTGCCATCCTTAACAGTCTGAGTATGTGTGCCGTCCTTATCAGTGATAGTGATTGTTGTTACACCATTAGCCTTTGTGACAGATACAGTTGGTGATACCCCCTGCGGGCCCTGAGGTCCCTGTACTCCCTGATCACCTTTATCGCCTTTAGCTCCTGTTGCTCCTGTCTTCGCTACGGCAAACGAGAACTTCTTGTTGATCGTTACCCCATCAACAACAACTGGGATAGTTGCCTCGCATGCAGTTGTCAGCTTCGCCGTCAGAGTAAATGTGATTGTGACTTTTGAAGTTCCACTGTTACTTACCGCAGCTGTCACTCCTGTTGGGCAAACTATTGCCTTGGCATCTACTGTAACAACGGAACACATGTTATTACCACAATATGCTGCCGCATCTGTTGTGCATTTAGAACCGGCCGCAGCTCCCTGCGTGTCCCCAAGGAATGTGTATGCTTCGCTTGACAACACTACGTTGTAAGCATCTGATACATCAAGTACAGTAACCTGATCTGCTGCTTTTATTGTTGCCATATATATAATCCTCCTTAATCTGTTATAAGTTCACACATGAAAGTTACTTTTGTGTCCACGTCATCTGGTGAAAGGGTAAAAGAAAATCCGTCGTTACCCATTCTTGAATCGGCGGATGATATTATTCCATATTCTTCTTCATCAAGTTTCTGCCATTTCCACTGGATGTAGGCTGAACTTCCATACACTTCATGTAACTTATCTATTTCTGTTATCCTGTCTTTTCCGTGGTATATCACCACAGACAAGACTGTTGATACTGCATTATTTTTAAATACGGTTCCTCTTGATGATTCTATCCTCAGGAGTGTGGTTATCTCATCTCTGACATTATCAACATCCTGTTTTATGTCACTTATAACGTTTTCTATGTTCTGTTTGCCAAGGGTGAATTTATCTGCTGATATAGCAAGATGTGATTCTCCCTTATTATCCACATAGAACATTATGAAATTGTCAGAATCACCAATGTTTATCTGGCCATCACTTCCGAGATATGTTCCCCGGGATGTATTACTCATACTCTCTTTTGCGCCAGAGTATAAACCACCATCCGCTATGTGCCAGCCGCCTATTGTTGCTCCAAATGCCACAAGATCATCAACAGCTATCTTAGTTGCCGTGATAGACTTGGCTCTGATCACACCGCCATCAAGGCTGTTGTAATCCGTCTGCTCTTTCTCTACTGTGTTACCATCAGTATTCAGTTTGTAATACAGACCATCTTCACCCTTGATGACGAGCTTATCCGCTATGACTGTACCACCCTTGATACTGTCTCCCAGGATAGTCACACCAACGAGTGTTCCTGTGACCTTCTGATCACCGACCACAACATCTTCAATCAATCCCGACTTGGCGAAAAACTGCTCCAGAGCTGCCTTACCTATATTTGCAAAATCTATCTGTGCATACTTGATAGCCGCATCTTTCGCATCCAGCTTATCTGCGTACAAACGCCTGTATACCTGCTGCACATAGTTCTCGGTTGGGCTTACATATGTCGCTTCACTGAGTTCTGTACTGCCATATGATCCGATAGCCGTTATAAGCCCGCCGTCATAACTGAAATCCAAGCTCATGACCGGCACCGGATATGCTTTGCCATCTCTGCTCAATACCTGTACTATATCTCCAAGCTCAAGTCTCATATCACCCGCAAAACTGCATGTCGTTGGATGATAGCTCATATCCTTCAGCTTTGCATACAGGCCGTCAAGAATCTCCTGTGTCATCAGGAAGTTGCTTGTTGCTATTCCTGTAAGCCCCTGTCCTGATTTTATTGTGCTGTTCTCATCAACAGCACATGAGATATACCCAACCTGAAACATGTTCTCTTGCACAACAACATCATCAAACGACCTGTTAAGCCCTACCGAATAATCCGTTGTCGTGTACCACCTGAAATCAAGCACTCCGTTCCTGTCAAATGTCGCAAACTTACCAGTAAGGCCGGCTATGAACCCAACTGCCTGTCTGTATGTGTAGCCATCAAAGTTTTTTGATATGTTGATTCCTGACGGAGCATTCTTCATTCTGATGCCTGTCAATGTCTCTATCTCTGCACATACCTCCGATATATCACAAGGATATAAGAGATTAGACAGATAATATCCTGACATCTTGTAAGCCATCCTGTCGTATGCCGTGAATGTGATCCTGCCATCATCAACAGTAGGTTTCTGGGCCATGAAGTATCCCATCTTGACATACTCTATACTGTCATCATCAAGCATGAGGCCTATCTCAAGCAGAAATTCCTTGCCGGTCAGACTTATATCCGGCTGTATCATTGTGATATCAAGCTGCGTGGAACTGGCGCACCCTATCTCTAAGGTGCTTGTTCCAGTTCCGGCTATACACTTCATATCAACACTGACAAAACCGGATTCTATGACAGTGTCATCACATGTTATACGTGCTCTGAAGGTTCTGCCATCGCCCATTATTCTATTGCCAAAGTTATCTGATACTTTCGTGTACATCCGATATCTCCTACTTCTCTATCAGGTCAACTCCAACCCCTGTATACCTGTACATTCCATCACGTATGTCATATACCGGGTATGTCGGAGTGCCTGCATACATCCTCTTTGTTACATATTGCTTTGTTCGTGGATCCTTGAATTTAACATCAAAAAAAGAATCATAGATTGCACTCTCTATAAGTGCTATCTGTGATTCTGTGAGGTAATTCCACTTAATCTTCAATGTCATCTTTCTGGCCACGATATCACCGAACATTTCTCCATCCGAGACTCGCCCAGTGTTCTTGCTCCAGATCTTCTCTGGCGCATAAGTGAGACCACCATTGATCGCTGGATCTGGCATGTCCACTCCATTTATAACAAGCTCTGCTGCCACAGTCTCACTCCTTTCCTATACCAATATTGGATTCTTGCCTGTCTGGATGGTCCTGTCGTTGATGTCCTTTATAACAACATCTGTAACCTGTTTGCCGCCGACATATACATTTATCACAGGTGTGTTTCCACCTGACTTGCCGCCACCGCTGTTCGCCGCTGTGACCGCCCTGTATACACCAGCTTCAATACCTTCGACTATCTGAGCATTATTCGCAACCGCTGTCTTACCATTGCTGAACTTACCAACAAGCTCTCCGTGGTTCGCCATGAACAAGCCGTCCTCCGGGAAACCGCCAGTCGCAAATGTGGATATATGTCCAACATTAAAACCAATTGTAGTTCCATCGAATAATGTCTTATATTTTCCGTGAATAATATCATAATAACGGATAGGATTAATCTTCCAACTCAGCTTGTTAAGATTGTCGATAATGTAAGTATTTATCCATCCAATAACCGTATTTATGGCTGATCTGAAACCGTTTTTTAGTGCCTGCGCAGAAGTAGCTGCTACGATTGTGAACCTTACAGTCTTATTCTTCCACTGTGCCGCTCTATTGTTCCACCACGTTTTTATGCTCTGAATCGTTGTCACGGAATTAACGCTAAACTTTGATATCTTATTTTTCCACTGTGCCGATCTATTGTTCCACCACGTTTTTATGTTCTGAATCGTTGTCACGGAATTAACGCTAAACTTTGATATCTTATCCTTCCACTGATCCGCCCTGTCCTTCCACCATTGTCTTATAGCCGCTGGTGTAGTTGCTACAGTGGCAGTCAATATAGCGGTTTTATCTTTCCAGTCCTGCAGCTTATCTGTTGCCCAGCCTTTTATCTTACCAACAGTTTCCTCATCAAGCGCCGCTGACAACTTTGCTGCTATAGGCAGTGACTTGTTTTCTGAGTCTCCCCACAGGCTCTTTATCGATTCCCAAATATCTGACAAAGTATTCTTCAACTTGAGACCAACCTCAAGTGCTGTATCCTTGAGTTTAGCCCATACATCTTTGATACCTTCCCATATCTTCTGTGCCTGATCTGACCAGTCTGTGCTCTTGATCTGATTGATAATAGCATCCCAGATAGCAAGTACCAATTTGTAAAATGCGCCTGCAACACTGATGACAGCCTTGATAGCACCTGTAATGATTCCTATCCAGTCTACCGATGTTATTGCATCGACAAGATCTGTACCAATAGAATCCCAGTCCACTTCATCGAAGAATGTCGATATACTGTTCAGTACACCCTTTACACCCTCACCGAAGGTCTTACCACCCTCCTTAAAGTCTATCGCTCCAAAGAAGTTATTAACTGTCTTGCTTGCACTCTCCCCGGCTTTCTTCCAATCAAACGTCTTGGCAAAGCCAAAGCCTGTATCTATGACATTCTGAACCGCTGTACCAAGCGTATCTCCAGCCAGCGACCAATCTGTAGTGGACAGCGTGCTGTTTAGTGTTTCCGCAAGGGACTCTCCCCACTTCTTAAAATCAAACTTCTTCTGGAATGTATTGATTGCTCCCAGAATTGTGTTGATTCCATTACCAAGTGTGGATCCTACAAGATTCCAGTCTGTCTCCTCAACTGCTCCATTTAAAAAGTCGGCTATCTTCTCGGCTATGCTGTTGCACTTCTTCTGGACACTGCTCCAATCAATAGATCCTAAAGCACTGTTTATCTTGTCTCCAAGGGCCTTTCCAACAGCTTCCCAGTTGCCACTCTTGATAGAATCTGCAAGGCTGCTTGATATATCAACCTTTGTGGTTTTCCAGTTGCCTGTATTCAGTCCGTTTCCGGAGCTGCCGCTTCCGGAGCTTCCACTGTTATCATCCAGCTTGGTGATCTCGTCAAACCCCAGCAGCACATTCTGCAGTTTCTTTGCACTTGCCGCCGACTGGTCAAGGCTTGCCGAATAATCTTTCTGAGTATATACAGCCTTTTCAAATGTTGTTTGACCTGTAAGGTATGCAAAGAACTCAGCTAGCTTGTTGAATGCATCAGCCACAGTGTTCACTATACTTGTAAGTATTGGTGTTATATAGCTGAGTAGCGGCTGAAATGCTGATAATATGCTACTTTTCAGATAGGTAAATGATGATGCCAGCAGTGACAGATCATTGTTCACAACTGCCGATTGCTTCGCAAAGCTCTGCAAGGTCTCACCCATGCCACTCATAAGCTGCATAAACAGCATTGAGAGCACCATAGACTTCACCATTCTGGCAGTCTGTGTAAACTTAGAGCTTAATCCTGACAGCTTATCTTTAAGTGATGATAATCCTCTTCCTATCAGTGTTGTATTCTCATAAAGAGAGAGCAGTCTGTGCCCAGCATTGCCCGCCGCAGTTCCAAAGTTTCTTATGTGGGACACACCATTTTGGAACCTATGAATCAGTGATGCAGTAGCATTACCGACATTCTTGACAGTAGATGCAAGTCTGCCAAAAAAGCCAGTAGATGTATTCTGAGATGTATTCTGCAAAGCGGCACTGAGCTGTGATATGCGTTCCTGTGCCTGCTGTATAGAATCCCTTGTCTGCTGCATATTTGCCTGAAGCATTTCCTGCTTACCGCTTAAACTTGCTGACTGTGCCGATGCCGTACTATATGCGTTCTGAAGTGATCTCAGTTTATTCTCCTGCTGAGTAATAATAGAGTTCATTCTCTGAAGCCCCTGTGTGCTTCCAAAGTTTCTGCTTTCGGCACTGACTCCTTCCATGGCTGTTTCCAACTTCTCAAGTCTTCCCCATGCCTGTTCACTTGATGTATCCAGTTCATTCATCTTTTTAGTCATGTCTTCCATGGACATGAACGAATTACCAACATCTATGATGTCATAAGGAGACTGCTTGAGTCTCTCCATGGCATTGAATAACTCGTTGGCTGATATTTTATTTTCATCAAGTGTAGTCTTGAGTCTGACCATCTCTGCATTTATGCTGTCGTCAATATTCAGCTCAGACATTATTGAGGACATCGCCTCATAATCTCTTTTTAAACCATCAAGTCTTGTTTGCTGTGCCTGTATATCATTACTGGTTTTCTGAACCTTCTGATTCTGTATATCGTACTTCTGATTCACTGCGTCCAGCTTTATCCTGTACCCATTGAGGGTATTCTGCAACTTCTGGAGCTTGGCCTGTTCCGCATCAAGAGCTTTCTGTGCCTTTTCCTGTGTTGCATCACCGGGATTTCTCGAAACCTTATACGATCTCGTCTCACCGCCATTGTTTGTATTCCCACCCCAATTAGCTGTTGGCCTTGAGTTGAATACATCCTGCATAGTTTCTTTGACTTTTTTCCATCCGGTCGTTATTTTGGCCGTTTCAGCAGTGCTCTGCTTTGATACAGTCTGCATCTTGGAATTTATCTCACCAACCGCCTTGCCTGTTCCGCTAACAGTCTTCGTAACCTCTGACATCTGCTTGTTATATGCAGCACTCTGCTCTGTGAGCGTCCTGAGGTCTTTTGACATATCCTTGATAGGCTGCGTTATCTCATCCAAGGCACTTGCTATGTCCATGGTCTGTGCTTCAGTTCCCTTGAGAGTTTCGGTAATATCTGAAAGAGCTTTCTTCAGCTCATTGGTGTCAGCAGTAAACTTGACGGATATCTCCTCTATTGTCATATTCTGTCCCACCTCCTTCCTTTTCGTATTTCTTCATGATTTATTTTTTGCTCTTATCCACATGCCTGTACATTATTGCCTTGTACTTCTCAAGCTCTGCCTGTCTCTTTTCTTCCTCGTTCCAGTATGGGAATATATCTGATACATTTATATCTCCATCATTCTTCCATACCCACATGGATATAAGCTCAGCCTGCCTGAATGCTATGTTGGCTTCGTGCTGGTGCTTCCTGCGTTCCCGCTCGTTGTAAACCTTTATCATTTCAACAAGCTCACCCCAGGTATAATCCAATGCCTCAAAGAGGCCCACACCGGCTATCCTTGCTTCAAAGAGAAGCCTATCTATATCATAAGGGAGTGCTGTCTGACTTATCTTCGGAATCGCCCGCCGTTGGGGTCTGTCCATTATCCTTCTGCAGCTTCTCTACCCTTTCCTCAAGGCTGTCAAACATAGTCTTATATGTTGTATTGATGCTGTTCACAACACTGTTTGCCTGATCCTTCTTGATGATTCCAGAATTGACTGCAATGTCGGTAAGGACCTTTGCAAAGTCCTCAGCTCCGCTTCTGCCGTTCTCAACAAGCAGATCGTAAAACTCCTCTCCATCTGTGATCTCGTTGTCATTGTCCTTGTAACCCAGAGCTATGCCAAGAATATCAACCGCTCTGTCTATATCATCTACTGCACCCATAAGAGTTGCCAGCATGTTCTCTTCGTACTTCTCCTTGAGAATCTTCTGACCACCTGCTGTAAGTCTCAAGTGAAACTTCTTCTCTGCTCCATCTACCTTGAGTTTGATTTCCAATGTCTGCATATCTGCTTTACCTCCTAAAAAGGCAGGGAGACCATGCCCCCTGCCTGTGATGTATTATTTCATATTGTTGTATTACAAAAATGGATTATGCTTCTACCGGATCCGTAACCTCCCACTCACCCTGAAGGTTTACAACTGCCTTTGCCTTAATGAGGTTGTTGACCTCGGCACCGGTAACTGTCGTTGTAACATATCCCTTATTCTTGAATACTGTCTTGTCAGGGAATGTGACCTCAACATCAACTATAGCCCCAGCATCCTCAAGGCCCTTGAGTATACGATAGTCTGAGGTTGTTGCTCCATTGTCATAGAGATACTCTACCTCCCAGCTATCGTTCTCCTGCACACCTGGAACACTTTTCTTTGACTTATCCTTGAAGCATGTAGCATCAAGTGATGAAGGTGTTCCTCCAATGTCTCCTATCTTTGTTGCATAATTAAGGGCTGTCTTGCCTATCTTGATATCAAGACCTATTGAGGCAAGTCCCTGCTTTGGTGTATCTGCCATTGTTTTATACCATCCTTTCTGCTTATGAAATAAGCCTGTTTGTTCTTGTGTCTACTTTGCTGCTATATCTGAGAGTCTTTCTGCAATATCCGCTGGCATCAACATTATCTCCATCGTCATCTGGACTTTCGTAGTCCCTGTTGAATCCAAGATCCACCATCTTCTCATCAACCTTCAGCATGATATCTATACATTCATCCAGAGTGGTTGCCCATATGTCTATCTGAAAACCCAGATTATCAACAACGCTGTGCATACCTGTGCCAGTATTGGTTATCTGTATAAATGTGATCAATGGAACATCTCCAATGGACTTGGGGTAGCTCATTTTCACCTTAAGTCCATCGTGATCTATACTCTCAAGCAACTCTCGGATCTGTCCTCTTGCATCTATCATCTGGTGATCTTACTCTCCATTCTTACTGCCGATTTCAGTCTTTCTACTATGTGCTCCTCATTGTTCTTCATTGCCGGGTAAAGGTATGGCTGTGGTTCCTGTCCTCTGGTAAGATATCCTATAACCTCACCATCCTTCTTTATAGGTATGAAGTGATACTTCTCAGCCTGAGCCTTATCTATCTTGTCAACAGGTATCATCCATGGTGTCTGCCTGTATCTGAGGTCTATACCCTCAACCTTAAGGCCTGCCGCCTGTCCAACAGGTCCGGTCCCAAACTCCACATATGCTGCATAACTCGCATTGTTGTATACCTCACCAGCAATCTTATCTTCTGTCTCAGTTACCCTTGTCTGTATCTTCTCTCTGAGATATCCACCATCAACAGGGGCAAGTGATCTAGCTTCTCCTGCTATGCGGTCGGCTTCCTGCTCCACAATCTGTTTCACATTGCCATCTATCCCATTAGAAAGTTTATCCAGGGCACTTATGAGCGTATCCAGTCCTTTGATTTCAATAGGCATATCTACTTCACCCTTTCTATGATGACAAGGCGATAAGAGGGATAAGGTTTGATGGATTCCACGTTGTACATGTTATCGCCCACCTTCACCCGGTCTTTTTCTTTCAGGCTGATATCATCATCGAACACGCATCCCTGAAGCATCTCATTGACACGCTCACCATACTCAGCTACTTCAACCTCTGAAGATATAGGACTCCACAGGATTCCCTCAAGTATTCCAGATGGCTCCGTCTCATATACATATGTTTCGTTACCATACCTACCCTCACGTACAGAATAGCGATATATCCCGCTATTCTGTCTCTTCTGTGCTATCTTTCTTCTTATGCTTGACATATACCCTCCTGTATCTCTTGAGGCTGTCCAGGACCTTATCAACCTGTGTATCAAAGCTCTCTCCTGTGAGATATGTAGTATTCTCGGACACAACGCCCTCTGAATAGCTCTCAGACTTTATGTGCTTGTCAGCCTGGTCTCTCTCATAGAGTATAGCTGCGATCTCGACCGCCTTTGAGGCAAAGGCTTCATCAAACTGCTTCACATTCAGAAACAGAACTATCTCATCCTTCGCCTCTTCCAGATAATCGGTAAGGATCTCATCGCTTATATCCTTATCAGAGCCTATCTTCCTCTTAAGCCTTGCCAGTGAATCCATCATGTATCACCTCTCAGTCGGTCGCTTTTGTGGCTGTCTTTGTGGCTGTCTTTGTGGCTGTCTTTGTGGTTACCTTTGTTTTCTTCTGAGGCTTTACCTCTTCCTCCACCGACTCTTCTTCTTCTGCTTTCGCATCCTCCACCGGCTCTTCCTCTGCCGACGCCGCAATGACAGGTTCATCCTCTATAACAAAGGTCTTTATGTCCTTGCGGCAATGCTCTACAACACGCTCATTCCGGCAAGTGAAGCTGTGTCCTGTGATAATATTCTTTATAATAGCCATATCTGTCCTCCTACTTCTTGTTCACTGTGAGAGTTGCAAGTGCATCCTTCTGCAGTACCTTTGCACCACAGAGGTGAAGTCCCTTTACAGCATCTGAGAAGTTGCTCTCTGGTCTGTAACCCTCTGTCTCAGTGATCTGCTCAGCAAATGAAGTGCCAGCATTTGTACCGGCAAGTATCTTGTACTTTGCGCCCTCTGTATTCGGTACATTGTTTGATACATAGATCTGGAAGCCTGCGGCAGCTCCGATGTGTCCGCCCTGAAGGATTGCCATGTTGACATCTGTACCATTGCCCACGAATCTTGAATCCTTCTGAAGAAATCCATGATAGAATGGTGGCACAACTACCCAACGACCTACAAGTGGAACATTCTTCTCTGTGAGCTCCGTTCCAAGATCTACAAGCAAGTCATATGCATCATCCTTAGTTGGAACAATTGGAGACTCATCACTTCCGATTGCTCCGGCAGCACCGGCTACCATGATTCCTGCAAGCAGTGAATCAACAGTATCATTCAGACCATATGCAGCTCTTGCCATGGCCTCGTTCATGAGCTTTGGGTTAGTCTGAGCATTGTCCACATCCTTGATGGCAAAGTTGAAGTAATTTGCCTGATCAATAACAAGTGTATTCTGCTCACCTGTAAGCTCATCCGGATCATCAATCTTTGCTCCTGTATACTTCTTGATCGTGATGTCACCGATCTGGTTGATCTTTACAGTATCACCATACTGCGTGATCTCACCCTCATAATCTCTGTTGACAAGGCCTGCATACACATGGATCTTGTCAAGATGTGCAAGAAGTCTTGCACTCCATATCTGTGGAATAAAATTCTTAACTGACATATATCATCTTCCCTTCTTACTTATTCTGTTTGAGCACATTCTGCACCTCATCCCAGTGTGCGTTGATCTCTTCAACACTCATGGACTTTATGCTGTCCATTGTTATTGTTGTGCCCTGGGTCTTATCCCTTGGTGCTGTGCCTCTCATCTTGTTACTGATTGAATTTGAAACAGCGTTTCTAAAAGTCTCTTCAAACTTATCTATCTTAGCCGCTGTCTCCTCTGCTGTGTCGCCTGTCAGAACTTCAGCAAATGAAGCGTCCAGTCCTCTCTTGATCAGCTCCTTGCCTGTTGCAAGTACAAGCTGCTGTCTCTCAAATGCTTTCTTCTCAGCGTCAAAGGCGGCCTTATCCTTATCAAACTGATATTTTGCTCTCTGCTCCGCTGTCATCTTCTCCAGCTTCTTAGCCTCGTCAAGGTTTTCAATAGCTTCCTTGTCCCACTTCTCCTTGGCTGTAGCAAGTGCCTGTGTGACTCTTGCGTCCGAAGCTGACTGAACAGCCTTTTTGAACTCTGGTCTTGCCAGAATCTCCTCGACTGTCATAGTCTTAAGCACATCTTCAAGTGATGCTGTGCTTGTTGCCTGGTTCTGCTGCGCTCCCTGTGTCTGTGTACCAGGCTGTGTTGTTGCCTCACCAATCTGTGCCTGTGTCTGTGTTATCTGCTGTGTGTCTGCCATAACTTTACATTCCTTTCTGTGTGCCTGTCAGTTCATGCCTGCCAGTAGTCTATTGATACGTCCCCAGCAAGTTCATGCCTTGCTGTTGAGGTTTTAATGTCTTTTCCTTGACAATAAAAAAGACCATGTTTTTACCATGATCTAAATTAGCTACTATTCTGTTCTTATTCCTCTGTATAACACGTATTTGTCAACTTATGGTATACATCCTCATACAGTTCCTGTTTATTGCCATTGTAGGTATACTCAGCATATATCCCATCACCACTGATATTTGTTGACGCAAGGCATTTATAATTCTGTAATGTCTTGCATGACCAGACAATATATATGTCGCCCTCATCTATCTGTATATCTGGGTGATTCTTACGATACCATTCAGTCAACTTCTTGCGACATACATTCTCAAAGTGTTTCATTCCTGTTACTATCATTACTTATCCTCCTATTTTTTGCATTAAAAAAACACCATACATCTCTGTACAGTGCTTGTAATCACATCTAGCATTCTTTTCTACTCTTCTCCTATATGCCTTTTTCCGGGCTTATATAGTTCTTCTATAACTCCATTGGCTATATCTCCGCCTACATATCCTGGACCATACAGTTTGTCCAAATGTGCTCTAACCTCCGAATCTCTAGGCAATGACCTAAATTTTTCTCTCTGCTTATCATATTCCTCATATGATGTAATACTTAAAAACTCTTCTTTTAAAGTCATCTTAATGCCTCCTCTATCAATTTGATCTCGTACTCATTGAGCATTGTTTTGTCCTTTTGATACACTCTGAAAAGCTCTGAAATAGCCTCCCACATAAATTCTGTATTTAAATTACCATCTGGGGTGATAGCCTCAGTTACGCTATTAATATATAATCTACCTTGATATTCGCTTATAAACTTATCACCATGCAATATATAAATATTGAATTTTTCACCTGAATCATTTTCATATATTTCCGAAGTAATATCTGCATCGCTTAATCCCTCAGTTAAGTATTTCTTATACTTTTCCACAATTTTAGGATCCATCATGCGTTCTTCTATCAGGTGTCCAAATTCATGATCTATATCCTCTTTCTCAGCGCCTTTGGCAATGTTGATAATGCCTTTTTTTACATCACAACTACTGCCATTCTGCCCCATATTAAAGGTTACATCAGCCATTGCTTTCTGCACTTTATCTGGCAACTGTGAGTATGCGTCAACAACAGCTTTTTCATCTCGAATAATGTTTACATCCGACTTTGACGCTTTAAACATTATATCTCTTATATTATCACCATTTTTTGTATTATCAACATCTTTCTTCTCCAACACATACTTCCTGTACCACTGTGCATAACTCATTTCAAACGGCACATGAATATTCTTACCAGTCTTCGGATCTCTTGCGATTCTTTCCTTTGGCAGGTCCTCTCTATATCCCATTGTTGTAGATCTGCAATGAGGATGCATAGGCGGGAAGTTTACACCCTGTTCTGCCTTTGACACAAAGAAAACCTCTTTATCCAGCTTTCTGCAGATGGATGATGTCCGCAAGTCCAGTGTAGCAAGGTATATGTATCTTAACACCCCTGCCGCCTTGTACGACTTCAATGTTCCCTGGTTACAGCAGTTGTTTACCTCGGTGCGGATTACTCTGTTTATGTTGTACCTGCCGCCATCTATCTTTGCCTCCAGCGCAAGATCCATATCTCTGATACTCTGCCCGGTCATAAGTCCCTGCGTTATAACCTGCTCGAGGCTCTTTGCCAACTTATCTGTGTTCTTCCATATTCTTTTAGAATAGTTGAACCCTGCCCATTCAGTCTCTATGGCTGCCTGTACATCCCTGTCAGCCAGCTTTGTAAAATCAAAGCCAGTCTCAGTTCTGCGCTGCATATCATATATGCTTCGGTAGTAGCTCTCGCTATATGTATCTATGAGCCTGTTTTCAAGCCTTCTGTGTGCATCGGCACCAACCATATAAGCCTGTGAGTATACCAAATCTTTCAGAGCTTCCAGCCTTGATATTCTCGCCGCATAAGCCGGAGCATTGAGCCTTGCAAGTATAGCCTGCCTGGCTATCTCCTCCTGACACTGTGCAAGTGTGATCATAAGATTGCGGCGCATAGTCTCCGTCTGTTTTTCATTAAGAAGCCTCAAGGCGGCATCCTGGCTTATTCCTGAATCACGTGCATACTTACCAAATATCTCCTCTATCTGCTTCTCTACGATATCCACAGCGCCATCAAAGAGCTTGTTTACATGCATAATATCAACATCGGCTCTGTCCTGGGAGAGCTTCTCAAGATCTACAGCTCTCTTCTCCCAATAGTTGTTGTCGCTCATAGATCACCTACTCTTTCTCAGGATCCTTTTCTTCATCATCCTTGATAGGTGTCTCCATATCCTGTGCATGCTGACTGCCAAACGTGGCAAGGTACTGCTGCTGTTCCTCGGCTTTCTGCTTCTTCACATTCTCTATGACCTCATCAACATCTTTGATAAACCAGAGCTGTGAAAGAAGTGTCTTATCACCCACTATGCCCCTGAGCTGAGTTACCATATTGATGATTGTTGGCTTATCTATTGGCATTGCAACTGTGAATACAACATCAAGCTCTTTCTTGTCTATGAGAGACATTTCACCCTTGACATTAAGCCAGTGGTTGTACATCTCGAATCTCTTCTTGAGCCCTTTCTCAAGGCTCCTCATCTTGTTCTTCACAAGCATATTCATAACCATCAACTTGAGCATGAGGGCCTGTCCTGAGCTGTTTCCTGCAAAGTTCTCATCTGTCATATCAACTGTAAGGGTCATCTTGTGGATTTCTCGGATAATATCATTACAGAGCACTGAAACACTGTTTTCATCAAATGCTTTCTGTATGTACTCTATCTTTCCATCCAGTGGCAAGCCATCAATGAAGCGGTTCTTCTTCAGTTCTTTCTCGTCATCGTCATCTAATGTCATACCGAACATGGCAAGGATTGAATTGACGAACTTCTTCTTGTCTGTCACTCGGTCGCTGAAAAGCTCGTTGAGTGCATCCTGCATAGGAATGATCTGTTCAAAGTCACCCTGTCTCTCATCGTTGTTCTGGTACTCCACCACAGGAACCTCACCAAAGTAATGCTCCTGTTCGCTGCCCTCAACAAGGTAAAATTCAAAGTTATCAAGGTCACGACTCCTGTATTCTTTGGTGTTGTGATCATTGCATACAGTGATTGAATAATACTTTGATTCATTCAGATCTTCCTGTATCTCATAAATAATCGCAAATAACTTATTGTGCTCCACTGTATTGTCTCTGACCATGATACAGTTCATAGGGTTCACTACTGTACTTCGTGGCTCTGGATTTTCATCGCTGTTGGCATAAAGCTGTTCATAGGCTTCGCCATATATGCCTATAGCCTTACCTATCTTGGAATCTATCTCTGATATAGTCTCATTGTCGTATACGTCCTGTATGCGGCTTATATCAAGTTTCTGGGACAAGTCAGGATCATACAGCTTCACGCTTCCATTCTTGATAGATGCTTTCACACCACCTTCAAGCTCCTTGCGCTGTTTATCCGCTTTATCCGCTTTGTCGCTGTTGTACTTGACCGGTTCACCGAGATAATAGCCAAGGCCGACATCAACCACATATTTAGCATAGTTGACATTGAACCTTACAACATCATCATCGTCATCCACTTTGTGTGCAAGAATATCATGTCTACCCTCGTAGTAATCCTTACACTTAGCCCATCTGGCAAGCTGCCCTTTATGCTTCTGTATGAGGTATTTGAAAACCCTTGAATCTATGTTGTCTAAGTCCGGCACCATTGCCGGATCTATGTATATTGCCATCGTGCATATATCCTTTCTGCCATGTGTTTATAATCCCTTCGGTCTCTTCCTTGACTTAACACGGCTGTTTCTTCGTATATCCTCTATTGAGTACCTGAGAGCCGCCATGGCATCGTCAAAGAACGGCACAGGCTCATCGGTGTACTCGTTTGTCTTCTGGTCAAGCTGCCATTTCCACTGTCTGATCTCGTCATATGTGTTTGTGCAGCTATAATGTATATGTATCTTTGGTATCTGCTTCAGATAATCTATCTGTGCATGTACGCTTCCCGGCTCCTTTAGGACTCCTCTGGCTCTCTTATATCCGGCTTTCTGCCACATCTTGATTCTGTCTGGCTCTGCTGAATCACAGTACATATTTAGCTTTTTATCAAACTGCTTTTCAGCTGCCATCTGTATGATCTCGTTCGTGTCTTTCTCGTACACATAGAGTTCTTTGCAGATGTACAATTCACCATCCTTGAAAGCCACCTCAAGCAAAGCATTGGCATGATTGAATCCAAAATCCTGTGCATTCACTACATAATCGAAGTTGCTGTGATCTGTGTTAAAATCCTCAACAACATAGTTTGTAAGGATAAGGCCACCAACTTCGCCCCACTCCCCAAGTCCATAGACCCTATATCCCTCAGGATCCACCTTCTTACGTCTCTCCATTCTTGCCCTGTATGCCGCATCAATAAATCTGTTGTTGACATAGTTGCTTGAATGTGTCAGTACATTCTCGTCCTCAATATCAAAGAAGTTTTTCTTTATCCAGTGGGTAGCTGATACAGGGTTAAATGTCATCTTAATCTGATAGAACTGCCCTGGTGGCAGCTTACCTCTGAGACGGTCATCTATAATCTCAAAATCACTCTGCATAAGCTCCGTAGCCTCTTCTATCCATACATCCGTGAGCTTTCCACGCTTAAATGTGATAGATTTCAGCTTTTCACGCTGCTTATCATCATTTACCCCTCTGAATATGATCTGGTTACAATTTGCCTTGCATTCGATCATGAGCGGGTTCTGCTTGATGATCCAGTATTTCTCATATTTATCACCGAACATACGAAAAATAGCACCCTGCAATTCTGCAAAAGTGCTATCTCTGTTTGTTATATCTGATTTTCTTACACATAATAAATTCCTGCCTGGATCCTGAAGGAGCCTGAGTATATAGTTTGTGGCTGTGTCAACACTTTTCCCGGATCCAGCCGAGCCTTTCATAACTATATATCTTCTCTTGCTCCTGTTCACTTCCTTAAATGCAGGATTAAGCTCAACTTTAATGTTCATCGTCTGCCATATCCTCCACTTCTGAATTATCCAGAGGTGTTTCATCACCATACGACACATTTATATTCAATGTCATATCTTCGCCCTCGGTATTCAGATTGATAATATCCTCCGGTCTCTGCCCCACTGTATCCCTGATGAACTCAGCACTGGCAATTGAACCTTTGAGGGCTTTCTGAACTTGGGCTATGAGTATAGCGTCCTGGACTGTGATATTCTTGCCCTTTATATCTGCTATGTTCTTTATCTTGTCGATATTGACCACAGCGCCTTTATGCAGGCTCATGGACAGGATAGTCTCAAAGGTATCTTTCATCTGCTTCTTTGCAGCTCTTGTCTTACCTGATTTGACGCCGCCTTTCTTGCCTGCTTCCTGAAGCTCTTCTTTTGTCATGTCCTTAAAGCTCTTTCCCATCCGTTTCACCTGCCTTTCATATAATCTAAAAAAGTACAAAAAATGGAGCCTTGCTGTTATAGCAAAAGCTCCAAATATAGTAATAGTCAACCGGAATTGAACCGATGCCTCGTCAGTGGCTACTGCCATACATCAACACGTTCTGCCAGCCTAAACTATCTTCTATTACTATTATTATCATACCATGCTCTATTTACCATTTCAACCAACGCTTTTTCCTTGCTGGTCAATCGTGCTGCCCCCTTATCTGAATCATTCTCACTATGAAAATAACCATGATGTGTATGTGGCTTTAATCCCTTATGTGGATGATCTAAATGTATTGTTTTGGTGCGTTTTCCATCACTGTCAAAATAGGTGATATCTGTGGGGCCATCTTTTCCAACAATCGCATACACTCTTCCTTTTGTCATTGTCTCCATTAGTGGTTCTGATTGCCTATTGGTCTTTTTTATAAACTTCACATTTCCAACTGTGAGTAATGATTTGTATTGAGAACCATACTTTTTACCTTTACCACTTATTCCGCTACTCGCACCACGTCCGCCCATTATTTTACCTTTCTTATCTATTTACACCTTATTCTTCGCTGGCTTATATGAATATTCATATCCATACTTCTTTGCGTTTCTGCTGAGCCACTTACTGAGATCCGCATCATAGTTGTCACTACTTACCTTGACGCTATGAATGGCTTTGTTGAACTCCGTAGCCTTAAAATGTGGTTTCTTTTTAATCGTATACGTTCCCGCTCTTCTTTTGCTGTATAGCTTAGGATCTATACCTCTAGGCGGCAATGCGTTTCTGCTACTTGCTGTTACCGCCTTTTGTCCACTACCTGCCCATGTCTCAAGGTCTGCCCCACTAAAATTGCCCCATCCATTCGCTGGATGATTGTGTATAAAGTGCTTACCTTCGCTTTCAAATGCATCATAACTCACACTACCTCTGGAACCCTTATAATAATGTGTCACATATCCATTATCATCCACTTGGACTCCCCATTCTCGACCACTCTTGGTGTGCTTATCATTAAAATTCTTGATAACCCTGTCTATACTTCCTGTATTCTTTGAACCATTCATCCAGGCAGGAAACAACTTCTCAGATGGTTTGCCTCTTCCGTTCGAAAATGATAGCCCTCTATCTCCTTGCTTTGTCCTGAATGCGTTTGCTCCTCTGCCACCCAATTGCTTTACCTCCACGAAAAAAGGACACTTCACAATGAAGTGTCCTAACATACTATAACTATGTAATATCTATTCTTCCTCTATCGGGAACCACAAACTGCTGTCGTCATTCACGCACATACATAAAGGATTGTTAAATGCATCCTCCTCAGATTCCCAAAACTCTTTAAGTTTTTTATCTCCAAGCATTCCATTCTCATAGAGGTCATCTATATTCTTGAATGTTATCTCCTCATCCGTATCATAATTAACGATTGATGCCGGACTATAATATATAAAATAATCTCCAATCCTGAATGCCTGAGCTTTCTTCATATGGTGTAAAAATGTGTCCTTAAGCATATCTCCCACCTAACCTCTCTTAAATGCTTTATTGTCATAATATTTCACCTGAATACTGTCAGGGAATTTATAACCTATATCACCGCCATATACAAGCACTCTCTTTGGCCTGATGCGCTTGAGTGCTTCTGTCATTCCATTATACCACATCTGCTTATTTTCGTCATCCAGCTTGACTCCAATAGTTGACACTGAAACAGTTCCACCCTGCTGTATACCGTCAAAACAGAATGTATATGTTTCTTTCTCAGCCCATGAAAGAGTTGGTATAACAGTGATACCAACGTCCTGCATCATCTGACCGATGAGGCGGCTTCTGTACACGTTCCATATCTTCATAGGCATTGGCATGTCCATGTACAGGCTGAAGTCTGGAGTAAATACACAGTCAAACTCTCTCAGCTTGTCCATGTACTGTTGCGGGCTGTTCCAGATACGTTCAAACTGGTAGTCGTCAATATAAAAATGCACTCCACATTTACGCTTCTTGGTGGATAGAACATAATTGAATGATATCAGCTCATCTGGCTCTGCGTTCTGCGCCTCGATAATCGGCATCTGGTAAAATCCCTCTGCCCTTGCTCCGTCAAAATCATCAAGGTTGTATTCCTCGTATGTTCGCTCTCGTTCATCGCCGTAGTATCCGTCATCCTCATCATCCTCAAGCAGATCTGGAACATCAAAACCAAAGTCAGCCATGTCAAAATCCTCTATGGCTGTAAGCTCCTGGTTGAGTAAATCCAAGTCAAAACCACTGTTCATGGTCAACTTGTTGTGTGCCAGGATATATGCTTTCTTCTGCTGCTCTGTGAGCTCTGTAAGCCTTATACAAGGCAGTTCGGTATATCCAAGCTTCTTGGCTGCCAAGAGCCTACCATGTCCCTCTATCAGGACGTTGCCCTCGTCTATTGCAAGCGGATCATTGAAGCCAAACTCACTGATAGACTGCTTTATCTGCTCAACCTGTTCCTGTGGATGCTTCTTTGCATTCTTGGCATATGGTATTAACTTATCAATATCAACATACTCAATCTGCATATCTGCCTCTTCCTAGCTTCGGTATAGGTTCGAAGCTATACTTTCTTTCTCACTCTCTTCGGAATTACAATCATGTAAAACGGCTTACATACACTCTTTGCTCCTCTATCAAACCCTTTTATAGCTGGCTGAAGTTTATATATCTTAGTGCATTTAACCATCACCCTTAACATGGCTATTGGTAAAGCCAGCCTGCCAAGTATCGGATGTATGTATTCAAAACTATATTCAGGTCTCACAACCTCGAATCTTTTAATCTTACTCATATCTCACACCTCAAACAAAATAGCCCAGTGGGGAGAGATCAGCGTTCACTTTTCACAAGGGGAAGTTTACAACCACTGGGCATAAGAAAAGGGACACAACCGAAATGGCAAACAGTCATGTCCCTTATGAATCAATATTTCATGGTCTATCTTACAGCACAACCATGTGTTTGCACAATGCTTTTAGTGTGCTATAAATGTGTCAGATTTTAGATAATCGCCCCATGTTCGCTGGAACTCCTGCAGAGCCCAGCCATGAGCATGTCTTACCCAGTCGTATGAATATTCCATCTCCTCTGCAATATCCTTTAATGACTTATAGTTTATGTACTTCTGATACAATATCTCCGTATACTTCGTATTACGCAACTGACACATCTGGTGAACTGCTTTATTCCGGAAATCTTCAAATGTTTTTCTGCATTCATTCATCTCAGTTTCAAGGTCAACATATCTGCCAACTGTACGACTCATAGTATCTGCCACGGCACTGGACTGTACCCTTTCCTTTGAATAGTCAAATCCCCCCGGATTCATTGCAAGTTCTTTCATCTTGAAATATTCATTGCTTAACCTGTCCATGTAATCCTCAAGCATTTTGACCTGATTTAGATACTCTTTCGCTTTCACCGCCTCACCTCCTACTTGTTCTCCCGGATGGTGAAATCCAAGCCTGTTTCTTCCTTTAGTGTCTGTATCAGATCATCCCAGATAATTTCTTCATCACACAGCGCATCAGTCTTTAAATTAAATCTTTCGCAGAATCTCTCAAGCCTCTTCTGTCCAAAATCAAATTCATCTCGAAGTACCATGCAACTCATTATCAAAATACAATCTATTGTATTCAGTTTGATTTTATACACAGCTTCGTCAAGCTGCTTCTGGTTGACCTCAAGCGGAACAAACATGGCTCCTCTGACCTTGAGTTCTTTCTCTGCTGCTTCCATGCCCTGTGTCTTGATGACATTCATCAGCCATGCAGCCCCCGCCATTCTTGCTTCGTGTAGCTTTCTATCTGATTTTGCCATCCTCTCACTCCTTCCGGGTAAATCTTTTCATCAAGTGATTATATGGATCTGCCTGTGTCTTAAACCCTATCTGTCTTTCTTCAAGCGGATCATTGAGCTGTGCCCCATCAAGGAAATCTCGTAGTTCTTCTAGACAGTCTGGGCATAGATCCTTTGTCTCTACTGGATCATCGAACACATCAACCATCCTTGCCCTTATCGGGGCTCCGTGTTCAAACGGCAGGTCGTAGAACCCGCCACATCTATCGCATTTGCCTGCGTATGCCATTATGTATCACCTCTCCTTTATCAATTCTGGATTATCAAATATGTTGCCAATAACTTCAACTCGATTTCCGTTTTGAACATATTTCCATAAATCATCATTCAAAGACCCACTTCCACTCTTTCCCATTTCGATAGCAAAAGTTGTCCTAAAATCTTTATAAAATACTTTTCCAAGTCTTTTCTTTGTATCTTTGTTCGGGAATGGACAATCATCATTATCTCGTTGGAACAAAATAATGTCACCTTCCCATATCAGCTTGCCGTTCTTATCCCTTAAGCCGGTACATTGACAGATTGTATCTGGTCGCACTTCAAAAATTCCATTTTCCTCTGTAAAATCCTCAAAGCAATCATATTCTGCTTTATCTGGGCATAAAATGTATGGAATGCTTTGACCTAATCTAAAGAACACATTTGTAATTAGATTGCCAATTACCCATTCTCCGTTATCGGCTCTCTTTGCTTTGAATAAATATCTATCTTCCATCTGTTCCACCTTCCTTTACAATTTCGATTGCTTTCCCAATCCCATCTAATAGCCCTTTTTCGTAGTTGTTTTCGTACTGTATTTCTATTTTGCTACCCTCTGTTTCCAACTGCTCCACAACCTTGTCCACATCGTAGACTGTTGGATGCTCCTCAATAAGTTTTTTTGCCTCAATTCTCATTGATTTCTCTGACTTACGTTTCTCTGATGCCTGTTCTTCAAGTGCCTTTATCGCCATATCAAATGCCTTTCCGGTATCGTTCGTATAGGCATAATGTGAATATCTATAATCTGTTGTTGCCTTTAATTTAGCTATTGCTTCTCTCTCTTCCATATTCCACACTCCTATCTTCTCAACCTTGCCACGGCCGCATTCCACTCGTTTATGAATTTAAGCACCCAGGTAGCTGGGTATGTGCTTACAGCATACTGTTTTGAGATTGCAACTGCTCTTGCCCAGTTCGGATCCTGTTTGATCTCATTTGGAATCTGTGCCATCCTTACACCTCCACTTCATCATCTGCCGGAAACCGGAACACCTTCGGTGGTGTGAAACAGAATGCCTGCTGATAGCCACTACCCTGTAGGATTCCAGGGCCACCATTACACGATATGTAACTTCCATACACCTTCGTCATATCTTCCAGTACCTTTTCTGCCTTTTCCCTAGAACTATATTCAGCCATAATTACACATTCTCCTGAATCGTCATTCCAACTGTATATTATTCTTGTTCCTTCACTCGTATAATCCATAGTGATAGTTCCATTTTCATACTCAATATCTATATAGCCCCAGCCTTTCTGACTAATTAACCTCATCACTCCTCAACCTTCCTTTCCGCCTCAAGCCATCTGCGGGTACACTCACAACAATGCCCTGTGCATTTATTGCCATCAAACCCTATCTCATTCGGACACATGATTATCGGCGCAAGATCCGCATCACCAAGCGACCGGATGTAGTCGCCGTTGGTCATCGGCTCATAGTTATCCGTCGCATTCTTGGTACAGTGTGCGCATGGCTCCTGTGTCTCGTCCATGGCTCTGTATTTGCAGTTTTCGCAGCCTCCTGCTCTCTCTGGTACTATCTCCATCGTATATCTCCCTTCCTGATCATCTCTCTTATGTCTGTGTTGCTGAAGCTCTCATGGTAGCCCTTTTCGCTCTGCATCAGTACATGGTGCTCATATACCTTGATGATTGTCCAGCGCTTCCAAACTCTCACCGGGACATTCTCCTCTTTTCCGTTCTTCGTGAGTATTCTCACCACCTGCCCAGGTCGGCAGATGGTGTTAAATGCTGCATCTATCTCAAATTCTGTCATGTAGTCTCTCCTTTCAGATAGCAAGGAACTTATTCACAAAATACTGCTGTCCCTTGCCTGTAACCTTTGGTGTCCTAGTGATCCTGACTGAGCCGTCTGGATTGCTTATGGTGCTTTCCTTCACCTCAAACAGCTTCATCTCCATGCTCCTCTGAGTTGGCATATTCCGATCTGAGCCCTCACGCTTGATGAGGTAGCCGTTATCACGTAACCACTTAAACAAACGCTTCTGGCCGATGTTCACACCATTCTGGCTAATCAGTTTTGCAAGGTCTCCGATCAGTATTGATGTGTGGCTTGCTGCAACCGCATCAGCAAATATCGCCTTTGGCTTCATTGTCTCTATCTGCTTGTCCCTCTCAAGTATCTTGTTCTGGGCTACCTGTAAGGCTCTGGCCATGAGCTCATCATCTGACATGATTTCCTGTCCGGCTATATACCCGCCGTTCTTGCGGATGGATGGAAGCACCTCACTTGTCACCCAGTCTGTAAATCTCTCAGCCGCCTCTTTTCTGCTCTGGAAAATAACCTTGTACAAATTTGATTCATTGACAAATATTGCAGTCTGTTTTCTTCCTAAACTGTCGATGACCTCGCTAGTACCGACCCCATCTTTCCTTAATCTGCTTTTAACATCAGTTATATGTGTAATTCCAAGAGCTCTGCATACATCTGTTAAACAAAACATCGGTTCATCTTCCACAACCGCTGTTCTGATCTCTCCAAATTCTTTATTCTCAAATATCTTCAAATCGTTCATTCCATACCTCCATCTATAAAGTCAAACAACGTCGGTGAGTCAACCTCATTCTCCTCGGACTGCAGATAGCCAACACCATCTCTGAAGTAATCCGGATTGAGCTCACATCCCTTGCCAAATCTGTGCATCTTGACCGCCATCATTGGTACAGTCATAAGACCGCCGAACGGATCATATACCACATCGCCCGGATTGCTGTATCTGTTGATGATTCTCTCAACAATATCAAGCTGCAACGGGCACACGTGCATCGTTGCCCTTCGTCTGCTCTGTGTCGTGTTGAGCGTCCGCATCCTGTTGATGTCGTCCCATACCTCAAGCTGATTCCAGGATCCCGGCGCTACAACCATGAATGTAGCTGGAAGCCTGCCATCTGTATCCAGGTACTTTGCAAGTGCCACATGCTCCTCATAGTTGTATACGTGCTCTCTGCTGTACTGTCTGTACACTCTTTGTAAGTTATCCACAGATACACCCTCAAGCTCCTCTTTGCTTATCAGCCTGTCTCCTGAACTTCTCCAGTATCCGTGAGCATCTATCTGCCACTGTGCCCTTGTGTATTCGTCTTTGGACTTTGTGACAGGCTCATCAGCGTATGCCTTGCTGTGGTCCGTTGGCAGCTTGCGGAACAACAAAATGTATTCCGGACATCCCACGCCCATCTTGGTGCCGTCCTTGCACTGCTCAGTCCATCCAAGGCGATACGTCTGGTTATTTTCTCGTACAACATCCGTCACAACAGTGATCATGCCGAAATACATAAAACCATAACGCATATAGTGTTCTATACAGTCAGCGTGGAATGGCTCAACAGTCGGCATGCCTGTGCCTGTTGCATTTCCAAACAGCACTCTATCCTTAACGTGGATGGCCGCCACTCTTCCCGGCTTCAGCACCCTCAGAAGCTCCGGCGTCAGGTAGTCCATCTGTTCAAAGAACCGCTCTGTATCCTGATTGTGTCCGAAGTCGTTATAATTTGCGCTGTACTCGTAGTGATTGCCGAACGGTATCGACGTATGTATCAAATCAACGCTGTTGCTCTCCATTGCCCTTGTCTCTTCCACACAGTCGCCATACACAGCCTCATAATGCTTGCCTCTTACCGTTCTCTCTTCTCTTGTACCTTCCACACCCATCTTCCTTTCCAATCTCTCCGTCTTGTTTGCCGAATCAAGGCCATATTTCTTCACGATCTCGATCATCTTCTTGACCATGTGATTATGATTCTTCCATTTCTCGATCAGTGCGTCCTTGATCTCCCGCTCATTCTCCATGTAGATGATGTCTATTACTACTGTGTCCTGCTGCAGGAACCTGTAACACCTGTGCACCGCCTGTATGAAGTCATTGAACTCATAGTCAATGCCAACAAATATCTCCCGGTGGCAGAATCGCTGGAAGTTACAGCCTGAACCACTGATTGACTTTTTGGTGGCAAATAGCCTTGTCTTGCCATTGCTGAAGTCTATGACTCTCTGCTCCCTAAGGTCATAGTCCATGGATCCGTATATGTCCACTGTCTCCGGCAGGGCTTTCTTGATAGCGTGCCTTTCTGCTTCCTGGTCATGCCACAGAATGAAATGATCCTCCGGAGAGCTATCAACTATCTCCTTCATCTTCTCGACTCTGGCATCTATGCTCTCACGCTTGATCTTTGCGGCTTCTTTAAGTCCTGTACTAGCCTGAGTGAAAAGCTCCATCTGGCCGTCCCTGTCAACTGAATCTCCGTAGTGTATTGGTATCTCGTGCCACCTCACATCCAGTGGAGGGAGCACATAGCCGTCATCGGAATAATCTGGATTGAGATCCGATGGCTTTGTGATGAACAATGCCCAACTGGAAACCCACAGCCAGAACTCATCTTCCATGTTTGGGTACAGTGTCAGGTTATTTGCCTTTGTTGAATCCCTCTGGAAAAATCTTGTAAGTGCCTGTCCTGTGTCCATTACCTCAAGATATCCAGCATAGTGTATAAGCTCCTTGTACTTGTTCGGTGATGGTGTAGCGGTCGCTACGAGCTTGTAAGGTACATTTTTGAACTTGTCAAGGAACGTCTGGTATGTCTTAGATCCAAATGATCTAAGCACGGATGCTTCATCAAGTGAGGTTGCCGCAAAATACGATGGATCTATATCTCCGTCTCTCACTCTCTCATAGTTCGTCAGAACGATCTGACTTGTGCTTGTCTCAACCTCTTCCATGGTTCGGCAATATTCAGGTTTCTCATAGCCCAGGAGCTCTACAGCATCCCTTGTGAACTCCTGCTTAACTCCAAGCGGTAATACAATCAACGCTCTACCGCCGGTATGTTCTGCTGCAAGGTGGCAAAACTCTATTTCCTGTGCAGTCTTGCCAAGCCCAAACGACTCAAACAAGGCTCTACGTCCACCCTTCAGCGCCCATGCCACCGCATCACTCTGATGTGGCTTTAGGGCTTTATTTATGCGGCTCTTATCGACCTCAAAGCCGCTGTCAGTAGCAAGCTCTATCTTGCTCTCTAAAAACTCTCTGTATGTCATTCACTTCTCAGGAACCCGCTATAGCATTACCCCGGCCGGAGGTTCGGCTCCTTTCGTGTGTTATTTATTCAGCTCATCAGCCAGCATCTTCTCAAGCTGTCCAAGCTGCTCAGAATGATCTGTCTGTTTGAAGTTTGCAAATCCATTTGGATTCACGTTCCGTGGCTGCCCTCGGCTCTTACCGTCATCCTTAAGCGCATATAGGCCTGTCCATCCCTGCATTATCGACTGATTGAGAATCTGTACCTGTTCATGCTTATCGTGAGATAACGACTCCAGCTTGTTCATCATCAGCGTTATAGCCCTGTCACTCATAGGCTTCTTGATACCTTTCCGGAACTTTATGAACTCTACAATGGCATCATTAAGCTCTGGATCATCGCTATACTTGACCGGTTCAGACTTCTTGCGTGGCTTACCCACCTCCGCATGTGCGCACGCACGTGCCTTAGTAGGAGTATGTATATACTCCTCATTATCACTATCATTATCATATTCATTATCATTATCGGCTTTTTGGGGTTCGGTTGGGTTTTCCTCGGTTTCAGAAATAACCGTTCGGTTTTCAATAAAACCATTCGGTTTATTTGGGTTTTCCTCGGTTTTGGAAATTTCCGTTTCCTTTGTAGGTCTGCCGCCCTTTTTGCCGTTGGACCTGTTGCGCTCACACCGCTCCTCATACTTGGAGTTGTCCTTGTCCATCCGTTTCTTGATGAACGAGAAGCACATGGCAAGCGCACTACCTTTTGGAAGATCTGGAACTTCGCCTGTCTCCTGGTAGTCCATCAGAGCAAACATCAACTCACCAACCTGCTCCGGCGGCAGCATCGACAAATGCTCTCTGTATTCGGTATAAAAGACAAAGCTCCCTTTATTTCCCATGTGGCTCACACCTCCTTGATTCTGATTCCATATATGTGGAGCATCAACTTGCGCTTTATAATGTATTCCTTTGTTCTCATGCCCTTCGCATCTTCAACAACCATGCAGTTGTTTTCTAAGTCCCAATAAACAAAATCAGCCACATATGAGCACTTACACTCCAGGAGCTTTCCCGGTTTGAATCTGCCCTTGTTGGGTCCTTTTTCATATATCTCATTCGTGTGTTCTCTCTGAGCTGGTATCAGTTCAAATTCTCGTTGAAGCTGCAAGCCTGTTATCTTGCCCGCTTTCTCAAGGATCTTTAACTCTGTGTATCTGTGTGCTTCTCTTTCGCTGTCAAATGTGATGCCGTCTATTACAGCTTTCCTGTTGCCGTACTTGGCTCTTGACCTGTTCCGAGCCATCGATGCTCCTTTCCCCCTGTCACCCTCAAATAAAAGCAACAGGGATATATGCTAAGACATTACGCTGCGTGTTGTGATGTATTATGTAATGTCAATGTAACCTACTTGAAACTTCCAAACAGTGCCGCCTCGGCAGCGTTCATCTCTGGCTGTGGATTTTCTGCCGGTGCTGGCTGTGGATCCTGAACACTGTTCTGTGTATTCTGAGTATCCTGTGGCTCTGCCTGTGGAGCCTGTGCTTCTGGTTCATTCATCTCTGTTGCTGTGGCTTCCACATACTCATCATTGTCATTCTCAACGTATGTAGGATGTCCCTCAGCGTCCAAGGTTGCCATGTCACCCTCAAATGCTTTCTGGAGATCTATGCTCATTACTCCCCACTTACTGATTAGCTGACGGAGCATTGTCTTGTAAGCCATTCCATCAAAATTCTTGTACCAGAATGATGAATACATCCATGAATCTCTCGGATCATAATTGCCAGCCTCATAGTCAGCATATGATACTCTCTGCTTCTCTCCGTACTTTGTCTTGACCTTTCCAGCGTCCTTGTAGAATGCCGGTGCATACTTGTCCGCATGAGCAAGCATCTGAGCCTTACTCCAATACATTGTCTTTCTGAATCCGTTCACAAGCTCAAACATTGCATAGTAGCCGATGGTCTCAGCCTCTTCACGCTTGTCCCAGTCATCAACCATGAGATTGACCTTGATATCCTCGTTGAGTGGGTCGAAGTATTCCAACTCCCCTTCCTTGATTGCGACAACATTCAGTCTCTTATACTGACCGGAACGGATCGCAAGCTGAATATATCCCTTATATCCCATCTGGAACTGAGCTTCCTTGACGCCAGTCTTTGTATTGTTGAATGGGACCATGTAATAATGTCCGAGCTGTGGAGATGGCGAAAGCTGTAAGCTCTCACCAAGAAGTGCAGCTGAAAGAATCGACTGATTCGTGCACTCCTGAAGTGTAGGGTTGGTGTTATATGCTGATACGATAGCAGATATGAACCTCTGTCCATTCTTGCCACCAACCACCTTGTTGATCTGATTCTTGATTGCATCTTTTGTAAGATACTCTGTAATTCCCAGATTCTGCTGTGCTTTACTTTTTGCTACTAAACTGTTATTTACTGCCATTATTTCTTCTTACCTCCTATGAAAACTAAAACGATTATTGTTATGCATATAATTAACGTGATCTGCACTGATGCTGCCATGTGTTACCTCCTAATGCATAATCATATCTTCTAACATCTTGCGCAGTACCTCTTTCAGAGCCTGTGGCATTTCCCTTATGTTGTCCTTGTTTATATTGGCTTTTGGCAATATCTTAAATAAGACATCATCTATGAGGTCACTCATAATCTCGTTAATGTCTCCCTCAGCTTTGGACGCTTCCATGGCTCTACTTATCAACTCTTCTGTAGCAACCTCTCCATATCTTTTAGCAAGTGACTCCCTTAAACTCTTCATTGCAAGTGCTAACTCCATTACTAGCACCGGAGTATTCCCTCTCATTGATACTGATCCCATTTCTGACTTAATCATCTTGTTACCTCCTACTTAATCGCTCTAAATGTTATATTTCTGCTCTGGAAGAACTCTCTCAGAGCCGTTGCATCTTCTGTTGTAAGTTCTACCTCAAACTTGACTACCATCTTCTGTGGTTCCGGCTGTGACTCCTGTACTGGTGTCGGCTGTACCTCCTCTGGTGGTGTCATAGCCTTTGCCATTGCGGCTCTCTGCTCCTCGGCAACCTTTTCCTGTGCCTTGCGCTCTTCCTCAGCCTTTCGTCTTGCCTCTTCTGCTGCTTTTCGTGACTCTTCCTCAGCCTTTCTCCTTGCCTCAGCTTCTGCCTTTGCCTTGGCAATCTCTGACATTCTCTTAGCCTCAGAAATGGCCTTGTTAATGTCTAATGTCTCCTTAAATACCTCTGTAGCCTCAAAGCCAAACTCCGGGAGCTGACTGAGTGTAAGCACTCCATTGCCGATCTCATACATTCTTGACTTCATTTGATCTTCTATACTCTTCATCGATACCGATGCATTCAACCACTTAGGATCCCAGATCTTTTCCAACGTGACAAAGTTCTGGAAACCTATCTGAGAGAACAGATCTTCAATGGCTTTCTGCTTTTCAGCTTTGCGTTTCTCATCGTATGCCTTGACCTGTTCATCTATCACCGCTATAGGCTTGTCTATAATGCCTATGATCTCGTTGATCTGAGCCTTAAACACATTAAACGGCTGCATGTATTCTTTCTCTCTTCTGATGCGCTCATCATTGAGGGCTCTCTTCAGCTTGTTCAGATTGGCCTTGTCTGCCTTTGCATCCTTGATCTGGTCATCTGTGTAGACAAGCGTCTCATAAAATGAGACCTTAGATGTAAGCTCAGCCTTGAGCTCCTCATAGTTAAAATCAATCTTCTCTGGTATCGCTACCTCATTAACTCTTAATTCCATTTTTAACCTCCTAATTCAGCACCAGCTCCATCTGGTGACTCTCCTTGTTCTCTCGCACCATTGCCATAATGCGTGCTGTCTGTCGCTGTCTCTCTTCCTCGCAGTCACAGTGTTCGCCCGGGTCCAGGCAAGCACCGCACTGTGGACATTCGTTGTAATACATGCCATTTCCTTTCATATCTCCGGGAGTATCAGCGGCGGCTCTTTCTTTGCCTGTACGCTCTCCCAGAACTCTCTCTCAGCATCAATAAGATACTGGATGTCATTCTCTACCTCCGACCGCTCTATCGGATAGTGTTTGGTCTGCAAATATACCTCTCCATCAATTTCAAACTTGAGCTGTGCCTTGAGTACCGCATATTCAAACTCTGTCACCATCAAGTAATGAAGCACCTGTATGTAATAGTTATCTGGCACTCTGTTATCCCATTTTTTCTTCTGACTTGACTGCAGGATCTCTGTGGTCTTGATCTCAAGCACACCATTGCGTCCATCCCGGTCCATAAGCCATCCGTCAAGGCTTGCATGCGCCCATGGGTACTTATCATTCGTGAACATGTTGTTTTCCACATATCCAACTTGATACTGTGGATAATCCAACTTGAATAACTCCCTCAGATGCTTTTCTGCCTCTGTTCCATACTTGACATAAGGCTTATCTGATATGTCCTCCGGCTCTATGCCGTATGCTTTCTCTTTAAACAGTTCCACGTTTGTCTTGTATGGGCTCATCCCAAAGATGGCCGAGGCATCAGAACCGCCTATCTTGGTTCTTGCCTTAAGCCATTCTTCGTGGCTTCCAAGTATCTGCATCTCAACCATTCAGCCTATCCTCCATGGCTTCCCTTGCATCGTCTATGCCCTTCATGGCAAGGACTATGTAGTACAAACCGATCTCTATCGCCATAGTACCGATTATGTACAAGATGAGCATTCCTGTTGATATGGTCATAAACCACCTAAAGTCTGTCGCCATTTTATATATGAGTCTTACAAGTACCGCAGCCATGGCAACTAGGCATGATGCACTTATAACCTTTGTGTCCATGTTTCTCCTCTTCATTTGCTTTCTTCTCCCTTTTCTGCTATGATTTTCTTGAGTATTTTTCTATGCACCGGCGGAACTGCTATTCCAAAGGTGCTTTTTTATTGTCAGGGATCTAATTCATCCCAGTTTATGACGGCTTCTTTTGCTACCTTATTTATGTCGAACGGCGGCACTCGTCTGCCAGCGTCAAGCTGTTTCTTGTACTTCAGATAATCCACCAAGGCAAGCACATTGACCCTTGTTACTCCGGCACCATCCAGTATGGTGTATGGTCCATATCTGCCAGACTGGACATATCTGTCAAGATCTGCTATACGTCTGGTTGCTGTAGATAATGACATCTCAAATATCTTCATCATTTTCGCCTTGCTTATGTACGGCAACCGGCCAATCTCCCTGACACCTATTACCTGTATGTCTTTGACCGCTCTGCTCATCACTCTCACTCTCCTTTCTCTATGACCAGCCTCAGCCCAACCGCTTTTAGTAAGCTGTCAGCATTGGTCAATGTCATTCCTCTCTTATCTGATTCCCACATGTACAAGCTCCTGTCGGTAAATCCTGCCTTTTCAGCCAATTTACGCTTTGACATGCCCTGTCTGATTCTTTCTCTCTCAACGGCCTGTAATATTTCACTTTTGTCCACTTGACTACCTCCTTGTATTTAGATACGATATATATACTGGTATGAACATATGTTTATAACCAAATACATAGAAAGGAGCACAACTATGGAAACTTTCAAGACATTTCCTGCTACTAAGGCTGATGCACTGACACTGCTTTACCTTCAGAATCAGGACTTATCAGACAAGACCATTGAAGAGATCGTAGCTTTGTATGACAACATATCTAAAAGAGCTATTAAAGCTTGTAATGTAAACGTAAAGCTTAGATAATCTCTTACTTAGTCTTTTTTGACTTACCAAGCCGGGCTCTTGTTTTCATCATGGAGTCAAGAGTCCGTGCCATGGAATCCTTGTAGTCACACATATAGTTATCGTCTCTAACCTTCTTGCACAGGTACTTTATTGTCTTGTCCACTTCTTTCTTAAGTTTCTTTGTCTTCATCGTTCCCATCTCCTTTCCTTCTTGATTTCCAAATGTCGAAAATCAACCTTCCGACAAATGTCCCAATGGCTATGCCAATGATCGTGGTCAACATCTTTTCTTTACCTCTCATCTGTATTCTTTCTGAATTATGAGTGTGTCGATAGGCTTATACTCCAGCAGTTTTCTGATTGTCTGGAGCTCTTTTCTTATCTGTACAAGCTCTGTGTATATCTTCTTGAGCATTTCTTCCCTCCTTTCATGAAAACCATCCATACCATACAAGAAATGCCGTAAACGAACCGCAAACAATGATGTTGTAAATCAAAAGCGCAGCAGTTGTTTCTTTTTCCTTTGTGGCAATCCATGTGGCTATGGAACATATGAGACCTATCGCCCAGATAATCACTATTCCTGCGATTATCTGCTTGGGGTCTCTAAGCCCCTCTACAAATTGAATCTGCATTATTCTCCTTTCTCTTATCCATTTTAATTGGATTTAGATGGTAAAAAAATATAGTCTAACGGCATATCATACAGTCTTGACAATTCCTTAGCCTGTGAGATTTTAGGTTCTGATGTACCTTTTTCCCAACTAACAATAGTCTGCTTACCTACTGCCATATGTTTTGCTACTTCTTCCTGTGTCATTCCTGCATTTACTCTTGCTGCCGCTAAACTAATCTGGATCTTTTTCTGTGTTTTCAATTTTGCTCTCACTTCCTTTCTGTATCATGTTCACATTGTATATCCATTTTAATTGGATGTCAATACTAAAATTCATTTTAATTGAACTTTTTGTTGTCAATTATTCAATATTGTTGTATTATATTAATAAGTTTTAAAAGGGGGTGCACCTTATGTCAGACGAGAAACAAAAAGAAGTGTTTGCAAGAAATTTAAATAAATATTTAGAAAGAAGTGGAAAAACCCAAAAAGAGGTTGCTCAGGCAATTGGAGTTATTCCTACTACATTTAATACTTGGTGCTTGGCACAAGCTCTGCCTAGAATGGGCAAGGTTCAACTTCTTGCTGACTATTTTGGTATAAACAAATCAGATCTTATCGAGGATAACTCGGATACTGAGTATTATTTAGACGCTGAGACCGCAAAAAAAGCACAAGAGATCTTTGAGAACAAGCAGCTCTCTCTTCTCTTCGATGCCGCAAGGGATGCCAAACCCGAAGATTTAGAGATAGTACAGAGTATGCTCTTGGCTCTCAAAAATAAAGATAATAAATAATGCTGTGCAAAAAACATCCCACTGTTTTTGATATATATTGCGTAAATAATCAAATAAGGAGGGGATAGCAATGACGGATGATATATATGTTCAGTATCTTGATATGAAAGCAACTAAAGTAAAAGAAACTGTGACGTGTAATGAAGATGGTTCATATACTGTGTTTCTTAATACACGCTTCACAACAGAACAATTGAATGAGGCATATATCCATGCTTGCAGACATATAGATCGGGATGACTTTCACAAGGAGTCTGCAGATTCTATTGAGGCTTATGCACATGGGTTGCAAAAATAATTAACAAATGAAGGGATATACTTATGCAAGAATTTCAATTTCTCTTATATAAAACAGAACAAGAGGATGTATCTGTTAATGCTTTGATAAAGGACGATACCATATGGCTCACACAAAAAGGTATGGCTGAGTTATTTGGTGTCCAGATTCCAGCCATCAATAAGCATTTGTCTCACATATTTGCCGATGGCGAATTAAACAAGGAAGTGGTTATTTCCAAAATGGAAACAACCACTCCACATGGAGCATTAGACGGCAAAACCCAATCAAAAGAGACTATGTTTTACAATCTGGATGCCATAATATCGGTAGGATATAGAATCAACTCCATACGAGCTACACACTTTAGAATATGGGCAACCAACATTTTAAAAGAATATATAACAAAGGGCTTTGTATTGGATGATGAACGTCTTAAACAGGGCAAAACCGCATTTGGCAAAGATTACTTTAGAGAACTTCTTGAAAGAGTTCGTTCGATCAGAGCCAGCGAACGCAGAATATGGCAACAGATTACAGATATATTCGCAGAGTGCAGTATAGATTATGATAAAAATTCACAGATCACTCATGACTTTTACGCAATGGTACAAAATAAATTTCATTATGCAATCACTGGACAAACTGCTGCTGAAAAAGTATATACCTCTGCCGATCACACAAAAGAGCACATGGGACTTGTTACATGGAAAAACGCCCCAGATGGCAGAGTTTTAAAATCCGATGTCTCTATAGCAAAGAACTATCTTGACGAAAAGCAAATTCGTCAGCTTGAACGTACTGTTACCGGATATTTTGATTATATTGAAGACCTTATAGAACGTGAGAACACATTTACCATGGAAGAGTTTGCCAATAGTGTAAATGAGTTTCTTACATTCAGAAGATATAATATTCTGCCTGACAAGGGATATATATCCTCAAAGGCTGCAAAAGCTAAAGCAGAGAAAGAATATTCGTTGTTCAACAAAAACCAAAAAATAGAGTCAGACTTTGATAAAGCTGTTAAGAAGATGATTGATAAAAATAAATAAAAGTCCAGAGCGTTGTCACTTCCCTCATAGCGGGAGGACGTTGCTAAGGACTTGTTATTAAATCCCCCAGGTGGTGGAACACCTGAGGGAAGTTACCCACAAACCGAAGGCTTATGAATAACGCTCTGATCAAGCTACATTATATCATAAGCCTTCTCATTTTAGTAGGCTTATTTTTTATGCCTATTTTTAGATAGGAGTTGATATTATGTGGTCAGAAATACAAAAAAATGGAACCGTAAAGTATTGTGAGAGGTACACAGATCCGCTCACAGAGAAGGTGAAGAAGGTCACCGTGACGATGCCTAAGGCATCACCTCAGAACAGAAACAAGGCGGCAAGGATCCTTGCCGGGAAGATTGAGAAAGCCGAGACTTCCTCTCCTGTCCGATCTGATACAACGCTAGGGGAGCTGGCTGATGCTTATATAGCATCATTACGGCAGTGCAAGAGGAAAGAAAGTACAATTGTAACTGAGAAATCATATATATATCGTTGTGTAAGCACAATTGGTAATGATGTACTCGTTGACAAACTTTCTCCCCGCTATATATATGATCAACTTCTTGCTACCGGTAAAAAAATCAGCACAATAAACAGCTATATAAAATATCTGAAATTCGCTCTAAAATGGGGGGTGAAAAACGACTATCACTCAAATCATGATATACTATTAAAACTCGACTATATCAGTGAAGAGAGCTCCGACGGAATACCAGAGGTATATGACATCAGCAATGAATATCTGGAACATGATGAAATAACAAAATTACTTAATTACTTTATAGACAATAATCACTGGCAGGACTACTACATATCCTATTTTCTGATTCTTACAGGCATGAGGATTGGGGAGCTTGTGGCACTTGAAGATTCAGATGTGGATATTACATCTAAAACTATTCGTGTTACCAAGACTTACTACCCTGCAACCAAATACGCAACGTCAGCCAAAACAAGTGATTCAATCAGAAATCTTCATATACAGCCTGAGCTTCTCTTACTTATAAAAAAACTCAGACTTTGGCGAAAAGAAACAATGTTTGAAAATGGAATTAAAAGCACACTTTTTATGCCGCACTTGAAGACAGGCGGCTATTTATCCTATGGAACCTATAACCTACACTTGAAAACAGCCGCCTCTGAAGTTCTTGGCAGAGAGATAACTCCGCACAAGCTGCGGCACACACACGCTTCCATTCTGGCAGAAACTATGTCAGCAGAACAGATATCACGTCGTCTAGGCCACCATGACGACAAAATAACAAAAGCTATTTACATTCATATCACTAAAAAAATGAAGCAAAAAGACAATGCGGCTGTCGACACAATATCAATTATCAACTAAAAAAAATGACCACTCAGTTTTCACACTGAATGGTCATCTTTTATTTTTTTGCCCCTAAATTGCCCCTAAAGGCTCTCTCACAATTGTCGTACACAGCATAAACCCTTGATTCTTCTAGCTATTCATACATTATAAAATTATACATATTGTACAATTTTGTATCCATAAATATCCTACCACTTATCGCGTTAAAGTGCTACATTTTTATCCATACAAAAACAAAGGAGATCATTATGACAGACTTAAACAATGCCGAAACACAAACCGATGCCCCCTGTTCCGCCATCAATTATTGTAACCTCAACGGATACGAACTCACCGCAGAAGAGAAGATAATCTTTCTTAGTTCCTATGTATCCCGCATTGACAACGAGACAGTGTATCAGCCCGCAACCAGGGAATTTGTCCAGAATTTCAATGTAGATGCAGCCATCAGCATAATAAACAATTATGCCACAGCAGACTCATTTTTCAGAAGAATGACAGGTTCATTTCCGTATATCAAAAACTCGCAGCGTTTTTCATCCCCGGATATATATTTTCTTCTATTGGAGTTAAAACTGTACATCAACGAGAGACGGCGCGTAATAGCAAAAAATAATTCAGCGGACACGCTCTCTATCATTGAACAATACAAAAACCGTTACTCGTTCAACCAGTCAGCCACCCAGAAAATGGAAGCCCTGCACAGCATAAAAGGTTTCGCACATCCATCTTTCTTTGTGCCGGAAACCGTACTGTACATAAACGAAAACTCTATCCTGTACGTACACTCAGCTTTGCGCTATATCGATATGCTTCTCGAATACATGCAGCGGAATGACAATTCTATAGATTATGAAATTTATTCTTTTTTTCAGAACTTCAAATCCATGTTATTCAACAACGAGCACGACACAACGCCAACATATATAATCGAACAGTCAAGAGATTATATCTATAGCATTCTCGGAAATAGCAAAAGAAAATCTAAGATGACTGACATATGCAAATACGCAGCCTTCGTGGAAAGTCTCACAGAACTCGGTAACGCCATAAGCGCATCCAATATGAAACTCTAAATCCCCCTGTTTTTCAGAACATAAAAACAGCCCGTCGCTTATGCGACAGGCTGTTAAGAAGGGGGGAGTGGAGGATTCCTATGTTTTGGGGTTTGGGGTTATGGGGTTACATTACATCGTATAAAGGGATTTCTACGAATTTCGTGCTAAGGGAACCCTCCGTCTATCAAAATATAAGTGATTGTCTTTTTTATAACCAGAAGGCTTGTTGATCACAACTCATCTCCTTGTTATGCCCATATACTATCAAAACACTTTGAAATTGTAAATACGCAAAAATTTATAAAACGAAGGCTTTTTTTTGTGGTAATTTATCAACAGTTGCGCATTTCAATAGTTTTTAGAAGATTTTTGAATGCAAAATGATTGTTTTTTTCACGTTTGAACGGTTTATTGTTCATTATGATCACTTTTCGCAACAATAAATTTCAGATTATCGTGCAAAGCTGTCAAATTCGTTTGACTGTTGGCGAAGATCGGAGTGTTGTAATATAATAGTAAGAAGTCAATCATCTCGGAGGACATGCTATGAATGAAAACGATATTCTAAAGGGGCGGTTAAAGGATCTGGCAAATGCCGCCTTCCGCCAGAACAGATATACATATACTAATTTTCTGAGTGCTGCAGACATGGAAGTATTTTACAGCAATCTTGAACAGTTGTCATTTGCAGGATATACCATCTTTGGAGGCAGGGAATTCTGCGACCGCGTTATGATCGCCTTTGGAAATGAAGCCGACTGCGGCTACGCACCGGCTTTTCCCATCTGCACCATGAAGGTTTCCGCTGTTTCGGACAAATTCTCAGATGATCTGAACCATAGGGATTTCCTTGGGGCACTTATGAATCTTGGCATTGAGAGGGAGATGGTGGGCGATATACTGGTCACCGAATCCACTCATTCTGACAAACACAACAATGCCTATATATTCTGTGTGGACACTGTTGCCGATTATATCGCAGAAAATCTGACAAAGATAAGGCACACAAATGTAAAATGTACTTTTTGCAGCACCCAGGATACTGATGAGATACAGATAAAAAAGGAACCTCTGCACATAATCGCAGCATCTGCAAGAGCTGACGCAGTGACCGCCACAATAACAGGCCTTTCAAGAAGCAGCACATCCCTGTTGTTCAGGGAAAAGAAATTTTCACTAAACAACAGGTTGTACGAAAACAGCAGCCACCAGTTAAAACCGGGCGACGTATTTTCAATACGTGGATATGGCAAATATGAATTTGTCGAGACAGGCAGCGCAACCCGGAAGGGCAGACTGAACATAGAATTACTCAGATATATTTGATCTTCTAACAACTAGCAATTGATCAGTTCATTGTAGTATCTTTTCACATCAGCGCGTCTTGTTGCGCTGATGTGTATACTTTTACCATTTGTCAGTATCATTTCATGAGCCGTGCATCTGCTCACATGATCCGGATTTACAAGATAGGATTCATGTGGTCTGATAAATCCCCCGTAGCCCACCTTCATGCGTTTTTCCATCTCGCCAATACTTCCATAAAAAACATATTTTTGTTCCGTTGTGACCAGATTTATGCGACGCAGTTCGCTTTCAAAATACATTATGCTCCGGCTATCTACACTGTATCTCACCCTTCCGGATACAAATGTGAATCTTCTCTCATCCCGGCTCCCCTCAACCGCCATCGTCATCACCTTTTTGAAATTTGCCGCATTAACAGGTTCATACAGAATATAACACGGTTGGATATCATACAATCTCCGGTTTATTCCTGCTGCTATCATCACGAGACTACCTACCCTGCGGTCTTTTTTCAAGACATCGGCCACATCCCAGGAACGATACACCACCACTACATCGTAAATTCCTTCAAGATCCATGTCGACCATGATCGCATGCACATTGTCATAATATCTCACAGCGCACACACATCCCGCATCTCTCTGCCATATACCCATGTACTCCTGCAACAACGGGCTCATTACTTTCTCCTCACTGTACACAGCAATCTTCAGCATATCTCCCTCCAAAGCTGCAGAAGCTTCCGCTCCTGTTCATCCCGGATAACGATTTCCTCCCTCGGAGTCACATCCTCCTCCATCACATCGATATCCCATATGAAATAATCACATGTGCGGTTAAGCACCCTCGACAACAGCACCAGCCGCTTCAGGCTCGGCAGACTTCCGCCATTTTCAAGACGGCTTATATATTTGCCATCTGCATAGATAAGATACCCCAGCTCCTTCTGTGTGAGGTTCATAGACTTGCGGGCATCCTTTATTCTCTGCCCAATAATAACACTGTTCAATTTTTTCTCCTCCCTATCCGTCCCCGCGGACAACAATATTACTTTACAATAAAATCGCAAAATAAAAAACCGCATCCCATGCGGACTTTCCACATAAGATGCGATTTTTAGTACACTTATTTACTAAATATTTCGAAAAACTTTATTTTTATTCTTATTTTGTAATTCCAAGCTTTATTGCCTCGTCAGCTACAGCCTTGGCAACCACCTTAGCAACTCTCTCGTCAAATGCTCCAGGAATGATGTAATCCTCCTTGAGCTCATCATCTGTTACAATGGATGCGATAGCCTTGGCTGCTGCCATCTTCATCTCTTCAGTTATGCCTGTTGCCTTGGCGTCCAGGGCACCTCTGAATATTCCCGGGAATACTAGAACGTTATTGATCTGGTTTGGATAATCCGAACGGCCCGTCGCCATTACTCTTACTCCGCCCTTTGCCGCTTCCTCAGGCATGATCTCAGGTGTAGGGTTTGCCATGGCAAATACTATAGGATCTGCTGCCATAGATGCAACCATCTCTGCTGTCACGATATTTGGAGCTGAAACTCCGACAAATACATCCTTACCCTTCATTATCTCGGCAAGAGAACCTGTCTGTCTGTCCTTGTTTGTAATCTCTGCCATCTCTGCCTGTGCCGGATTCATCCAGTCCTGTCCAGGACACAGAGCACCCTGCCTGTCCACGAGAACCACATTGCCTATACCGAGCTGAAGCAGAAGCTTACATATTGATATACCTGCAGAACCTGCTCCGTTGATAACCACATTTGCCTCGTCAAACGGCTTGCCGACAAGCTTTAACGCATTGATGAGTCCTGCTGACACAACGATAGCTGTACCATGCTGATCGTCATGGAATACAGGAATGTCAAGTTCTTCCTTAAGTCTTTTCTCTATCTCGAAGCATCTTGGAGCTGATATATCCTCCAGATTGATTCCGCCAAATACAGGTGCAATGCGCTTTACTGTCTCAACGATCTCATCCACATCCTTTGTGTCAAGGCAGATAGGGAATGCGTCAACTCCGCCGAACTCCTTGAAGAGTATGGACTTTCCTTCCATTACAGGTATAGCTGCCTCAGGTCCTATATCTCCCAGGCCGAGAACCGCTGTTCCGTCTGATACCACGGCAACCATGTTGCCCTTGCATGTATATTTGTATACGTCAGCCTTATTGTCACGGATCTTTCTGCAAGGCTCTGCAACGCCCGGTGTGTAAGCCGTGCTCAGATCGTCTCTGTTCTTCACTGCCACCTTGGACACTACCTCTACCTTACCCTTGTGCTCCTCATGCATCTTAAGACTTAAACTATTGTAATCCATGTCTGTTCCTTTCTGCGCACCCGCGCATCCTGTATTTTATCTACTGTATATATAACAGCGCCTCTCCTATATAGCGCTGCTCCGGAATCCCTGTTTTCCCCGGCAACACCGCTTATTCCATAATAACCTTGGCTCACATTTTAGTCAACGATATGTGCCAGCATATGTACTCTGTTGAATGGGAACGAGAAGTAATATCCATCTGCAAAATCCGAAGTGTACTCAAGTATATCTCTGGCGATCTGTATGCCGCACTCCTCGCCTTCCTGCCTTGTGGCATTTCCACTGTATCTCTCTATAATCTCGTCCGGGATCTCTATGCCCGCCATCTCATTTTTCATGAACAAGGCATTTCTCCTGCTGACAAGCGGCATGATTCCCACAAGTATTGTCGCGCCGGTCTCAGCCTTCATGTCTCTGAGGATCTGTGCCTGCTCTCTGGAGAACACCGGCTGTGTCAGAAAGAATTCAGCCCCGGCTTCCATCTTTCTCTTTATTCTGTCTATCTCAAACTTTGTGTTAAGTCTGTTCTGGTTGATCGCTCCGCCGTAGGTGATCTTATCCCCGCTGAACACCTCTTCGTTCATAGACTGCAGCAGCTTCATCATTCCGACTGAATCAAAGTTGAACACGCTCCTGGTCGTCTGTCTGAACATGACCGGAACCGGATCACCTGTTATGACAAGGAAATCCTTTATGCCATTAAGCTGTGCACCGAGCACGCTTCCCCTTATGGCTATGGCATTCTTATCACGGCAGCACAGATGCGGCATGACCCTGAGTCCTGTCTCCTTATGCACTTTCTCCGCCATGAGTATGGAATCCGCTCTGGTTCTTCCCGATGGCGAATCAGGGAATGTCACCACATCCACATGTGACTGCTTAAGTATATGGGCTGCATCAAGCAGCTTCTGATCGTTGACATCCACCGGAGGCGCCAGCTCCACAGCAATCAGCTTATGCTTGTGTCCGTCGGCATTTTTTGTGGCTGCCCCGCCACGCTCCAGACGTCCTTTGAGGAAATTGTCCTTTACAGCACTGTCAGCCTGTACCTTTTCCACATGAACCTTGGCAGCCTTTGCAATATCTCCGGTTTTCACCCGCTCCATGATCTGATGTATGTATTCAGGATTTGTTCCGCAGCATCCTCCTATGATATCTGCACCAAGCGCCGCTATGTCCTGGATCTTATCTATGAATCCCTCTTTGTTGTCATTGAACACCAGTCTGCTCTGTGTAAACTTCGGGTATCCCGCATTCGGCATGACTGATACAGGCTTTCCGCAGTCTATATCCAGCTTTTTCAGAAGCTGAAGCATATGGTACGGACCAACTCCGCAGTTGAATCCAACACAGTCCACGTACTGATTTCCTGCCACCTGGGAGAGCAATGCTCTTGCCGAAAATCCACAGTTGCTGTACCCAAACTGGTTCACGCAGAACGACACCATGACCGGCGTGTCCTTTCTTGCCTTCAGGTGCTTCACCACAGGCTCGAGCACATTGAACTCAGGAAATGTCTCAAACCAGATGATATCCACTCCCATGTCCTGCATCGCCTCACCCAGCAGCTTGTACTGTGACACCCTTTCATTCAGTGTGAGACCGGCATCCGCAGGTATTGGGCCTATATCTCCGGCAATGTATACCTTTTTGTGATCCGTTCCAGCTTCGCCGTCCGCAGCCTGCTTCGCAAGCTTTACCGCCGCACGCACATTTGAAATGACATAATCCATGTCAGCATCAAGGCTCGCTGTATTTGCCGCAAATGTATTTGTCCTTATAAGCCCGGCTCCCGCCTTCACATACTCTTTATGGATTTCAAGTACCCGCTCCGGGTGGCGCATGTTTGCAAGCTCAGGAGCGACAGTTCCCTGCTCTCCGTACATTCCCACATAACAGGTTCCAAATGCCCCGTCTGCAACAAGTAATTTATCTTTTAAACTCTCAAGTATATTCATCTAACATCTCCATCCTAATATTATTTTTCACATGCGTCTATATCCGTACGATTATACAGTACTTTTTGAGCAGATGTATCTATTTCTGCGCTGAGTGCGCATTTATCTTTAGCACTTTACCATATTAAACTGTCCTATATAGAATAATATAGGAATTGCGATTAGTCAAATTTACGCTAAAAAATTGCCAGGTTCAAAAAATCTATTTGAACCTGACAGTTTTATAATATCTGATCACTGGAGCAGCGTGTACTGCTCCAGATTCCACACGTCTGTCACAAGACCATCATAAAATTCAGGCTCATGACATACCAGAAGTATAGACCCCTTATACTCGGAAAGAGCACGCTTCAATTCATCCTTGGCATCAACGTCAAGATGGTTTGTCGGCTCGTCAAGCAGAAGCACATTTGTATCAGTGTTGATTAACTTGCAAAGTCTCACCTTCGCCTGCTCGCCACCCGAGAGGACCTTCACCTTGCTCTCGATATGCTTGGTGGTAAGTCCGCATTTGGCAAGAGCCGCACGTACCTCATACTGGGTATATCCCGGGAATTCCTCCCAGATTTCCTGCAGGCATGTATTCTCGCCCGGCTTGACCTCCTGCTCAAAGTATCCAATGTGCAGATAGTCGCCAAGCTGCGCCTTGCCGGATATAGCCGGGATAAGTCCAAGCACACTCTTCAGGAATGTCGTCTTTCCTATACCATTCGTTCCTGTGATGGCTATCTTGTCACTGCGCTCCATGCGGAGACTCATCGGTTTGGAAAGCGGCTTGTCCTTGCTGTAACCTATCACCAGATCATCAGTCTCGAATATGACCTTACCAGAGGTTCTCGCTTCCTTGAAGTTGAACTCAGGCTTCGGTTTCTCACGCTCAAGCTGAATGACATCCATCTTGTCAAGTTTCTTCTGTCTGGACATAGCCATATTTCTTGTGGCAACCCGGGCTTTATTTCTCGCCACAAAATCCTTCAGCTCAGATATCTCCTGCTGCTGCTTTCTGTACGCAGCCTCAAGCTGGGATTTCTTCACCGCATACACCTCCTGGAACTTGTCATAATCGCCGACATATCTGCCCAGCTGACAATTCTCCATATGGTATATGATATTTACAACTGAATTCAGGAACGGAATGTCATGGGATATAAGAATAAACGCATTCTCGTATTCCTGAAGGTATCTCTTGAGCCACTCTATATGGTGTGCATCAAGATAATTTGTAGGCTCGTCGAGCAGAAGTATCTCCGGCTTTTCAAGCAGAAGCTTCGCCAGCAGAACCTTGGTTCTCTGTCCGCCCGACAGCTCAGTTACATCCTTGTCCAGTCCAAGCTGCAACAGGTCAAATGCTCTGGCAACCTCCTCAACCTTCGAATCTATTATATAGAAGTCATGGCTGTCCAGAAGATCCTGAAGAAGTCCCATCTCCTCAAGAAGAGTGTTCATCTCATCCTCGTCAGTGACCTCCGCCAGCTTGTCACATATCTCATTTATCCTCTTCTCCATATCGAAAAGTCTGGAGAACGCATCCCTCAGCACTCCGCCTATGGTCATGCCCGGCTCAAGGACCGTGTGCTGATCCAGATATCCGACCTTCACATTCTTCGCCCAGGTCACTGTACCCTCATCCGGCATGAGACTGCCCGTCACTATATTCATGAAGGTTGATTTACCTTCACCATTTGCGCCGACAAGCCCTATATGCTCACCTGCCAGAAGTCTGAATGACACATTTTCAAATATTGCCCTGTCACCAAATCCATGGCTAAGGTTGCTTACATCTAATATCATAATCTCTCCTTTTTACTAATCCACCGGCTTTAAATACATTACAGACAGAGCCGGAAGATCAAAGCCGAAGTCACCGCATACGCCCTTGATACTCTTCACGGTGTCTTTAGTGTTTCCACCGTATTTATTCCAGTCCGTGTTCATGAGAACTTTCATGGAATTGCCCTCGCCGTATCTGAAATGATAATCCCTGTATGTATTTCCTGATAGGTTCATGACTACTACTATCTTATTTTCCTCAATAACTCTCTGGAATATATATACAACATCCTGCTCTTTGCCACAGAGTATCCAGTCAAAGCCGTGTGGGTCGTCGTCCCACCCTGACAGCGCAGGCTCTTTCAGATAGAGCTTATTCAAATCTTTTATAAATCTGTTAAATGAATCGTGGTTCGGGTATTTCAGTATATCCCAGTCCTGCTCACGCTTCTCGTCCCACTCTCTTAGCTGGGCTATCTCGTTACCCATGAAGTTAAGCTTCTTGCCCGGATGCGCATACATGTAGGCGTAGAGCGCCTTTGCATTTGGGAATTTCTCTTCATATGATCCCGCCATCTTCTGGGCTATGGTTGCCTTGCCATGTACAACCTCGTCATGCGAGAGTGGCAGCATGTATCTCTCATTATAAAAATACATCATGGAGAATGTCAGCTTGTGATACTGGTCGCCTCTGCAAAACGGCAGAGTTCTGAAGAAATTCAATGTGTCATTCATCCAACCCATATCCCATTTGTAGTCAAATCCCAGTCCGCCGTATCCGACTTCCTTGGTGGTTCCCTTGTAGTCCGTGGAATCCTCGGCGCAGAGAATACATGACGGGTGTCTGTCCTTAAGTCCCTGGTTAAGCCCCTTTATAAACTCAACCGCCCTGTCATTTACACCTCTAGACTCGTCGCCCATCCAGTAGATTATCCTGCTGATGGCATCCATTCTTAGGCCATCAAAATGATACTCTGTGAGCCAGTAATTCGCCGCACTCTTGAGAAATGTCTGAACTTCTCCCTTGGAATGGATGAAATTCTTACTACCCCACTCGCTGTAGCCCACATCATCGGTCGGATGCTCATACAGATTGGTTCCGTCATACTTTGCAAGTCCATATCCATCCAGTGCAAAATGCACAGGCACATAGTCCATGATGGCACCTATGCCGTTCTTGTGAAGCGTATCGATGAGGAACTTCAGGTCATCCGCCGTTCCGTATCTAGCCGTCGGACTGAAGAATCCGGTATTCTGGTAGCCCCATGACTCATCACATGGATGCTCCGAAAGCGGCATAAACTCCACATAATTGTAGCCCTGCTCTTTCAGATATTCCACAAGCATCGGTGCTATCTCTCTGTATGTATACCAGCCCTCAGCAACTCGGTCAGTCTCAATGACTTCTTCCGGTGTCAGCTGTTTTCCATTCTCATCATACACCGGTTTGCAGTGCCATGACCCCATATGCATCTCATACACATTGAGCGGACCACCCTTGCACTCATTCCGTGTCCTCATCCATCTTGCATCGCCAAATGTATACTCATCCATATCTCTTATTATAGATGCAAATGCCGGTCTCAGCTCCATGCCGAATCCATACGGATCACAGTGATCCACACAATATCCATCTCTCTGGTATATCTTATATTTATACATCTGTCCGGCCTTTGCCCCCGGCACAAAACACTTGAAAAAGCTGCCATCGTAACACCTCTCCATGGCAGTCTCTCCCCATGAATTGAACTCACCTGTAACCGTCACCGACTCCGCATTCGGTGCATACGTCACAAAGTCCACTCCTGTCACTGCTTTCCTCCTGCTCTTGCCCACGTTCTCCTTCACAACGTGTGCGCCGAGCTCATTGTAGGCATCAAAGCACCTTCCCGAATAAAACTCATACAAATCCATAACTTTTCCTCCATACAAAGTTAGTGTTCAAGTTCCATCATCCAAGCCCTCTCAGTCATTTCTTGACTGTAGTAAATTACCTTCAGTATACCGTTGCACATCCGCTATATGAATATTCGTTTTTTGATAAAAGTAAAATAATTTACTCCAGACAATTATTGACAATTAGATTTAATATGTATATACGTTTTTTTGACTATATCTTTCTTTTGTTGTATTCTATATTATAATGCATAGAGCATCATCAGGGCGCTTACAGCCATTTATAATCATTACCCGCGTACAGCTTTTGTATGATCAGAAAGGAGCTTTTATGGACAGAAGGATTCAGCGTACACGCAACAGCTTATTCAGCGCATTTATCGAACTGCGTGCCACCAAACCTGTGGAGAAGATCACAGTGAAGGAACTCACAGAAAAGGCCAATATCAGCAAGCAGACTTTCTATCTGCATTTTCAGGATATATATGATCTGTCGGAATACCTCGAAAATGATGCTCTTCTGTCCCTCATCGGTGACATTCCAAATCCAGAATATATGCTTACCAATCCTGCAGAAGCAAGCAGGCAGTTATGCAACGCATTTATCAACCAGGGACATTTGTTCTCCATACTCTTTCCTGATGACAACAGAAGCTACGGAGTCCTGACCAACAAGCTCGACGCCCTCATCAAGGAGAAGATATATGACGCCCGTCCCGAGTTCAGAGATGACCTTGCCAAGAATGTTGAGGTGTCAATGTTCGTACAAGGCTGTGCTTATACTTTCCTGAAATACAAAGATCAGGATGCCGCTATGGTCATAGATACCCTTGCTGGGATCATAGACAGGGCAACCAGAGCGTAAATAAATGGCATGTGAGCTTTTCAGACGACAAGCTCGCATGCCACATATTCATAATTCACTTTCTCTCTCCGGTTTATCTTAAGCTGATATCCTTTATCTATGCCACCAGAATGACCTGTATCAGCATTTTCATCGGAATGTACCTCCAGCACAGCATATACAGTTTCGCCTCTGCCAGCAAGCGTCTCATATGGATACTCTGCAAGCAGCCTTCCTTTTCGCACCTTCTCACCATCACCACATGTAAGTCTTATATCTACATAGCTCTGTGTCCTCTGCCATCCGGTGTCGATCTCTGATATCAGATATATCCTGACCACGTATCCTTCCTCAGATGTACACTCTATCTGACCTTCTCCGGCTTTACTATATCCAGCCTTGCAGTCAAACGGCGCTCTGATCTCTCCCCGTGTGGCTCGAATCGCACACAAGCCGACACTCCCGTCTCCCAGGTTCTGTAGGCAATGTATATCAGATACGCGCACAACATCACCTTCAACAGGCACATACACCTTCTTAAGCACTCTTTCATAATCGATCTCAGCCTCCTGTTCAATATTATCTTTCCTGTGTCCATCTATATATCTTCCAAGCTCTCGGCATATCCTTTCCACCTGATCCTCATAGAATACCTGCACCTGCCTGCCCTTTGCCAGTATTCCCAGAGCTCCTGTGGCTTTCAGTTTTCTCCTGTCCACCAGCGCCCCGTTGTTCACCGTAACTCTAAGTCTTGTATCACTGCTCCTCAGACTGTAAATATTTGCTGTTCCTCCCAAAGCTCCAGCAATGGCAATGGCTACAGCATCACCATCAATGTAGTTATCCTCCGCTGAATACTCCCTGTCCTCCCGCTCATCCTGACTATCTTCCAGACTGCCTGAGGCATTTCCCCTGACGTATTTTCTTATCCATACGGTCAGACATACCGCAGCCGCCAAACAGACAATCACCAGCACCATTGCCACCATAAACTCATTTTCAATATTATTGATCCCAGTCAAAGCAAAAAGGACATCCATATCCGCATTCAAATTTCTCATAAGAATTCCTCCTGCAAATATAATGTCCTTCTCTTAATTTTAATATTCATTTATAACTTCCGCAAACCTGTTCACATCCGCTTCCGGCAGCCTGTATATCTTCTCTATCTTGTTCTTAGTCATCTCCAGAATCTGCCTGTCAAACTGTGCACCTTTTATGTACTCAATCGTCTTGTCCGGGAACACGAAATAGCTCTCCGCCAGGCCAAAGGCTACACCGTCCTTTGCACAGTAGCCGCCATCCTGCATATGTTCAAATGCATAAAGGCATTTGTCGATATACTTGTCATTCACAAAGTAGCACTTCAGCATGATAGCCACGAACCTGAGTCTGAAGTCATCGGACATATCCTGCCAGGTTCCTACTGCGATGCCTCCCTGTCCCTCTGGAATCTCTGCCTCCTCCTTCTTTCTCCACGCAGGATTCAGCTCGGAATCTCCCATATACTTCATGATGAATTCCCACACTATCTCCGGGTACATGGATGCCGCCACAAATGTACTGCAGAACGAGTCACACACCCACCAGTTGTCTATCTTGGGAACAAATTCATCGGCATATGCAAGTATCTCCTCCAGCTTGCCCTGTGCGAATCCAAGGACAAGCCCCTGAATGACCACATCCTCCAGCGTATCATCCGGCGCATGCTTCAGATACTCCTTCCAGTTTATGTCGGCTATCTGTCTGGCTATCTCCTTCAGGTCATCCAGCCTCACACCTATTATATTGCCACAGCCCGGAAGGTTCATGGCCAGATATTTGCCAAATTCCGGATCCATGTGCTCATACAGTTCAGACCTAACCAGTCTGTTCACATCCTCAAAAGAACTGCTCTCCATCTTCCTGATCTATCCTTTCTTCTTACAGCTAAATTTCTGCTCTATGGCTAATCTTATTCTTTTTATACTGTATTTACAGGCTTTCCATTGAGAAACGCCTCTATATTGCCACCCGCTATATTGAGAAGTCTCTCCCTGACCTCCTTCGGTGCCCAGGCGATATGTGGTGTTATGATCACATTCTTTGCCGTGAGAAGCGGATTGTCCGCCGCCATAGGCTCCTGTGCTATGACATCCACCGCGGCTCCAGCTATACGTTCCTCGTTCAGGGCATCTGCCAGATCCTTCTCCACTATGCAGCCGCCTCTGGCAGTGTTTATGATGAATGTAGTCTTCTTCATCCGGCCTATCGCACTCCTGTCTATCATTCCCTCCGTCTCAGGGAACAGAGGACAGTGTATGCTTATCACATCCGACTGTGCGAACAGTTCATCCCTCTCAGCCCAGCTTATCCAATCGCCATCCGGCAGGGCTTTCCTCGTCCGGCTGTTCACCAGCACCCTCATGCCAAATGCATGTGCGATCTCTGCCACCTTCATACCTATACTGCCATAGCCTATGATACCCATAGTCTTGCCCGCAAGCTCCATGGTCGGCATCACACTGTAGGAGAAATCCTTACTTCTCACCCAGCCACCGTCCTTCACTGACGCATCATGCGCCCCGACCCTGTTTGCCAGTTCCAGAAGCAGTGCAAATGTAAACTGCGCCACAGCATCCGTACTGTATGCCGGAACATTTGTAACCACTATGCCGTGCTCATGTGCCGCCTCCACATCGACCACATTGTAGCCGGTGGCAAGCACACCTATATATCTGAGGTTCGGACAGGCCTCGATCACAGCCCTGTCTATCACCGTCTTGTTCGTTGTTATGATCTCCGCATCGCCTATCCTTGAGACCACCTCTGACCTGTCGGTTCTGTCATACACCGTCAGCTCGCCATACTTGCCAATACTGTCCCAGCTAATATCGCCGGAATTCGCCGCACATCCATCCAGAACAACTATCTTCATGTCCATCACCCTGCCTTATCGTATATTGTTGTTCTATATTTTACATCAACTGTCTGATTTTTTTAAAAAAATTATAATATTTTATTCAACTATACCATATTTTACACCATATACTTCACGGTAATTTTAACATTTAACACAAAAATGCACAAATATTTCTGTACGGATTGAATAATTTTATTGAAAAATACTGTCAAACACATTAAAATATAAGTAACGTGCATTGGTAACATATCAAAACGAATGGGAGGTTTGAAATGGACAAAGACACATTAACAAAAAAAGTATTGGAGGTTTTTTCTGATATTCTTCCAGACATAGATGCGGGCAAGCTGGACATGACTGCAGAACTCACCACCGAATATGGCGTGAATTCCGTTTCCATCATTCAGTTCATCGTCGGACTTGAGCAGGCTTTTAACATTGAATTTGATGATTCTGAGCTTGCACTTGGTCTCTACTATGACATGAACGATGTAGTCAAGGCTGTAGCAGCCAAGGTCAGCTAACATCACGTAATCTTAATATGAAATGGAGGTAATAAGCACATGAGCAAAAAGATTTTGCCAATAAGCTATCCAATGATAACATCCTGGCAGTGGCATGCCACACTTTTCTCGATCATAGGGGACGACGAGAAAGCCAAGAATTGGATATTCAGCAATTATATACAGTTAAGATGTTACAACATCGAAGAGATCTTCACAGGAGATGAGATGCTTCTTGCAGATATGATGCCGGGAAGCAGTTCACTTAAGGAATGTCCTTATCTTCTCTTCTCTCTCATGACAAAGGAGCAGGTAGAGAGCTACTGCGGAGATATTCTCACTTTCATCAAGAAGACCATCAATCTGGGCGGATATGTATACGGAGTATTTGACGAGGCTAAGATCCTCTGCGATTCCGGTGCCGACTACAAATTCCCACACGAGCTCTTCATCTACGGATATGACGACGAGGAGCAGCAGTTCTATGTTGGAGATTTCACATTTGGCGAGCATTATTCCTACTCAAAAGTATCATACTCAGATGTGAGAAACGGCTACGACACAATCACAGCCCAGGAGGATCATATTTTCAAGGACGACTACAAGGGACGCCGTGGAATATACGTGATCCAGAAGAATCTGGCTGATACATACTACGAACTCGACACACAGTATATCAAGGATACCATCATCGAGTACCTTGAGTCAAAGGATACCAAGAATCACTTCCGTATGATGAGGAATCGTTTTAAGGACACAGTATTTGGGGTTGATGTCTACGATGCGGTTCTGAAGCAGATCGGCAAGCAGCTTTCAGCAGAGGATCCAGACTTTGATATACGTGCTCTTCACATCCTGTATGACCACAAGGTTCTCATGATGGAGAGACTCAAGTACATGATGGATCACGGATATATCGAATTCAACGGTGATATCCTGAATGATTATATGGAGGTTGAGAACACCATGCTCACCGCCAGAAACCTTCTCATCAAGACTTCCATCACAGGCAAGGTTGACTGTATGGACAGATTTGAGAAGTACCTTATGGGTGCAAAAGAAAAAGAGATCGCAGTTCTGGGCAAAGTTGTTGAGCTTCTGTAATCTCATATCATTCTTTTCATGTTTTCCCTTTGCGGGGCAGTCCTATGGCTGCTCCGCATTTTTTTGCGATTTTACATTATTTTATAAATAATTTCTTCCAAATTATCATTTACTTCTATATACTGTTTAATAAATGGTTTTTCGGCAGTTCAGGAATACCTGGCATTGTCACATTGGAGGTTTTTATGAATATATGTGTATACGGCGCGTCAAGCAACGACATTGACAGATCTTATATAGAAGAAACAGAATATTTAGGAAGGGAAATCGCCAAAAGAGGCCACACTCTTGTGTACGGCGCTGGAGCAAATGGGCTCATGGGCGCAGTGGCAAGGGGTGTATACGAGGAAAATGGCACCATAATAGGCGTCACTCCTTCATTCTTTAATGTTGACGGAATACTGTTTGAGAATGTCTCCGAGCTGATAACCACTGAGACCATGAGAGAGCGCAAACAGATCATGGAAGATAAGGCAGACGCTTTCATCGTAACGCCCGGCGGAATTGGCACTCTCGAGGAATTCTTTGAGATCCTCACGCTCAAGCAGCTCGGACGCCACGGCAAAGCAATCGTAATTTTCAATCAGAACGGATTCTACGATCATCTTCTGTCCATGCTCAAAGAGACGTCGGACAAAGGCTTTATGACGCCTGCGACCAACGAGATATATACCGTCATGGATAATTCAGATGAGATCCTTGACTATCTTGAAAGCTACAAGACAGACATAGGTCGTGTATTCAAGTTCTGATAAGCTTCTTCACAGCTTCAATAGCCACACGTATGGCTTTATCGGTGTCGTGTACCTCAGGATTCGGGAGACCGGCTGCAGCCCTCTCCTGATTCGCCACCACAAGGAAGCACGCACCGACCCTGACCCGCAGGAACGCTCCAACTATTAACAATGCAGCAGATTCCATCTCAGAGGCCTTGCAGCCCATCTTCTTCCACGCTTCCCATTTGTTCATAAGCTCATATCCAACCGGCATGATTCCCGGCGAATGCTGTCCATAAAATGAGTCCTTGCTCTGAACCACACCTGTGTGTGCCGTCACTCCAAGTGCTCCTGCTGACTCTCTGAGCGCATTCACCACATCTATATCCGCAACCGCAGGGTACTCTATAGGCGCATACTCTCTTGACGTGCCCTCCATCCTGACAGCTCCCGTGGCGATCACCACGTCTCCGCCGACGATCTCAGTCTGCATACCGCCACAGGTTCCAACCCTGATAAAAGTGTGGGCACCGGCGTGCACCAGCTCCTGCATGGCTATGGCCGCCGACGGGCCGCCTATACCTGTGGACGTGACACTGACCTTCTCTCCATCCAGATAGCCTGTATACGTGACAAATTCCCTGCTGTCCGCCACCAGCTCCGCATCTTCGAGATACGCTGCTATCGCCTTACATCTCTTAGGATCCCCCGGCATGATAACATACTGGCCTATCATATCCTCATTTACCTTTATATGGTATTCCAACCCCTGATCCGCTTCGTATATCATAATCATCCCTCCTGACACTTGTCTCACAGCATAGGAAAAGCAGGCTTGCAGAAAATCTGCAGCCTGCTTTTCTAAGCTTTCTTATGTATCCTATAGAATTAGCACTTAAACTCATCAAGCTTTGCCTGAAGCTCTGGTGCAACTTCTCCATGAAATTTCACTGTAAGTGGCTTCTCAAGATTTAAACTGAACACACCTAAGATTGACTTTCCATCTACGACGTACTGAGCTGATGAAACGTCAACATCATTTGGAAACTGATTCAGGTATGCAACAAACTTCTTGATGTCATCCATAGTGTTAACTTTAGCTTTCATCTCTGTAATCTGCATTGGCTGCGCCCCCTAATATCTCTTAATATTTATAAGGACATTCTAACACTCCATCAACGAATGTGTCAATGCATACAGACCACGAATTAGCTATGAAAATTATTGTAATAAATACTCCTTATGCAGCCAGCATAAATGGCTGTAATGTATTTATAAACGACTCTGTCGCTCCGTTATAGAACTTTACTGTGAGTTCCTGATCAAGTCCAAGACTAAAAACTCCCAGTATTGATTTGCCATCTACAAGATAATTCCTGTTGGATGAATATACATCAACGTCTCCATCATATTTTCTCATTGTCTCTACAAACTGTCTTACCTGCTCTACTGAATTGAGCTTAACCCTGATATTTGTTGATTCCATGATAATTACCTCCATTCCTGTCCGTAATCAATGTTCAATTTATACTACTTTTTGGAATAATTTGCAAATTACAAAATTGTAATTTTGTAAACCAATTTGTGCAAATGGCTTGTTTTTATTAACCTAAAGCGCCTTTTCAGGTTATTTTTTAGTCATGTTGTATAAATTCAGGAATGTTTTTTTACAAATATACTGTCGGGTGGAGATCATGGTCTTATATATTTTCGTCTATTTTTAATTATTCTCAAATGGTATTTCTATTATGATATGCTTCTTGACTCGTCAATTCTCCCCAATTACAATAATACTTACATGCAAAGCCGTTTTCACGGCTCATTTTGACGAAAGGGCGGGCACAAAGCCCCATAAGAACATATATGAACCTACTTACAATAAAAGGATTTTCAAAAGCATACACTGACAAGATTCTGTTCGATGACGCAGACTTTTCAGTAAATTCAGGAGAAAAGATCGGTGTCATAGGCGTAAACGGCACGGGTAAATCAACACTCCTCAAGATCATAGCCGGCATAGACGAATGTGATTCAGGACAGTTGTCAAAGGGAAACAACGTGGTCATAAAATATCTTCCACAAACCCCCGACTTCGCAGAGAAGGTCAGCATATACGACTATGTCATCACTGCAAATGTCGACGAGGAGAACAAATGGAGCATAGAGGGTGATGCCAAGGCATTTCTTCACCGTCTCGGATTTGACGACACCAGCCTCATGGTGAGCACACTTTCAGGAGGTCAGCGAAAAAAGGTCGCTCTGGCTGCGGCACTGCTGTCAAGATGTGACATTCTTGTTCTGGACGAGCCCACCAACCACCTCGACAACGATATGACAGAATATCTGGAGGATTACCTTAACAACTACAAGGGCGCTCTGGTCATGGTCACCCACGACAGATACTTTCTTGACAAGGTGTGCAACCGCATAGTAGAGATCGACAAAGGCAAAACCTACAGCTACAATACCAACTACGAAGGCTATCTCATGCTGAAGGCAGAGCGTGAGAACATCGCACTTGCCACTCAGAACAAACATCAGAATATCCTGCGCAAGGAGATCGCATGGATGCAGAGAGGTGCTAGAGCCAGAAGCACAAAGCAGAAAGCCCATATCCAGAGATATGAGAAGCTTGCAAGTGAGGAGCTTATAAAGGAAACTCAGTCGGTTACCATGAGCTCAATCGCGAGCCGGCTGGGAAACAAAACAATAGAGCTCTCCCATATAGCCAAGACCTGGCCGGGCAGACCAAGTCCGGTCATAACGGACTTCTCATACAACTTCCTGAGGACTGACAGGATAGGTGTTGTTGGCCCAAACGGCTGTGGCAAGACAACGCTCATGAAGCTCATAACCGGTGTCACCAAGCCGGACAGCGGAACCATAGAGATCGGAGACACCGTAAGGATAGGATATTTCTCTCAGGAAAATGAAGCCTTGGATCCCAACATGAAGGTACTCGACTACGTCAAAGAAACCGCAGAGTATATCCAGACCACCGAAGGTCTCATGTCAGCATCCACCATGTGTGAGAGATTTTTATTTGACGGCACTCTGCAGCACCAGCGCATAGAGAAGCTCTCAGGAGGCGAGAAGCGAAGACTGTATTTGTTGAAGGTTCTCGTATCATCGCCAAATGTACTGATCCTTGACGAGCCGACCAACGATCTGGACATTTCCACACTGTGTATACTTGAGGACTATCTCGATTCCTTCCAGGGCATATTGATAGTCGTATCACACGACAGATATTTTCTGGACAGAGTCATAAGAAAGCTTCTGGTGTTTGACGGCTGCGGCGGGATCTCACAGTTTGAGGGCGGTTATACCGATTATTATCTGACCCACGGTTCATTTGCCAACAGCGCATCGGCAGGGGCAAATACCCAGACAAAGCCGGAGCGTGTCAGCACAGCGGACAAGGAACCTGCCCAGAAAAAGAAAACGCAGAATCCATCCGTGAAGAAAAAGTTCTCCTTCAATGAGCAGAGGGAATATGACACCATAGAGGACACCATCGCCCGGAAAGAAGCTGAGATAGAGCAGACGGAGACCGATATCAACAACTCTGTATCAGATTTCGTGAAGCTTAACGAACTCACGCAGAAAAAGGAACAGCTTGAATCAGAGCTGGATCAGCTTCTGGAGAGGTATGTGTATCTCACGGAGCTGGCGGAGTCATTTGAAAAGAACTGATCACATTGATCATTTGCCAGAAAAACGGGAGACGCGCTGCTGCACATCTCCCGTTTTTCTTCAATCGTCACATCTGATGTCTCACTATCCTGTATTCATCATCCAACTGAAAATACGGACAATTGTCGTAGCCTCTTGCCACAAATCTGGCAAAGTCATCCTCATCCATATTCACCAGGCACTCATAAAAATCATCTTCTTCATCGTACACATAGTGTGCACACATATCGCAACTGGAAGCCATGTGTTTCCTCCTTCCATCCGTTAACCATCAGGTTTTTACTATTATACACATATGCGAAGCAAAATCCAACCGCTTTAACCCATTTTCTCTGGCAATAATAACCATAATGTGTTATTATTGAAGGAAGTATATAAAGGGGCTTTGCATAAGCAAAAGAAGGAGTGTGTTCCAGTTATGAAGAAAAAATTTCTTGTACTGCTGCTTACGCTTACCATGATATTATCATCTTCTCCATATGTCGCAAAGGCGGCGGATACAGATGATAAGGACAGCAGTAACAAAACCGATACCATAGATGGCAGAACTTATTTCTATGACCAGTTTGACAACAGTGCGTACAGAACCGTCTACAAGCAGATCAACGATGCAGCTCAGAAATTCAACGAGTCGACATCCAATGCTTCTTATCAGGACGGCGGATATTACACAGCATTTACATTGTCGGTCAGCAACAAAGACTGGGAAGTTATCGGCAACGATGGAATGGATCAGATCGTCAACGCTGTGCTCGCCGATCATCCTGAGTATTTCTGGATGTCCGACAGCTATCAGTGCAAGCAGGAATCCTCGGGAGAACTCAGATATACAGCTCTCACCATCGAGTGCTATTCACTGTATGCCAACGGAGATACACGTTCCATATACAAGAACAACTTTGACCTGACCGTCAAGAATTATGCAGCTTCTCTGGATGAGAGCGCAAAGGATTACGAGAAGGTATATCTTATACATAATTCGATCATCAACAAAGTTTATTATGCCTCAGATGCAACATCTAAGAGCAAGGACAACATATACGCATACACCGCAGACGGCGTGTTCAACTCCAAGTATCAGTCGGCAGTCACCTACGGATATGCAAAGGCTTTCAAGGCCATTATGGATTACGTTGGTGTGCCATGTCTGTACATTGAGGGACAGAATTCAGATCTTCTGGACGACTCGATGGACACACAGAAGCAGCTCAAAGAAGAGAGTTACATCAACAACTGTGCATGGAATGCCGTTTATCTCGGCGGAGAGTGGTATCTCATCAATCTCGGTCTGGACGATCCTATAACCACAACAGGTAAGGAGGCATTGTCATATACATACTTCAATGTAACCGACGAACAGGCAAGCAACCTTACAGCCATCACATCAAGACTTCCGGGTATACCAAAGTGTACCGGAACAAAGTACTGCCTCTCAAAGGTTCAGGCAGATCTTGAAGCGGATGGACTGTGGGAGAAGTCAAGCTACAACATAATCGACAAGATACTGGACAAATACGGTTTATCCGTAGTCCTCATAAGCATAGGTCTTATCCTGCTTCTGGTGGTAATGCTCATCAAGAACATACACAAGAGCAGATCGAAGAAGAAAAAGGAAAAGGTTAAAAAGACCAAGACAACAGTGGTTGACAACTCAGAGCTGGATGCAGAGCTGAGAAAGCCGCCTATCTCATAAAATACTAAAATCAAAAAGCTCAATGCTTTCGGATTTCATCCCCGTCAGCATTGAGCTTTTTTCTGTCATTTTTCAATATATTTTATTTCGTTCACACCCTACTCATCAAAGTTACTCTTGAGTACATTTACGGTGATCTGTCTGGACGCCTTGTTGCCTGCCCAGTCCTCCGCTGTGAGAGTCACTGTTACGGTTCTCTCCTTGCTTGTGTCCACATCCTGAGAAGCTTTAAGCGAATCCTGCACATCCGGATCCTCATCTGTGACATTGTAATAATCACTCCAGTTTATATCCGTTCCCATAGAAACGTCTATCTCGTCCGGGCCGTCTATGTATGGATTTACCTCGTCAACAACATTTATCACAGCCTTTTTTGTCTTGCTTAACTTTCCACGTCTGATCTTATATTTGATGGTGTACTTACCAAGCTTATCCGGTGCAAATTCTGAGTTGTCATATTCCAGCCTGGCATCATTGCTGTCCGGCTCAATATAGTTTGTTATATCAAATATATCACCCATATTATAATCCGTCTGGATCTGCTTGACCCTGAGCATGCTGGATCTCATGATCATCGTGATCACAAGTGCAAGCACTATTCCAACCACCAGAGCCGCCACGACCATCATTTTCGTATTCAGCTCATATCGCTTCTTTTTATTTCTGCTCTGCGCGGATTTTTTACCGGAACCTGTTGACGATCTGCTATTCGCCGGTCTCCTGGTCTTGCTTCCTGAAGACACGGACTTCACCGACTTTTCAAGTGGACGTCCCGTACTTGTGCGCCTTTTGTCCTGCGCAGTTGCACTTTTCGGACGACTCGCCGATGATAAGTGGCTGCCCGATGCCGGACGATTTCCCGACACAGGACGGCTGCCTGATGCTGACCGACTGCCTGACGCTACTCCCTTGCCCGGCTGTGTCTTTTTCACACTGCTCGTTGTTGCACGGCTCACAGTTCCCTTATGAGCTCCTGCGCTCCCTTTATTCTGCCCCATATCCTGTCTGTCTGCCAATTTATATTACCTCCTAAAACATTTGTCTTAACTTTATTCTCAGTACATTATACATAATATTTTACACCCATACAATCATTTCGGATTGCAATAGTTGTAAATAAGTGAGATAATTCAATGAAGACTTACCTGAAAGGAGTATTATATATGTCAATCAATAATCTTAGTTCATTTACGAAGGAGCGTCTTGGTCTCTGTATTGAGAACGATACCATAGATAACAACCTCTACGAGGAATACGGCGTAAAGCGTGGACTTCGTGATCTGAATGGAATAGGAATAAATGCCGGCATCACCAACATTTCACTAAGCCGGGCGTATACAATGGAGGACGGAAAGCATACTCCTGCTGACGGTGAATTATATTACAGAGGTTACGAGATCCGCCAGTTGATAGACGGATTTACAAAGGAAGGACGATTCGGTTTCGAGGAGTGTACATATCTGTTACTGTTTGGAAAGCTTCCGGACGAGAATGAGCTTGCCAAGTTCAAACAGGTCCTCAACCTTGCATACGACCTTCCACACAACTTTATACAAGATGTCATAATGAAGAACCCTACCAAGGATATCATTTCAAATATGACCAAGAGTATCCTTGCCCTCGGATCATACGATAAGTCTGAGACGGATATATCTCTGGACAACGTTCTTCAGCAGTGTCTTATGATAATAAGTGTATTCCCAAGACTCGCTGTATATTCTTTCCAGGGATACAGACATTATGAGCTTGGCAAGAGCTGTTATATACACAAGCCGGATCCTGAGCTTTCATTTGCAGAGAATATCCTGAGCATGCTCCGTTCAGACAGAAAGTACACACAGCTTGAGGCAAAGGTTCTCGATCTTGCCCTTGTTCTCCACATGGAACACGGAGGCGGAAGCAACTCTACGTTTACAACACGTGTTGTTACATCATCTGGCTCAGATACATACGCCACAGTCGCAGCAGCACTCTGCTCACTCAAAGGACCGCTCAACGGCGGTGGAGACCTCAAGGTCATGGAGATGATGAAGAACATACACTGCAATGTCGAGGATATTACGGACGAGGAGCAGATCCGTGAGTACATCAGGAAGATCGTGCGCGGCGAAGCATTTGACAAATCGGGCGTGGTATACGGAATGGGCCAGCCTGTATACTCTCTGTCAGATCCAAGAGCTGTCATTATCAAGGAGTATGTAGAAAAGCTCGCCGAGGAGAAGCACGAGAAGGACGAATTCAAATTATACGAGCTCATAGAGCGCATCGCACCTGAGGTCATTGCCGAGGAGCGCAAGATCTACAAGGGTGTGTGCATCAACATAGATTACTATTGCGGATTGTTATACAAGATGCTCAAGATCCCTTACGCCCTCTACACACCACTATTTGCCATTGGCCGAGTGGTTGGATGGAGTGCGCATCGTATGGAGGAGCTGATCAACAGCTACAAGATAATGCGTCCGGCTTATCCAAGTCTTGTAGAGCCTAAGGACTACGTACCTATCAAAGACAGGTAATATGCCATGAACAATTCTGATAAATTCGAATATTCTGTCGTCAGGAGCAGGCGCAAATCTATCTGTATCGAGATAGACAGAGACCTCAACATAAAGGTTCGTGCGCCCCTCAGAATGACCGACAGTCAGATCCAAAGCTTTGTGGATTCCAGACAAAACTGGATCCGCAGCCATCTGGAAATCATGCAGAAAAGAATTTCCAATATGTCAGACGAAAAAAATCCAAGCACTGCCCTGACAGATGCCGATATAAAGGCACTGTCAGAACAGGCTCGGATATATATTCCTTCACGTGTAGAACATTTTGCTCAGATAATAGGCGTGACCTACGGAAGGATCACCATCAGGCATCAGAAGACCCGCTGGGGAAGCTGCAGCTCCTCCGGTAACCTGAATTTCAACTGTGCACTGATGAACACCACTCCCGAAATCATAGACTACGTGGTAGTCCACGAGCTGTGTCACAGAAAGCAGATGAACCACTCCGCACTTTTCTGGGCCGAGGTAGAAAAAATACTCCCAAACTACAAGGAGCTCCGTTCCGCCCTCAAAAATTACAGGTGTTAAAGCCTCTACCACTCCATAACCACAGCGCCGTATGTGAGCCCTGCGCCGAATGCCGACATGGCGATCTTGTCGCCGCGCTTCAGGCCGTGCTCCCTCACGAGCTGGTCGAGAAGTACAGGTACACTCGCCGCAGACATATTTCCTGTGTAGTCGAGAGTCGTAGGGAACTTCTCAAGCGGTGCCTTAAGTCTCTTGGCAACAGATTCAATAATTCTTACATTTGCCTGGTGGAGTACGAAGTAATCCACATCGTCGACGGTCATTCCAGCCTTGTCAAGAGCCTCCTGGAGGCACTTAGGACACTGTCTCACCGCAAACTTGTACACCTCCTGTCCATCCATATACAGATAGTCATGATTGATCTCATCTTTTACAAATATATTGTTGGTCTTTCTGCTCTCGCAGTTTAGCACCATACCCTTCTTGCCGATTGAACCCTGGACAATGCTTATGATTCCCTTGTCAGACTCCTCTATATAAGCGGCACCTGCGCCATCTCCAAACAATACGCATGTACCTCTGTCATTCCAGTCAAGTATCTTTGACAGCGTCTCCGAACCTATTACAAGAGCATTCTTCACAAACCCTGTCTCTATATACATCTTTGCAACATTGAGGGCAAATACAAAGCCCGAGCATGCCGCATTCACATCAAACGCAATCGCCTTATCCGCACCTATAGCCGCCTGAACCTGACACGCCCCGCTTGGTGTGTAATAATCCGGAGTGACTGTGGCAAGCACTATAAGCTCCACATTCTCTGCGGACTTCCCTGCCATCTCAAGTGCCCTCTCAGCAGCCTCAGCAGCCATGCTCGTCGTCGTCTCCTTAACAGCTATTCTTCTGTTCTTTATACCTGTTCTTGAAGATATCCACTCATCAGATGTATCAACATACTTTGCAAGCTCATCATTTGATACCTCTTTCTCCGCAAGGCAGCTTCCTGTTCCTAATATTCTGATTGCCATTATATATTTTCTCCCTTTTATCCGTTATTCTCTTTATTCTTCCTTGTCTCCAAGCAGCTCAGTCACATACTCGCCCCATTTTGTGAGTTTCTTATATCCCTTAGTAAACATGGATGGCTCCACCGTATCGTCATATCCAACTGCAATCCATCCTATATCATGCTTTTCCAGATATCTGGTAAATTTTATTCCAAATACATTTCTGGTGCCCTTCAGCTTCTCATTCTTGACCTCGATATCATCGTCTGCATATCCCCACTCTGTCACTATAAGAGGATAACTTGTCACATAGCCCGACAGGAACTTCTGCCAGAACACCTTGTCCGGATAAACATGAACAGAGAACGCAGTATTGTCATTCTTCACGCCGAGCTCGTCAAGCCATCCGAGATCATAACAGTAATCCGGACTTCCAACGATTATAAGCTGCTTTGCGCCGGCATCCCTTATAACTCCTATAAGGCTCTCCGCGCATCTCTTCCACTCTGAATCACTCATGCCAACCGGCTCATTGTATATCTCAAATATAACATTTGGAGTGTTCTTGAAATAATCCGCAATGTTCTTCCAGAATTCAGCAGAATAATCCAGCGGATTCTCGTCGAGATCCGGCATCTCATCCCCGGAACCATCTATCGGGTTACCTGTATAATCCCAGTCGAGAATAACATAGTTATCGTTCTCTCCGGCCCAGGTAACTATGCGGTCAAGATATCTCCACATATAGTAATCGTCATTCTTGTACTCCACAGGGCTTATTGGCACCCTTATGGCATTACCACCCTTGGCAAATACATCCTTGTAGAAATCCTCATTAAACTTCTTCTCCTCATACAGACTGCGCGACTCTGGAACCATCACACCCTTGAGAACAACCTGTTCTCCGTCTGCATTCAGGATCTGAGTCCCCTTCGCTGTAAGCATGGTAGGATATTTGTCTGTATCACCGATAAATTCTGCACGTGTTCCCACAGGTGTCAGCAAATCCTGCTCCTTGCCCCGCAGGTACATCACGTACCATATGATTGCTGCCGCAATGATGGCGGCCACGATAACTATCAAAGTAACCTTTATCTGTTTCTTCATAAACGCTCCTCCAATTCAAGCTGTATCTTCAGCCATATACATAAAGTTTACCAAAAAAACACCATCACTTCAACATATGCATGAATAAAAGGCATTCCCCGTGAGATAAATTTCTCACTTGAGAAATGCCTTTCATCTATAGTATATCTGTGATCTACAGATTTCTGAATCTGTCGTATCTGTCCTGTGCGATCTCCTCAGGAGTCTTGTCTGAATACTTCTTGAGGAATTCCTTAATGTTCATCTTAAGGTACTTGCCTATATATGGAACTGACTGCTCATCTGCTCCGCCGTACTCAGGTACGACCTGCTCGATAACGTTCAGTCTCTTGAGATCCTGCGCTGTAATCTGCATAACTTCTGCAGCCTCCTCAGCTCTGTTGCTGTCCTTCCAGAGGATAGACGCATATCCCTCAGGTGAAAGGATTGAGTATGTCGCATTCTCAAGCATCCATACCTCATTGCCGACTGCAAGGGCAAGTGCTCCACCGCTTCCGCCTTCTCCGATAAGGATACAGAGTACAGGAACCTTGAGTGATGACATCTCATAGAGATTTCTCGCTATGGCTTCACCCATTCCTCGCTCCTCAGCCTCAAGTCCACAGAACGCACCCGGTGTATTTACAAATGTAATGATAGGTCTGCCGAACTTCTCAGCCTGCTTCATCAGACGAAGAGCCTTTCTGTAGCCATCAGGAAGAGGCATACCAAAGTTTCTCTCCATGCACTCTGCCATGGAAGCTCCCTTGACCTGTGATATAACTGTTACAGGCTGTCCATCTATATGACCGATACCACCCACAATGGCTCTGTCATCATTCATGGTTCTATCTCCGTGGATCTCACGGAAATCATCGCATATATACTTCACATAGTCGAAACCTGAAGGTCTGCTCATCTGACGAGCACCTCTGAGCTTCTCCCACGGAGTCTTAGGCTCGTCATCCTTGAGTCTCTCCTTGAGGATCTCGCTTATGTCAAATTTCTCATCTTCAACAGCACTGTCAAAGTTAGCATAGCCCTGTCTCTGCTTATGTGTGACGATGAGATCATACATTGTGTCCTTCATCTTGTCTCTTGTGATTATGCCATCTATGATACCATGCTCAACAAGGAACTCTGATCTCTGGAAGCCCTCTGGAAGCTCCTGACCAATAGTCTGCTTGATAACTCGTGGTCCTGCAAATCCTACGAGCGCACCTGGCTCTCCAAGGATAATATCTCCAAGCATTGCAAAGCTGGCTGTAACACCACCTGTTGTAGGATCTGTAAGAATAGATACATACAGAAGTCCTGCATCAGAATGTTTCTTGAATGCAGCGGATGTCTTGGCCATCTGCATCAGAGAAATGATTCCCTCCTGCATACGTGCACCGCCTGAACAGCAGAACATGAATACCGGAAGCTTCTCCTCTGTAGCCTTCTCGACAGCTCTGGCAATCTTCTCACCCACAACATATCCCATGCTGCTCATGAGGAATCTTGCATCACATACACCAACTACAGCAGGCTCACCATTGATGGTTGCCTTTCCTATAGTAACAGCCTCCTTGAGGTTTGTCTTGGCCTGTGCAGCCGCAACCTTATCCTCATAGCCCTCTGTTCCAAGAGGATTTGAGCTTGGCATATCCTCAAACCATGGCTCAAATGACTTTGGATCTGTGACCATTCTTATTCTGTTCTTGGTCTTAACTCTGAAGTAAGAACCGCACTCATAACAAATGTACTTTGCGTTCTTCACTCTTTCCTTCTCAACTTCTCTTCCGCACTTAGGGCACTTTACAAGCTCCACCTTTGGTGCTTCCTGAATTCCCTCAGCAGCCTTTGCCTCCTCTGCAGCCTTTGCTGCAATTATCTCGGCATCCTTTGCCTTTTTTTTGATAAATAACATAATATTTACTGCTCCTTATACTTCTGTAAGACGATACATGCATTGTGTCCGCCAAATCCAAGTGAGTTGCTGATCGCAACATCAACGTCCATCTCGCATGGCTCCTTACAATAATCCAGATCAAGCTCCTCCTCGCTCTCCACAAGGCCTCTTGTTCTGTGGATATAACCTTCCTCTATACTCTTGACACAGGCAATACACTCGATGGCTCCTGCTGCACCGAGAAGATGTCCTGTCATAGACTTTGTTGAATTGATCTTGATGTCCTTTGCGTGATCGCCAAATGCCTTCTTGATAGCACGTGTCTCAACAAGATCGTTCAGATGTGTGCTTGTACCATGAGCATTGATGTACTGAACCGCATCAAGTGGAAGTCCTGCATCCTTAACCGCATTGGTCATGGCAACTGCTGGTCCCTCACCTGACTCCTCAGGTGCTGTGATGTGGTGTGCATCACTTGAACATCCGTAACCTGAAAGCTCTGCGTAGATCTTTGCACCTCTTGCCTTTGCGTGCTCAAGCTCCTCAAGAATAACAATACCTGCACCCTCACCGAGAACGAATCCGCTTCTGTCCTTATCAAATGGAATAGAACATCTGTCTGGATCTGTTGATGATGTAAGTGCTGTAAGTGAATCAAATGTTGATATACCGATAGGTGTAACTGCTGCCTCACATCCGCCGGCTACCATGACATCAGTGTCTCCGTACTGGATCGTTCTGAATGCCTCACCGATACTGTTTGTTCCTGAAGCACATGCTGTTACAACATCTATACTCTTGCCCTTGAGACCAAACTGGATCGCAACGTTACCTGCTGCGATGTTGCTGATCATCATAGGAACTACGAATGGACTTACACGAAGTGGTCCCTTTGTAAGTATGGTTCCATATGCGTTCTCAAGCTCCTGAAGTGAACCAACACCTGAACCAATACATGTACCAACTCTGTAAGCATCTTCCTTTGTCATATCAAGTCCTGAATCTGCCATAGCCTCCTGGGTTGCCTTCACAGCAAACTGTGTGAATCTAGCCATACGTCTTGCAGACTTTGGATCAATGTAGTCCTTTGCTACAAAGTTCTTAACCTCGCCGACAAGCTTGCACTTGTATGCTGAAGCGTCAAACTGTGTAATAGGTCCGAAGCCATGCTTTCCTTCCTTAAGTGAATCCCAATACTCGTCAACTGTATTGCCGACTGGAGTTATGGCTCCTATGCCTGTTATTACTACTCTCTTCTTCATACTTATCTCCTTGCATTACTTATTCTGCTTTTTATACATATTTAACCATTCAATTATACTCCAACTGTCAAATGTTTGGAAGTAATTGTGTCCATGTTTTTCTATAAAATTTCGATAAACATTCGCATTTATACATATCTCTTACAGTTTTTCCTTTATCTTTCTGAATATAAACTTCTTGCTTATATAATAATTGAGGAATATCACCAGCACTGATGTGAACGTCTTTATGCCCATCGCCCACAGGTGAAGCCTGTCAACCAGTATATAAATCAGGCCCTCCTCCACCACCAGTGTGAACACCCTGCTCACGTAGAATGACACCAGTTCTTTTATGAACTCCCACGCAGTCTCTGCGACAGTGTGGAACACCGATTTTCTATTTGTTATGAATGACACAAAATTGTACAGTATCCATGCCAGGAAGTTGGCCCTGACAGGTTCTATCCCGCATTTGTACATAAATATCCAGGCGGAGCCAAGATTTACCGCTCCCACGACAATTCCCCACAGTATATATATGTATATCTCCCTGGGTATCTTCTTCAGCACTTTATCTACAAACATGTAACTCCCTTATAACATCCGCCTCTTCCGGAAACTCCCGCTCTATCCGCTCGCAGAGACGTCCGTTAAACTCAACCCTTTTCCCATAGTTAAACTTCAGAATATTCTTATATCCCCACAAATGTGTGAACACATCCTGTCTCTCTATATCCGCCGCCTCAGGAAAAAATGAAGCAATGATCTTTCCCTTTCTCGCAGCACACATCGCAAGCAGTCTCTGCTCCGCAAATACCATGTGGCACAGATTTTCCTCAGTCTCCCTACAATTCTCCATAAATTGTATGGAGCTGTCCACATAATAGTTCTTAAATTGCTCCTTAGCCATATATAGCATACAGGTATTTACCGGCGGAACATCCCAGCTCCACAGGGGATCAAAGCTGTACGAACTGTCCATATTGAAGAAGTCCCTGCCGGGATATACATCCGGATATATTCCTTCTCTGTGTATTGCACAAATATCCGTCCCCGCTATGTATTCCCCTATATTCTTCCACACTATAAGGTCCAGATCCACCATGACCGCCGGCATATGCGCCGCCTTAAGCGCATACAGCTTGCCCGCAGCCCAGAACACTCCCGGGGATATGCTGTCAGGAACCTGTATCTCTTTTATACCGCCATTCCATATATGCGACAATCCCTGTCCCTCAACATAATCAATGGCCCTTGCATCACCGTAAAGTGTGATAGGGCCATTCATTTTTCTCCACATAAGAGCAGACAGGATCATGGTCAAAAGCTCATAATCCTGCATGCTGTAAGTGTCATCTTTACTTTTCTCAAAATAAGGAGCAGTCCACAATATGTGGAATCCCTCTATATCCTTCATATATCCTCCAAGATCCGGTCATGTACTAGATCAGATCCAGTCCATATCCAAACTTAGCATTGCCACCAATCCGGCTGGTCGGTCTTCTGCTTCTGTTGATAAGCTGCCACTCCTGAGGGAACTCAACCATCAGCTCCTGGCTTGTTCTGATTGAATCCATACTGTCCTGTGGCTGCTGTGTGTCACTTTCAAGCACCATCGGCATATTTTTTATCCGCTGGCTGCCAAACACTCTGTACTGGCTTCCCGCCAGGTATCTGAAGCCTCCCTGACTTCCAAACAGCAGTCTCATCTGACTGCCATTCCACCGGAACCGCTGACTTCCTATCATTCTATACTGGCTACCCGCCAGGTATCTGAAGCCTCCCTGACTACCGAATAACTGTCTCATCCGGCTGCCATTCCACTGAAAACGCTGGCTTCCTGTCATTCCACTCTGACTTCCCATCAAAAGCTTCTGGCTTCCAGTATCCACAGTCTGTTTCGCAGCTTCGCATCCAAGCTCTTCGTATCTGTCCTCAAAAGGGATCAGAACTCCACCGCCGAATTCCACACTGAAAGGTCTGCCGTCCATCATGACATATGTCCTGTAAGGATACAGTCTGCCATTCTGCGCTATCAACTTCATATATACCGGCAATCCACTGTCGAGCCTGTGGAATCTGTACGCCTGCGGTGTGGTTGCTTTGACGAAATATCCTCCCGCCGGCAGTGAATATCCAAGCACTGCCTCAAGCTCACCATCCCATTCAATATATACTCCGAATTCTCCAGTCTGGGCATCATAATTTCTGAGGTCAAAATATGCCTTTCCCGTGACAAAAGGAAGCATCCTGGCTATTCTATTGTCAAATAGTGCCACACTCTCGCCGGCACCTCTATTTAAAGACGAATATATGAAACCCACACACAATCTCCATTCCCAAACTAGCCAAATTCTATATCCGACTATTTGCCTTATACTATGTATGGTACTCTATTTCTCCATATAATTCAATTTAATTTGAGGGATTTAACAGTCTTATTTTCCACTAATTTCCTAATTAAAATTACTTGCCAAATGTAAGGACATAATATCTCTTATATCCCTGTTTATCATTTTTGAGAGCCACAAATACTGCAACGCCCATGGTCTTGTATGTAGTATTCAGCATATTGCTGTCATGTGCGGTCGACTTGGACCATGCTCTGAATACGAGATCTCCACCACTGAAACCACATGCAAGATTCTCTCCGTACAACTCGTACATGGAGTTGAGACACAGTGTTCCATTTGGTCTGTAATGGCTGTACTTGTTGCTTATCTCCTTTGCTCTTGTGGTAGCGGTCTCTGTCAGAGATGTTGACACCTTAAGGCTTGAAAGTCCATTTTCTGCACGATGCTGGTTGACCATCTTACTCAGCCTGTTTGCCGCGCCTATATCATAATATCCATATACTCTTGTCTTTCTGCCCTTACCAAGATCGATAGTGTAATATCTCTTGACCGAGAGATCGTACTCTCTCTTATATACAACGCCTCTTCTGTTGACATATGCTATGTAGCCATCGGCTGTCTTATACTTTCCAGCCTTTACAACTCGCTTTGCAGCGCTGTTGAAATAGTAATTGGCATTTCCGATCTTCATTATGAGCTTCTTTGCAGGCTTCCACTTTCTGCCTGTAAACTTGTATGCCTTCTTGGTGCTGTTGTTATAGCTCATTGTGGCTACGCCTTTAGAGCCGAAATAATATCTGCTGCGGTAGACAGTCTTCCACATATTTTTCTTCTGCACCCATGTGTTCTTCGAGTAATCAAAGTCGTATACCTTCTTTGTACCCTTCTGATCTGTATATCTTGAGGTAACATATCCGCCGTCACATACGTAGTAAGCGGTACTTCCATTTACCTTCTTCCATCCTGATGATGTACGTCTGTTTCCATTTGCATCATAGAAGTAGTATCTGCTTCCGTTGAGCTTGTCGATCACATTTGAGACTCTCTTGTATGACTTGCTGCTTGATATGTATCTGTACAATATATTCGATGCCTGATCATACAGAATGGTACATGTGCCTGATCCATCAAAATACATCAGCTTTCTGCCTGTATTCTTCCACAGGTTCTTGTTCATATCCCAGCTCTTCTTTGAATCGTTAAATGAATACTTTCTGAAAATGCCTGATGCCTTGTAGATCCTCTCCTTTACATAGTGGGATCCACCGCCTGTTACAAATACCATATTGTCATAATTTATATGATACCAACCGCCCTTTGTGACCTTGTCACCATTTGAATTGAAATAATATGTTCTGCCATCGTTGAGAATAAGCATCTGGTTCTTCACCTGGACAAGCTTGCCGCTGCTCAGTGACTTTGCCTTCTTGCTGCTATTATCGTATATCTTTTCACACAGTCCGGAATTGTTCAGATAATAGAGAACGTTATCCACTGTCTGCCACTCGTTCTTGCAGATCGTCCAGTCCTTTGAATCAGCGCTGAATCTGTATATCTTGATGGTATCGCCAGAACGTGTAAACTTCATAGCTGCCACGCCATTTTCATCTATAAGATATCTGGTGCCATCATCGGCATCTATCCAGCCTGCAGTTTTCTGCACTTCACCATTAACATAATATCTGAAGTAACCATCCTCATCCTGTATCACTCCACTCTGAACTACATCTGATGCTGTGGCCAGAACTGCCGTGCCGTCAGCTCCCATCTCATCTGCCTGTGTCACCACATTTGTAGAAAAAATCACAATAGCCAATACAGCAATCGCCATAAGACTGCCTATAACTTTTGCCGCCATCAGGCTCTTTTCTCTCTTTGCAATATTAGTCTTCATTGTAGACATCTTTACTGTCCTCCTTTTTATTAAGCATCAGTTTCCGCAGGGAATCTGATGTTTGTGTGCATTCTGCTACGCTCGTAGTATACACGTGTTACATATTTTTTACAAGTATAACTTTTTTACAAGTTTTTTGTTACAAATGTGTTAAGCTGCCCCATCTTGGATTATTTGTCTACATATGGTAAAATAAATCCGCAAAATTCAAAAATAGACAACGAAAAATGTCTGCCAACGGCAGTACAGAGAAAGGATACATATATTATGGGAGCTATTGTTACATTAAAAAAGGGAGAGGGACGACTTCTGAAGTCCGGAGGAGCATGGATATTTGACAATGAGGTCGACACCATAGTCGGCAGCTTTGAGAACGGCGACATCGTCATAGTAAAGGACTTCGACGGTTATCCACTCGGCAAAGGATTCATAAATACCAACTCCAAGATCTTCATCCGCATGCTCACAAGACATGTGGACACCGAGATCGACGAGGCATTCTTCACAAAGAGACTTCAGGATGCATGGGATTACCGCAAGAAAACCGTCGACACCAGTAGCTGCCGTGTCGTATTTGGCGAGGCTGATTTTCTGCCGGGAATCGTCATTGACAAGTTTGAAAACGTGCTTGTTGTCGAATCACTGGCACTCGGCATCGACAAAGTTAAAAATTTGTTAATAAATATTTTAAAAAATATACTTAAAAATGATGGTATAATAATCGAGGGTGTTTATGAACGAAGCGATGCAAAAGTCAGAAAACACGAGGGGATGGATACCTATAAAGGGTTTATTGGTGACGAATTTAACACAAAGGTTCATATAAATGAAAATGGCGTTCGATATATTGTTGATGTGAAAGACGGTCAGAAGACCGGATTCTTTCTGGATCAGAAGTATAATCGTCTTGCTATTCAGAGAATATGTAAAGATGCAAAGGTTCTTGATTGCTTTACACACACAGGCTCCTTTGCTCTAAACGCAGGCATAGCCGGTGCTTCCAGCGTTTTGGGAGTAGACGCTTCAGAACTTGCTATTGCCCAGGCCAGAGAAAATGCAGCGCTCAACGGATTGGAGAGCACTGTCTCTTTTGAGTGCAGAGATGTATTTGATCTTCTTCCTGAACTGGAATCAAAAGGCGAACAGTTTGACGTTGTCATACTTGACCCGCCGGCATTCACAAAATCAAGAAATTCAATAAAGAACGCAGTCAAAGGCTATCGCGAGATTAATCTGCGTGCTATGAAACTCGTAAGGGATGGTGGATTCCTTGCAACTTGTTCATGTTCACATTTTATGGATTTCGAGTTATTTACCAAGACCATAAAACAGGCCGCCATGAATTCACATGTAAGACTTCGCCAGGTAGAGTTCCGCACACAGGCTCCTGATCACCCAATATTATGGGCTGCAGATGAATCTTATTATCTGAAGTTCTACATATTCCAAGTAATAAAGGAGAGATGACACAATGCAACTAATTCAGAGAAATAAGGATTCAGCATATTTGCAATACGACAAGTATGTAAATTATGACAATCCTATCGTCGCTGCAAAGGCAAAGGAACTTGCTGCAGATTGCAAGAGCAGTGATGAGATCATACAGGCATGTTACTATTTTGTCCGGGATAGGATTTCTCACACATATGACAGCAACTTTTCAGTAATAACTATCAGCGCTTCCGATGTACTGGAAGCCAGCACGGGCATCAGCTATTCAAAGGCCAATTTGCTGGCAGCACTGCTTCGTGCCAACAACTTATATACAGGATTCTGCTATATCCGTATCAAGCACAAGGGCGGACTTATGGCTATGCATGCACTTAATGCGGTATATCACCCGGATCTCAAGAAGTGGATACGTCTTGATGCCCGTGGCAATAAATACGGCGGTTTCAACGCCGATTACACACATAATGAGACTCAGATGGGACATGTGATTGATTCAGCAGCCGGAGAGTATGAGTTCAACGACCTCATCGCCGTACCGCTTCCATCAACCATGAGGGTTCTCGAACAGAGTACCAACTTCTACAAGATGTACTTTAACGATATGCCAGATTATGACGCTTAAAAAAATATTACCAGCGGATGACCGCTGGTAATATTTTTCTATACTATATGAATAAGAGGGGAACCGATCCATGTCAAAGACAAAATCCAAAACCATATTAAGAATATCCTTTAACTCACCTGTGGTACTTACATTTGCACTCATTTGTCTGGGAGCTTATCTCCTGAATATCCTCACAGGCGGCAAAAGTAACTTTCTTCTATTTGAAGTATACAGAGCTCCTCTCACCGATCCTTTAACCTACGTCCGCATGTTTGCCCATGTGTTTGGTCACGCAAGCTGGAGTCACCTTATCAACAACATGACTCTGCTGCTTGTGATCGGTCCACTACTTGAGGAAAAATACGGCTCAAAGGATCTGCTCATCGTAACCATCACCACCGCACTGGTGACAGGAATCGTGCATTTTATATTCTTCCCTGGTACAGCATTGCTCGGCGCCAGCGGAGTGGTATTCGCATACATTCTTCTGTCTTCTTTTGCATGTATAAAGGACGGCTCCATACCGCTCACCTTCATACTTGTTGCAGTGCTTTATATCGGCGGACAGGTGGCTGACGGAGTGTTTGTGAAGGACAATGTGTCGAATCTCACCCACATTATCGGGGGGATTATCGGAGCGTTCTTCGGGTATATCTCAAATGTCAGGAGATGATCTGACGAACGGACGGATGACATACTCTCCAGGGACAGAAATTGGGTCTCTATATATGTAATCACGCTCGACTTACCTCACTTTGCTTTGCTTATATCTGCACGCGGCTCCCGCTCGCTATAAGGGCGTTGCGAGCTCCGCCTTAGCAATAAGCAGCAAAGTTCAGGCGTCTTCGCTACCGATTACATATATAGAGACCCAATTTTTATATCCCTGGAGAGTATGTCATCCTGATCTTGTTGGATATATACTTTTCAGATCATTCTCCTGACATATTTCGATAAGAATTTTTATTATACATACTGATTTTCTCAAATTAAGCGTAATCTTTTCTCAAAACATGCCGCCATCTTTTTTCTTCAGATTGCTCTGCAATCTACAATTTCAGGATTTCCTCCGGTGTCTCTACTATGTTGTCGGCGCCGGCTGCTTCGAATTCTTCTCTGCTGCCGTAGCCGTAGAGGACTCCTATGGTCTGGAGGCCGCAAGCTTTGCCACCTTCTATGTCGTAGCGTCTGTCGCCTATCATCACAACCTGGTTTGATTTTATCATATCTTCTGTCAGTCCGTGATCTTTCTTGAGGCTTTCAAGGACCTGGGATATGATGTGCTTCTTGTCTGATCCTGTTCCGTCGGGATTACTTCCAACTACAACGTCAAAATATTTTCCCACACCGAACTTCTCAAGGATACGGAGTGTCGGCTCTGTCGGCTTGCTGGTTGCAACTGAGAGTATGCAGCCCTTCTCCTTAAGGGCACGCAGGGTGTCTGCCACTCCGTCGTACACCTCAGCCTCGAAGAGACCTACCACGTTGTATCTCTCTCTGTACTTCGCAACCATCTCTTTCGCTTTTGCGTCGTCCATGCCGAATTCCCTCACGAAAGAATCATAAAGTGATGGTCCTATAAAGCTTCTGAATACTCTGTATTCAGGATATGGAATTCCAGCCCAGTCAAGAGCGTATTTTATACAGTTGAATATTCCTTCCTCAGACTTGGTGATGGTTCCATCAAGATCAAATAATAAATATTTGTACATATACCGTCTTCCTCCTTGCGAAAATAATGGGTCAGGCACACCAAAAAAGCGCTTACCGAAATGCCCCGCAAATTCTATGAATCTGTGGGGCATTTGTAGTATTTATATATTGAAACTACCCATGAATATTACATGATATCAACATCTGCTGAGTAATCCACACCGTCGATCTTGAAACCGAACATGTTGTAGAAATCCTCCCAGTATCCATCGATGTCTGCTATATCCTTGACATTGTCATTGTTGACTGTATCCCAGTGCTCAGCAACAACTTCCTGAACATCATCTCTCATCTCCCAGTCGTCCATACGGATGAATCCGTTGTCGTCCACCTGGGTGTCATCCAGGATCTTATCCATGAACAGTCTCTGCATCTGCTCTATGCATCCCTCGTGGAGTCCCTTCTCTTTCATAACTTTGTAGAGAAGTGTGATATACAGAGGTACGATAGGGATAGCTGCACTTGACTGTGTGACAAGAGCCTTGTTGATGGCTATCTTCGCCTTTATGTTAGGGAACTTTTCATTTATAATGTCTGCTGACTTGTACAGATCCTTCTTTGCCTGTCCGATCGATCCCTCAGCGTAGATAGGGAATGTGATCTTTGGTCCTATGTATGAGTATGCAACTGTGATCACGTTATCTGCCAGAACTCCGGCATCTGAGAGTGCCTGCATCCAGTCGATCCAGTCCTCACCGCCCATCACCTTGATGGTGGCATTGATCTCGTCATCATTTGCCGCTGTTATATGTGCATCTGTGATGGTGTTGTCCTTGAGTACAAGTGTCTTGTTGGTGTACTCCTCACCAACCGTCTTGAGTACAGATGTGTACTTTGTTCCATCCGGAGTTGTTCTTCTAGGCGCTGCCAGACTGTATACGATCATATCAATCTTGCCCATATCTGCCTTGATGGTCTCGATAACCTGCTCCTTAATCTCGACTGAGAACGCGTCGCCATTGATGGACTTTGCATAGAGTCCGGCCTTGTGAGCCTCCTCCTCAAATGCTCTGTTGTTGTAGAAGCCAGCGGTTGCTGTACGGCGTCCATTCGACTCCTTCTCAAACATAACGCCGAGGGTATCTGCGCCATAGCCAAATGCAACTGCGATACGTGATGCAAGTCCGTATCCTGTTGACGCTCCGATCACCAGAACCTTCTTAGGTGCGTTATCGCTCTTAACTGCTCCCTTTGACTTGACATACTCGATTTGATTCTTTACATTCTGTGCGCATCCCACCGGGTGAGCTGTTGTACAAATAAAATCTTTAACTCTTGGTTCAACTACCATTTTCAATTCTCCTTATAAAACATAATATATTTAGTGCTCTTTGTTGGCAAACTTCGTGTATTCCTGCAGCCATACCAGATCCACAGATCCGGTGGCACCTTTTCTCTGTTTAGCTATGATTATCTCCGAGATACCCTTCTTGTCGGTATCAGGATTGTAATAATCATCTCTGTATATGAACATAACCACATCGGCATCCTGCTCGATAGATCCCGACTCTCGGAGATCCGCAAGCACAGGCTTGTGATCCGGTCTCTTATCAACCTCTCGGTTAAGCTGTGACAGCGCTATGATAGGCACATCCAGCTCCCTGGCAAGCATCTTCAACGATCTCGACATATCAGATACGAACTGCTGTCGCGACTCAACTCGTCCCGTCGTGCTCATAAGCTGCAGGTAGTCGATGATGATGAGTCCAAGATTGTTCTTGCTCTTGAGCTGTCTGCATTTTGATCTCAGCTCAGATATGGTGAGTGCTGAACTATCCTCTATGTACAGCGGTGCGGCAGCTATACTCTCCGCACTGGCAAGCACCTGATCCCAGTCGTCCTCAGCCAATTGTCCCGTCTGTACCTTCTGGGAATCAACCAAGGAATCCATGGCTATCATACGCGTTACAAGCTGCTCCTTGCTCATCTCCAGGTTGAATATCGCAGTGGCAATTCCCTTGCGCACGGCAACATGGTGGGCAATATTAAGGACAAATGCCGTCTTACCCATGGCAGGTCTAGCAGCCACCAGTATAAACTCCGATCCATGGAGACCGGTAAGCATATTGTCCAGATCTATGAATCCCGTAGGGATACCTGTTACTCTTGTGTTCTTTCTGGAAGCCTCCTCTATCTGCTCGATAACGTTCATGACGATCCTGTCGATCCCCACAAATTTGCTGGAGCCGTTCCTCTCCTTTATCAGATTGAACACACCACTCTCGGCCTGTTCAAGAAGCTGTTCAACTCCCTCCGAATCAAGATAACAATCCTTCTCCACTTCCTCGCACAGCTTTATCATCTTCCTGAGTATGGATTTGTCCGCCACGATCTCTGCGTAATGCTTGGCATTCACCGATGTCGGAACCGTCTCCAATATCTCCGCTATGGATTTGGTGCTTATGACCTCATCAGGTACATTGTTCTCCTCAAGCTTGTTCTTCAGGGTTACCAGATCGACCGCCTTACCCTCCTTGAACAGTTCTACCATATTCTCGAACAATATTCCGTACTGACCGTAGTAGAAATCCTCCTTGGTCAGCATATCGGACGCCTCCACTATGGCATCTCTGTCCATGAGCATGGAACCTATAACAGACTTCTCGGCATCCAGATTGTAGGGAAGCTTTTTCCTTGCAAATGCATCTTCCATGTTTTATCTATACTCCTTATGCTTCCTCGACCTTTACAGCAAGCTCTGCCTGAACCTCAGGGTGAAGCTTGACCTTCACTGAAAAGCTTCCTAACGCCTTGATAGAGTCCTTCATAACGATCTTCTTCTTGTCTATATCCTTGCCGAGCTGGCTCTTGATGGCATCTGAGATCTCCTTTGTGGATACTGAGCCAAATGTTCTTCCGCCCTCTCCAACCTTGATCTTAACAGTTACTGAAGCCTTCTCAAGCTCTGCCGCAAGTGCCTTGGCATCAGCAAGATTCTCTGCTGCCACCTTCTCCTCATGGGCCTTGCGGAGCTTGAAATCATTCATATTCTTTGGAGTTGCCTCCATGCCGAGCTTCTTAGGAATGATGAAATTTCTTGCGTAACCCTCATTTACCTCTACCATTGCGCCTTTCTTTCCAAGGCTTTTAACATCCTGTAATAATATGACCTTCATATCCTAAATATCTCCTTCCTTATACATCTCATTCAGGAGCCCAACAAGCTCCTTCTTTATATCCTCTGCTTTCGCATTTTCAAACTGAGCTGCCGCGATATTTGCATGACCGCCGCCACCCATTCTCTCCATGATTATCTGGACATTGACATCGTCAATGGCTCTTGCACTTATCTTGACATCCGCACCCATCTGCGCTATTACAAATGAAGCTCTGACACCTGCGATGTTCAGCATCTCATTTGCAATCTTGGCGGTGAGTACCACCGGCGACTCAGGGCCATCCCCAGGTGTAATGATTGATATGGCAAATGCATCAAGCACCATCTCTGCGTGGCTGACACCCTCCGCCTTCTGTCTGTAGGTCTCTATGTCAGTTCTGAACATCTTCCTTACTCGCATGACATCCGCACCGCTTCTCTTCAGGAACGCGGCTGCCTCAAAGGTTCTGACACCGGTCTTGCTCAGGAAGTTGTCGGTGTCAATGAGTATTCCGGCATACATGGCGTCCGCCTCTGTAGGCCTGAGCTTTATCTTCTCATCCATGTACTGGAGCATCTCTGCGATCATCTCACATGCAGATGACGCAAATGGCTCTATATACGACAGTGTCGCATTTGCAATGACATCCTTTGTCTGCCTGTGGTGATCGAATACCACTATGCTCTTCGCATATGCCAGCAGTTCCTCACACTCCGTGAGCGTAGGATTATTCACATCCGTCACAACTACGACCGTGTCGTCATCGACCAGACTGAGCGCCTGATCGTTGTTGATTATCATATCTGCCGGGTAGGAATTGCTCGAAGTGAAATTGCCGTATATCGGACTTATGGCCGATGACACCTCATTTACAACTATATGCGCCGTCTTGCCCAGCGCAGTCACCATCTTGTATATTCCTATACCTGAACCAAAAGCATCCATGTCCGGATTCTTGTGGGCCATGATTATAACCTTCTCCTTGGTCTCAAGAAGCTCCTTGAACGCAAGAGTCTTAACCCTCGCCTTAACTCTCGTGGACTTCTCCGTTCCCTGACTCTTACCACCAAAGTAGGTGATCCTGTCGGCGGACTTGATAACCGCCTGATCGCCGCCTCGGCCCAGAGCAAGCTCCATGGCGGAACGCGCTGCCTCAAAGTTTTCTATAAAGCTCTTGTAATCAGTACCAAGACTTATACTGAGTGTAAGCGGAAGATCATTTCCGATATTTATAGCCTTGACCTCATCGAGCAGGGCAAATTTGTTCTCCTTGAGCTGATCCAGATACTTCTGTGGCATCACGAACATGTACTTGTCCTTCTCAAGGCTCTTGACTATGGCGTCGACATTTGCCATGTATTTGTTAATCTTTCTGTCGACCAGGGCAACAAGAAGAGAGTGTCGTACTTCCTCAAGCGACTCAAATATCTCATCGTAGTTATCAATATATATGAGACCCGCAACCAGCTTCTGGTCATGGTTCTCCTGAGCGAGCTGATTCACCACTGTCACATCAAACATGTAGAACGCAAGGAAGGTGTCCGTCTTGCCGTGGTGTCTTGAACCACCGTGCGAAGACTTCGTCTCTTTCTTCTGCTCATCAGCCCCATCTCCGTCTGTGCCGGCCTCACCCGGCTGGGCATCCGTCTCTTCCATAGCAGGCTCAACCTTATTCACCTGTACACGTCTGATCTCATAACGGTATTCTCTTCCGTTAAATGCTATCTCTCCCTCGGTGACATCCTCCTGATAAGGAAGACTCTCCTCGGTAACCTCCTCAAATACCTGAACTATATTCAGCTTCATGAGCTTTCTCTTACTGGTCTCCGTTATACCTGAGAACTCGTCGTTCACCCACACAACTTTTCCATCCTCGTCAAGCAATGCGTACGGAACCGGGAACTCCTTTATGAGCTCCTTCTGCATCTTGCCGTGCTCCATGGCAAATTCCACATATCTGTCGCGGGACAAAGCATTCATCCTCAGGAAAACAACAATGCTCACCGCTCCGTATACTGCCGTAAAAATGGTGGCTATAACGCCGGCTCCTATTCCGACAAAATACATGAACACTGTCATCAGACAAAACATTCCTATCAGATACAATGGAACCTGTCTATATCGGTTGTACAGCCCCTCTACATCTCTCTTTTCATTCATATGTCACTGCCCTTCTTATCCTTCCATTCACAATGCAAATGATCAGGCTCAATTCTGAGCCTATACACTTCATAAGTATAACATTGTGCGATTCTGATTACAAGAAATATAGAATTGCAAAAAAATGCAGGTGTGGCAAAACACACCTGCATCTCTTATATATTAATCTGTAAAGATCTATTAACCGTTGATTCTTGCAAGAAGCTTCTTGCCAAGCTCCTCGTTGCCCGGCTTGCCGAGAAGAGCGAACATGTTCTTCTTGTAGCTCTCAACACCTGGCTGATTGAATGGATTTACACCAAGTGTGTATCCACTCACACCACATGCAAACTCAAATGTGTAGAACAGCTCACCGAGAGTGAACTCATCAATCTTGTCGATGTTGATCTGGATGATAGGAATTCCACCATCTGCGTGTGCAAGGATAGTTCCGTTCATAGCACTCTTATTTGCAAAATCAACTGTCTTGCCTGCAAGATAGTTAAGTCCATCAAGATCTGAGTCCTCTTCCTCCATAACAATCTCACATGTTGGGTTAACAACATTGATAACTGTCTCGAAATGGTTCTGTGAACCCTGCTGGATGAACTGTCCAAGTGAATGAAGGTCTGTTGTAAAGTCCGTAGCTGTTGGGAAAAGTCCCTTGCCATCCTTACCCTCGCTCTCGCCGTAGAGCTGCTTCCACCACTCTGATACATAGTGAAGTGCTGGCTCAAAGTTAGCAAGGATCTCGATTGACTTACCCTTGTTGTACAGTACATTTCTTACTGCTGCGTACTTCATAGCATCTGAATCGTCGAAGTCCTGTGCAAGACAATCCTTTCTTGCTGAAGCTGCGCCTTCCATAAGCTTATCTATATCAGCACCGCTTACTGCTATTGGCAGAAGACCAACTGCTGTGAGAACTGAAAAACGTCCTCCTACATCATCAGGAACTACAAATGTCTCATAGCCTTCCTCTGTTGCAAGTGTCTTGAGAGCTCCCTTTGCCTTGTCCGTTGTGGCGTAGATTCTCTTTGCTGCGCCCTCCTTGCCATACTTCTCAACAAGCTTCTTCTTGAAGATTCTTGAAGCGATACCAGGCTCTGTTGTTGTACCCGACTTGGAGATGATGTTGATAGAGAAATCTCTGTCACCGATCACCTGAAGCAGATGAGCCATGTATGTGCTGCTGATGTTTGATCCTGCATAGTAGATCTCAGGAGTCTTACGGATTGACTTGTCAACTGAATTATAAAAGCTGTGTCTTAAAGCTTCGATGGCTGCTCTTGCACCCAGGTAAGAACCACCGATACCGATTACTACAAGCACGTCTGAATCTGCCTGGATCTTAGCTGCTGCCTTCTTGATTCTCGCAAACTCTTCCTTGTCATAGTCTACTGGAAGGTCGATCCATCCAAGGAAATCATTTCCCTCACCGGTCTTGTTTACAAGTGTTGCCTTTGCAGCTACTACCTGATCCTTGATTGCTGCGATATCAGCGTCTGTAGCCATGGCTTTTGCATTCTTAAAATCGAAACTTACTGTCTGTGCCATTTGTTTTCTCTCCTTACTTGTATTAAATTTTTCACATTGAATCAATTTTAGCAAATAGGTATACCATAATCAACTATTAATCTCAAAAAACTCCCCCAAAACCACAACCGGTTTGGAGGAGTTTTCAATTATAACCATGTCTAAAGCACTACTTAACCGTCACTTTGATCTTTGCACAAACACCATTTTCAGACATTACATAAACCGTACATGTGCCCTTACGCACTGCCTTTATAACTCCTGCAGATGAAACAGTTGCCACCTTTGCATTGGATGTTATGAACCTTTCCTTCTTCGTAAGATGGTTTAACGCCTTCTTCTTTGGATTCTCAAGCTTAACCTTCTTGGTGATCTTAAATGTTTTACCTTTTGCAAGGTTAACCTTGGTCTTGTTCACAGTAACTTTCAGGACATTTGTCTTTGATGCTTGAGGCATTGCAACATGGACTGTATTTGTCCTGCCGAGATATACCTTCTTGCCACCCGACATCTTGTATGCGACTGTAAAATACTTGTATTCTCTCTTATTATTGAGGTTCTTATCGGCATATTTCTGGGACTTCGGTACATTAGCAAGCTTATTGAAGTTGTTCTTTCCATTACAATATGACCAGTATACATCATATCCTGTTGCACCTTTGACCTTATCCCATGTCAGATCTATTCTTGTTCCTGTTCCCTTTCCTTTCATAAGGAAGAACGGAAGTGTCTTCTTATAGAGTTCTGTTCCACTAGGTTCAACATTTGGAGATTTCTTTATAACAAGACGGCCAATGGCAAATGTTATATTGTAGTTTGGATTTGCACCCTTCTTCTGGCTTGCTGTGATCGTGTATGTTCCGGACTTCTCACCAGCAGCTCTCTTGAGAACAATTCCTGTAAGCTTATCCTTGCCAACAAGTCCCTCCGCTGTAAATGTAAACTTCGGATCCGCCTTGCCTTCATACTTAGATGCGTCATTTGCAGTTACTCTGATGGCTTTTTTGTTTACCGTGATCGCAACCTTTGTAGCAGCTGCCTTATAGTTCTGATTTGCCGCAACGGATACTGTCACAACCGCCTTGCCTGCACCAACTATAGTTACCTTGCCTGTGCCATCCACCTTGACAACCTTTGTATTGCTGCTTGTAAATGTTTTCTTGTCATTTCTACTGCACTTCACATTGAGGGCAAACTTTGCACCTCCATATGTCTTAGCTCCAACCTTTCCTACAGTAAGAGTTGTTCCCGCAGGAGTGATATCTGCCTTTGCTGTCTGCTGCTGGGCATCTTCTGTAAGTATATAGTTTGAAGCGGTCTTTCCGCTGATCTTTATATCTGTGATGCTTACAGTTTTGCCTGTTCCCACATCTGCACTGTCAAATGTTCCTGTAGCTGTAACTGCAATCACATCTGCGCTGACCTTACCATTCAGAACAACGCCTGAATAGTCAAGCTTTGCCTCTGTCTGTCCATCGTAAGCCTTTGATGTAGCTTTGATTCCCGATACAGCAAGTGGTCTTCTGTTGATGGTGATAGTTGCATGTCCGGATATCGTGTCATATCCCCTTGCTGCAACCTTATAATATACAGTGTATGGTTCATCTGAAGCCTGACTGTACTTCGGACTTACAGTCTTATCGCATGCATCCTCAGAAGTTCCATACGTCACAACCGCATCCTCTGGAATATCACCTGTAACTGTTATTCCATATGACTTGCCGTCATATGTCTTTACAATATCTGCCGCTGTTATGTCTGTCGGAGCTTCTCTCTTTGCAACTGTGAACTGAACCGGTTGTGTTACATACTCATTGTAATTGGTTGTAGCACAAACCTTGGCATACATATAATATGTGCCCGGATCTGCCGATCTGGAGTTCTCCCACAATGTTCCATCCGTGTTGCTGTTCTCTGTTGTGTAGTAATACTCTATAACAGGATCCTCTTGTGCTCCTGTAACCGCTGGAGCCTCTACACTGTCGCCAAATGTGTAATCGATTACATCAAATTCAACATTCTGATCAAGTCTCTGTATTTCAAATTCTGCATAAGCCGTAACATCAGCTATCTTCACAACAAACTTATAAGTACCTGCATTTACCGGCGCATTCTCATTTTCCGGATAATCGGTATCACCTGTTCCCTCATAATATGTAACAGCTGCATCTCCGGTCTTCTCTGTTATCCAGTTATTAACAACTGCACCTGCATATTCTGTGCCATCATACGCTCTGCTTTCTGCTGTCACAGTACAACTGACCGCCTCGTTTCTGCCCTGATATGCGCAGTGTGCCGGATCCTCAGTTTCATTGCAATATGCAATTATCTTGTTACTGTGGCCTTCTTTTATCTCATACGTCCAGTCATGATAATGAACCATATCCCATGACTTGTTCTGAAGCATGTAATTGGCTGCATTTTCCGTAGTTGCAAGCCCAAATCTGTATGTAGTTACAACCTTCTCTATTCCTAGTGTAACGTCCCACAGTACTACAGTATAATCCTCGTCATATACAAGTTCATCTCCATCCAGCAATCCTGAGAACTGGATTCCCTGTATATATGCATTTTCATCAACAATTACCTTATCCGCTGTGATCGTTTTCTTTTCGATAGTCACAGTCACATCGCCAAATACCGGTGAACACTCATCTGCTGTAACAAGGTAATACACCTTATATGTTCCTGCATTTTTAAGCTCATGAACCGCCTGTGTGTACGGCTCATCTGCAGCCAGCGAATAACGGATAGAAGCTCCATCCAGGCCATCTGCAATTGTAACAGATGGGCTATGTATCAATCCATCGTAAGTGCAGGTTGTATCTTCTGCAGTTACTCCGGCGATCAGGTCACGTGAGACTGCCTTGGCATCTGACCACAATGAAGCTGGTTTTGTCGTATTAGCCACGTATCTTGTGCGAACATATACCCTCTGATTCTCTTCAAGTCCTGAGATAACATAATTATCTGACACATTCAGATCATCGAGAACTGTCCAGGTCGCTCCATCCGTCGAATACTGATACTGCTGTCCGCCAAGCGGGCTTACAGTCACAGAATCGCCAGTCACGCTTACTATCTCAACGCCTTCGCCGTCTGCAGCACTTTCCATATCGGCTGGTGTTGGATTCTGTATGTCTGCAAGAGTCTTCGGTGCAGATGGTGCCTCCGGTCTTGCTGCAACAGTTATATCAGCAGGTGTATCCTGACTGTCTTTCTTGCGGATACTTATATTTTTACCAAACAAACTATATGATACGTCGTTATCATCTGTTCCCTCAAGAGCTATATCACCATACATATCACTCACAATGTCATATGACTCGCCATCAACAGTGATGATATATGATGTATCGCCATCAAGCTCTGTCAGATTTTCTGTTATATAATCAACCTGTCCTGTAACTGCTCCTACATCAGCCACCGCTCCAACGCTGAATTTGAAACCTATATGTCCGCCATCTTCAACATTTGTCCATGACATTGTCAATCCCGAATCTATTCCTTCAACCAGGGATGCAGCATTCTGACCATTTATTTCAGCAGTTTCCTTTATGTAGCTTGATGAACCTGTATTGTACTCAAATATTCTTCTGGAATCATAGCCCCCGATCCAGTAATTACTTGCCTGTGTTATAGGGGCAAGAACAAATGATGGAGTATCATCTGCCGCATCCGCCGCTTTAGCAACTCCCATCATCGCTATCTGCTGTAATTCACCATTCTTGACAGTGGCAGCAAGCACCGCTTCATCTGCACTGTCAGAGCTTGTAATACTATTTCCAATGTTCGCATCCGCTCCTATTGCAAATGAATGCTGTCCCTCACCAAGTTCAGCATCAAAAATCAGATCGTGAGTATTCATAGGATCAAACGACAATCTTAGAGCTGCAAGCGAAGCCACAGATACTTGTGATGTAGCCGTTTCAGCTGAAGGCTCTGAATCGCTTCTGCTGTACAATCTCCATACTTTGTCGTAGCTTGTTCCAAGCATATAGTTCTTTCCGTCCTTGGTATACAAGCCAACAATATCAAACCCATTGCCATTGGCCATATAGGCCATAACTCCATTGCTTATATACCAGCAAGTATTTGGCTTTGTCCACGTATTTCCATTGTCACTGGTAGGGATAACTGCCTTTACCGCTCTGCTGGCTGTACCATCCACCACGCACCTGTACCAGTATCCATGAGTCGGGGTGAACGTATATGTACTTCCATTTGCACCTTCAATATCTGTAAATGGTCCACGCTTACTGGTTGCGCTCTGCCACTGATATGTTGCAGCTTCCCCTGTCACGTCCATAACGAGAGTGATTGAACTATTCGTCATATTCTTGCCATATGGATATCCATTGTTCATGAATACAACTTCTTCCTCCGAAGGATCTGTATTGCCTCCGCCTGAAAAGCCACCGATCTGAAATGTTATTTCATTGCCGCTGGCGTCCACGATCTTGCCAGCATTCAGATCAATACTTCCTATGTAAATATCAGGGAATACATAACCATTATAATATGTCCACGTATACAGATAATACACACCCGTGGTACCCATATCTATTCCCTCTCCGGAAATGGTATCCGTTCTGTCATATGTACCTGAACTCCTTGAGAACGAGTTCTCTGTTATCCAGCCTTTAAATCCGCAGCCTTCAGGTGACTCGGCACTCGCCCATCCACTGTACCTATGGCTGCTCAGATAATCACCAAAGTTTGTGAGATCTCCAGTCGTGAACTTCTCAGACTGAATGCCAAGCTTGCAGCTCGCGCTGGCATAACCGCTGGTTGTCCACCCCCACTTGAGACCTCTCATATGTCCATCTGTGCTTATATCCACGTCTGTTACCTTGATATTCTCCATAGCCGCTGCGTAGGCAGTATTCTTACAACCTATCGAAATCAAACACGTTATGACCATGAAAGCTGTCATGAGCCATGCCATAACTTTTCTGCATAGAATTCTTTCTTTCATACACTTCCCTCTCTTTCTCAATAAAACCTCTTTTTCGTGTGTCCGTTAATGTTTTCTCTCTGCAACCACTACCTCCTGTTAATTCTTGACTCTTTCCCTTTAACAATTTATGATAATTATAATTCGTACATCAATGTTCAAGTCAACAATATTTTTGCGGTATTTATGCAATATTCACAATTTTTTTGTCTATTTTTAAGGGGAGGGGGATCATATGAATCACGCAAATAAAAATCTATATCAAATTGGCGAAGTCACCAAAATGCTTGGAGTGACAAGAAGAATGCTGTTAAACTACGAAGACCTGGGGCTTCTGACACCCGCATACAAAAATGAGAGCAGCGGTTTCCGCTACTACTCTGCCGATAACATCGTACATATACGAATTATAAAAGTTCTTCAGGGACTAGGATTATCGCTATCCGAGATTAACAAGTACTTCAATAATACCGAAAAGCTTGAGGATGTCATTGAACGTATGACTACGCTCCGTTCCCAGCTGGATCTGTGCATAGCCCAGCTTCAGCTGCGTCAGTCCCAGACATCAGAACCGGAGATCCGTTTTATCACTCTTCCCTCATTCACTGCATTTTGTCAGGAGTTCAAAGACTCTGATCTGGCCAGAAAAACTGAAGATCTGCGCAAGACCTTTATCGAGGCAACAAAAAAATATCAACTGGACACCACAGGCAAAATGTGTACAGAGGTTTTTATCGAATCAACATCCGAAGGAAGATATGTCATACCTGTCGCAGCAGATCCTGACACCAATGACGAACACATAAAAAAACTTCCACAGACTGCAGCTATCTGTATATACCACCGTGGTCCATATGAAAATTTCGACACTGTCCAGAAGAAACTATTGGACTATGCAAAAGAAAACAATCTTGCTACTTGTGGTTATTTTCGCAATTCATTTATGGAGGGTCCTCCAACCCACGGAGCAAATAAAGATGCTTATATCACACAGATCGCACTGCCAATACACAAAAGCTCTCCGTTCGGATCGGCATGATCCGCACAGAGAGCTTCTGTTTCTGATACCACTATTCAATTTTCATCTCATTCAAAGACCTGAACTCATATCCCTCCTTCTCCAGGTTTGTGAGAACCGTATCAAGTGCCTGCGCATTGGACGACGACACATTGTGTATGAGAGGAATGGCTCCCGGATGATGATATTTCGCAAAATGATCAATGACATAGTCCGTCCCCGGCTGATTGTTCACATCATAATCAAGGTAAGCCATACTCCAGAATATGGTCTTATACCCCATATCCTTAGCCAGCTGCAGAACCTGTTCACTGTACTCACCGCTCGGCGGTCTGAAATACATATCCATTTCATACCCAGTTTCATTCCTCATAAAGTCTGAGCACTCCTTTAACTCACTTTTCTGCTCCTCCACACTCTTCTCCGGCATGCACGGATGATGCACCGTGTGGTTTCCCACCTGATGTCCCTCCTCCTTCATCCTCTTTACTATATCCGGATTGTCCCTTATGTAAGTCATCGTCACGAAGAAGCAGCCCTTTGCATTGTGCTTTTTAAGCACATCCAGCATCTGCTCTGTATATCCGTTCTCGTACCCACAGTCAAATGTCAGATACATCACCTTTTCATTCTTCTCAGCACACACTCTGTCCACGTAGAACGCATCGTACTGCTCCAGCGGAAAGCTGTTGTCACAGCCACTCATTCCATGATTTTTGTCCCGCACTATGTACCATGAATATTTCTTTGTCGATATCTGGCTGTAATCCCTGAGTCTGGTCATATCCTCACCCCGACTCTCCCCGTCTGTGTCCGTGTTACTCTCCACATCTTCCGTCTTGTCTCCCGATTTTTCTTTTCCTTCCGCATCACCTTCCCCATTCTTCGCACCGTCCGCCTGACACTCTGCGTCCCCCGGAGTCGCCACCATCTTGGACAGATCCTCCTTGTCATATATGGAGCATCCGCTGAGCACGGCTCCGATCACGCAGGCAGCATACAGTCCTGCTATCAAGTACAGCTTTCTCACCATCTACCATCCTGAATTTATTGGCTTCTGCAGGCTGTTCTCACCCGCATTTCATCTGCAGCCCACCTGCACATGTCCACTCGCCGGTTATCCATCCGCCAGCATCTTCTTCATGATCCCGTCAAGCAGAGCATCATAATCTGACTTATCACTCCGCTGTGCTTTCCGCGCAGGCTTCGCCTTTCTTTTTATCCTGTCATTTTTATCTGTCTCACTGCATGCTGCCATGGCCTCAACAGTATCCTGCTTCGTCGTCTGTTTCTCTTCTTCCTTTTTCAATCTGTTTGCCAGGCTGTTGCCCAGATAATTTCTGGCGCTGTCACGCAGAGTCCTCATATGCCATTCACAATTCCACTGGTTATGAGCAGCCACCAGCACTATGCAGGCTGCCAGTCCACACCCCAGCATCTTCAATGTCTCCACGCCATCGCCTACTACATAATATTGATACGCCGCTGCAAATATGCCTGTCCCAGCTGCGGCCACTCCCATATTTTTCACAAATCCATTCCACACATTTATCGGTATAAAACCTATCTTCAGCCTGTCTATGTACTTGTCCACAAATGCGGCAGTGTCATGTATGTTCACATCCAGCGATGTTATATCCTCATACCGCCTGCGCATCTCCATCAATTGTTTTTTCCGCGTCGTTCCCATGCGCTCAGCCGCCTTTGCCAGTCTTGCAAGATAACTGCTCATCACAGCCCGTCCTGTCAGCCCTATACACCCACACACTATCATCACATACATACACACATTCTGATTCAACAAAATTTCAAACATAGTTTTCCCTCTCTTTTCAATTATTCGATCATATCCTGTCAGGGCTTAACCCCACATCCGTTTGGCCGGTCCGGATGGTAGTATTATATGAGCGACATTCCGGGGTATACAATTATTTTCGCTCGACAAATGTTTGTCTTTTGCATGCTCTTTTGATATACTTCAAGATGAAAAAAGCAGGATACATACATCTTAGAATGTATCAGCGAATATTAAAATGATTGGTTAAGTACAATAGAAAAGAGGTATTGTTATGGTTTATAAGACTAAAGGAACCTGCTCTGTCGAGATCAACTTTGACGTCATCGATGGCAGGCTGCATGATGTAAAGTTCACCGGAGGTTGCAATGGTAACCTCAAGGGTATCGGAGCTCTCGTAGAAGGCATGAAGCCAGAGGACGTCATCGCCAGACTTGAGGGCACAACCTGCGGTTTCAAGCCGACTTCATGCCCGGATCAACTGGCTCAGGCACTCAAGCAGTATCTGGCTTCAGCACAGTAACAGGAGGATTAACAATCATTATGAAGAGAATTATATTGACAGGCGGCGGTACAGCAGGTCATGTCACACCAAACATGGCACTTATGCCGGAGCTGAAGAAGCACGGATATGACATCCAGTACATCGGTTCATATGACGGCATGGAAAAAAAGCTTATAGAAGATATGGGCATCCCTTATCACGGCATAGCTTCAGGAAAGCTCAGAAGATACTTCTCAATGAAGAACTTCTCAGATCCGTTCAAGGTACTTAAAGGAATATCTGAAGCAAAGAAGCTCATGAAAGAGCTCAAGCCTGATGTAGTATTCTCAAAGGGAGGATTTGTCACAGTCCCTGTGGTATTTGCCGCACACTCAGCAGGTATCCCTGTGGTGATACACGAATCAGATATGACTCCCGGCCTTGCAAATAAGCTCGCCCTTCCAAAGGCGACAAAGGTATGCTGTAACTTCCCTGAGACAAAGGATCTCTTCCCTGAGGGCAAGGCAGTCGTAACCGGAACCCCTATCAGAGAGGAACTTTTCCGCGGCGATTCCGCATTTGCATATAACTACTGCGGTTTCACTGACAACAAGCCTGTTCTCCTTATCGTGGGCGGAAGTTCAGGAAGCGTCATAATCAACAACGCAATAAGAGACAATATCGACCGTCTTCTGGAGACCTTCAACGTCATCCACCTGTGCGGCAAGGACAATCTGGATGAATCCCTCAAGGATAAGAAGGGCTATGTCCAGTACGAATATGTAAAGAAGGAACTTGCAGGCATGCTTGCACTGTGCGATATCATCATCTCACGTGCAGGAGCCAATGCCATCTGTGAGCTTCTCGCACTCAGAAAACCGAACATCCTCATACCACTGTCAAAGGCTGCATCAAGAGGTGATCAGATTCTCAACGCCCAGTCATTTGAGAAGAGCGGATACAGCTATGTGATCCAGGAGGAAGAGCTTAACACAGAGTCTCTGTTCGCCGGAATAAATGAAGTGTACAACAACAAAGAGAAATATATCCAGGCTATGGAGTCCAGCAACCTGACCGACTCAACGGGAATCATCATCAACATGATAGAGGATCTCGTAAACAGCCACGACTGATCTGCATAAGATCTGCAAAAGCAATTATAAAAAGGCAAAATAAAACTCCACACCGTCTAAATCATAGTGATATGTACCCAGAATCCTGGACACATATTTATGAACTAGGCTGAACACATGGATGCTATCCTGTATTGTACAGGTGGCATCCATTTTGTTTTTGCCTGAATTCTTTTGTTATTATAATAATCTATATATTCTTCAACCGCTTGTGAGAATTCTTCGAAGGAAGAATAGTCTTTCTCATAACCATAATACATCTCATTTTTCAATCTTCCAAAGAATGTCTCCATAATACAATTGTCATAGCAATTACCTTTCCGTGACATGGATTGTACAATGCCATGTTCTTGTAAGGCATTTCTAAAATTGACATGCTGATACTGCCACCCCTGATCAGAATGAAATATTAATCCTTCGACAGAAGGAAATTTTTCAAAAGCTTTATTTAGCATTCTTTCTATCTGGCCAAGATTAGGAGTCCTAGATAAATCATATGAAATGATTTCGTTTGTATTCATATCTAACACTGGCGATATATAACACTTTCCCCATGAAAAATTGAATTGAGACACATCTGTGGTCCATTTTTGTAAAGGCGAAGTTGTGCTGAAATCTCTGCCTATTATATTATCAGCAATCTTACCAACTTGTCCCTTATAGGAATGATATTTCTCCTTTGGTCGTTTGCCGGCTAATCCTGATTCATGCATAAGACGCTGAACTCTCTTATGGTTCACCTGATACCCGCGATTAATAAGTTCCTGGTGAACCCTTCTTACGCCATATCTGCGTTTGTTCTCCTCAAAAATATTTTTTATTTCTTCTAGTACTTCTTGATTGCGTTCGGCAACAATATCGTTTCTGTTAATCTCAAAATAGTAAGTAGATTTAGCCATATGCATTGCTTTTAGGAGATACTTTAGTTGATATCCTTTTTCTCTGAGTTCTTTGATGATTGCTGCTTTTTCGCCTTGAGTTGCGCAACCCATTTTTCTTGCCTCAAGGCGATCCGTTTTTTTATTACTTCATTCTCGGCTTTGATATATTCATTTTCAGTTCTCAAGCGTATCAGTTCTTCTCGTTCCGATTCTGTTAAAGGTAATGGATTTGTTGATTTTTTCATTCTCGGTTCCTTTGTTGGTCGTCCTTTTTTACTTTCTACCAATCCATTATATCCTTGTAATTTATATTTGTGTACCCATTGATAAAGCAGTCCTGCATTAATGCCTGCTTCTATGGCAACTTTCGTTCTTGGTGTGCCTGCAATAACCTTTGAAATCAGTTCAAGTTTTTCTTCGGGTGTCCATACCTTATTAAACACCTTATGTTTTAAAACTTCTGGACCATGTAAATCAACCAATCTGGACCATTCTCGTATATGCCTTTTGAGAGTATTGGGATTCAGCCCCTCTGGGATGTCAGGATACGAACCCGAATGATACAATTCAACACACATCATTTTAAACTCATAACTATAACGCATAAAAATACCCTCCTTACTGGTTGTCCAGTAAAGAGGGTACATATCATAGTCGGTGTGGAGTTTTATTGTATATTAACTATTATTAGTTAGCCAGAGCCTGAAGTACAGCAGCCTTCATCGCATCGTCACACTGCTCATCTCCTATGTACAATGTAACTGTACTCTTTCCGCCTGCAGGGAAATCAAATACTGCCTTCAGTGTCTTGTCTATATATGTTCCATCTGAACCATACTTTGCAAGATCCATGCTGACCTTTGTTCCATAATATGTGATTCTGAATCCACCGTTTGTTGTGTCCTCATAATACCATACTGTTGTCTTGGCCTTCTTATCAAGAGCGTCTCCATACGTAACACCTGTAGGAACCTTCTTCTCTGTTCCGTTGCTCTGTACATCTGTATAGACGATCTCATTCTTCTTAAGGCTGTCTATCTTGTCCTTTGCCTCATCGTTAGTACGATACTGAATATTACCCTTTACAAATATCTGAGCTGTCTCAGGAAGAACCAGATACACACCGCCACAGATAGCTGCTACCACAATAATGGCTACAAGGATCTTAACAAATGTCTTCATAATTATCTCTCCTATCCACAATCAAATTCATCAATCGATACTAGAACAGTTCTTTCTCAAGCTGGAATATGAAATCCTCAAGGAGCTGCATGCGTTTGCTGTACTCAAGTCGTCCAGCCTCCGTCTTACATCTCTTGATCTTTGGTTTATTGATCTTATAAAAATTCTTGATTCTGTAATATGCGCGCTTATAGCTTGCCTCGTCCTCTATAGCCGTAGCCATGGAATCCCACAGAACACTGATCGCTCCCACTTCATCCAGCAGGTCTGCATCCATAACTATCCTGCACTCAAGTGACAGATCTGCATCAGTATCCTTCTCCTCATGGATCATGATTATCTCGCCTATCTTGGCTATCTTCTGTGGATCGACTCCCAGACTGTCAAGATAATTGACAGCTATCTCTGCTCCGACCTCCCCATGTGGTCTCTCGTCATCCCAGCCCACATCATGAAGAAGTGCCGCGAGAACTATTATATCCAGATCTCCACCTAACTTCGACTGAAGCTTTATCGCCCATCTATACACCCGCATAGTATGTTCAAATCTGCTCCTGAATGGATAATTAGGCGGCCTACCATTAACGGCTGTCTGTTCCTTTACAAAATCAATTACTTCAGCGTAATTCATATCCGTTTCGCCCCTTGGAAATCACTATTCTGCAGCGCATAATAACACTGCAAAAGTATCATACTTGATGATAACATCTTTTGTGGGATTTTGCTATATTTTTTTAAATTTTTAATAAATAATGTTAAAAATAAAAAAATCCATGCGATCTTCCTTCGAAGCGTCACCATAGACGTTACCTCAGCAGTTAACTCAGCCCAGGCACCCTCACGGCACACAGGAGATTCCCCTTAGTGCTGCTTCGTCTCCGACCTGACACGGTTCGAAGATTCCTGTTGCGCGAGACCCAGACATCAACATCACTTACTGAGGGCAGCCCTACAGCGGCCACCCCTCAGGAAGACCATCACCCCTGCTATAGCGGATTGCAGGTACAGGGCGCCGCTACCTCCCCGGTTGCATGGAAACTTTAAAACATATTTAATTGACTGTGCACAAGATGCACCGCAGGCTACATTATATCTGACATGCCGCCCGCCGTCAAGCATTCTTCGCTTTTCCCTGTCTCAGGTCGCGAAAAAAGCTCTTCATCATCTCACTGCATTCATCCTGCCGCACACCACGTATAACCTCAACCTGATGATTGAACTGTTTCATGTCCAGCAGGTTTATTATGGAGCCCGCACATCCGGCCTTGGGATTCATACATCCTATCACCACATTTGGGATACGGGCCTGCACTATGGCCCCGGCACACATCTGGCACGGTTCAAGGGTCACATACATTGTGCACTCCTCCAGCCGCCAGTCGCCGAGCTTCTTTGACGCCTGTTCTATGGCCAGTATCTCCGCATGTGCAAGTGTGGTCTTTTTCAGATTTCTCTTGTTGAAGCCCCTTGCGATTATCCTGTCATCGTGGACTATGACACAGCCTATCGGAACATCGCCATTTGCATAAGCCCTCTTTGCCTGGGCGATGGCTTTATCCATATACTTCTCATGGATACGCCGCTCCTCCGGCGTCAGCTCATCTATATTGGTATCTTCCATTCTCTTTATCCTCTTCTTCCTATCTTATATCCACTATCCAGTAGCCGAAGCTGCCGGTCTTGATATGTGTCTCCTTCTCCGGCACGAATCTGTCAAATCCAAATATCCCGGCAAGGTATTTCTCCCTCGAGGAATACACCCCCGGAACTCCAAGTATGTAACTGACGCGGTCATCATCTGGGGAAAATATGACTTTGCCAAACATCAGGTATTTGTAGCTGTAATACCCGTGTGTCAGGAAGCTGTTCACCCCGAGCTTCCAGTTGCACATGTCCAGCAGACCTATGTCATTCGGGGATATCTTCACGCTCTCTATGACGCTGTCCAGCCCGTCATCCAGGGAGCTTCCCGGAAGAAGTGGCAGACGTTCATAGTTCTCAAACATTTTGTCTATCGCCGTTCCGGTCTCGGAGGTCTCGACCTCATCAGAACATACAGGCTCCGCCGGTGCAGCACAGCTCTCAAGCTCCAACTCTGCCGTGACCGTATCTGTTATGGAGGCCTCTCTCACCGCCTCGCTCAGTTCCTCAGCATCGCGGCCCGCACGTTTCGCATCCCACATTCTGGAATAATCTATCACACTGTCCGTCCAGGACGAACAGAATATATCGCTGTCGTAATACTCCTGCCCCATATTTCCATCCGGCTGTATACGCCTTATGACGATACCGGCAAATGCAGTCACAGGCCGTCCGCTCTCCATGACATCATCCCAGCAGAATGAGAAGCACTCCTCACCGTGTCCATTTCTGAGTCTCATCTTACCGACGAGCACCGGCAGAGGGATCATCACGGGTTCATTTGTCTGTTCACCGCCCACTGCGCCTTCGTCGGCCAGCGTCTCCCTGTAAATGAACACGCCATAGATTTCCTCTCTGCTGTTCATTCCGTTTCTCAGTCCAACCGTGAGTCTTCCCGTTCTCCCCACCTTTGCCACCTTGGCAAATCCTGAATTTTCACATTTGTATCCGTCGTGATACCTGTAAATATACGATATAAATCGGTTCCAGTACACCATAGATAATCCTCCTCTCCCTTCCGGAATTATGCGTCCTTTTCCGGGGGCTTTATCAATTATCTATGATTCTGTCTCACCACCTATGACATTATTTGTCCGTGAGAATGTCGCTCAAAGCTGCAAATTCCGCCAGGCTCAAACTTTCTCCACGGATATTTGCTGATATTCCAAGGGATTCCAAAGCCTTTGCGATCTGCTCCTTGGCAAATGACAGCTCTCCGCTGTTGGCTATACCATTCTGGAGAGTCTTTCTTCTCTGGTTAAATGATGCTCTTATCAGCCGGAACATGAGCTGCTCGTCCTTCACCTTGACCGGCGGCTCCTGGTATCTGTTCAGTCTGATGACCGCTGAGCCCACACCCGGTCTCGGTATAAAGCAGTTTGGCGGAACATTTGCCACTATATACGGCTCGGCATAATACTGAACTGCCAGGGACAGTGCTCCGTAATCCTTGGTTCCCGGGCCCACCTGCATGCGGTCCGCAACCTCCTTCTGCACCATGACCGTCACTGAGAGAAGCGGCACATGCTTCTCGAAAAGTCCCATGATGATCGGTGTGGTTATATAGTATGGGAGATTCGCAACCACCTTGATAGGCCTGCCGCCATTTCTCTCCTCCACGATCTTGTTGATATCCACCTTCAGTATGTCATCGTTGATGATGGTCACATTGTCGTACTCCGCAAGGGTCTCGTCCAGAATAGGGAGAAGATTCTTGTCTATCTCCACCGCCACAACCTGTCCGGCACTCTCCGCAAGATACTGGGTCATGGTTCCTATTCCCGGACCTATCTCCAGCACGCAGTCGTCCTTCGTGATGTCCGCTGCGCTGATTATCTTATTTATGACATGGGCATCTATGAGGAAATTCTGACCGAACTTCTTCTGAAATGCAAATTCGTATTTCTTTATCGTCTCTATCGTAACCTGTGGATTGCTTAACTTCTCCATGCTTTGTCCTTTCCTGCGTCCAGACAATGGCGGTTTCATCAAGATTTGTGTCACGACCAGGACTTTGTGGTATGCCTGCCTGGGGAATACCACAAAGTCCTGGTCTCAATTCACATTGCGAAACCTCCATTGCCTGTAATCTACGTTTTTATTACATCTTGTACATTTTCAGGGCATTCGCGTATGTCTGGTCATACACTTTCTGAACCGGAATGCCCTTGATCTCGGCTATCTTCTCAGCTATATAAGGTATGTTGAGGGCAGAGTTCCTTGTTCCTCTGAACGGAACCGGAGCCATGTATGGGGAATCGGTCTCAAGGACGATCTTCTCAAGAGGGATATCCTCCACGACCTCCTGAAGCTTCCGGCTGTTCTTGAAGGTGACTACTCCGCCAACCCCTATGTTAAATCCCATCTTAATATATTCTCTTGCCTGTTCTACGCTGTATGAATAACAGTGTATCACACCGCCATTTCTGCCGCCATCCATTCTTTTAAGCATCTCCATAGTGTCTGATGCCGCATCACGGCTGTGTATAATGATCGGCATGGTGAGCTCCTGCGCAAGCTCAAGCTGCCTGAGAAACCATTTCTTCTGAACATCCCTCGGAGGATCATCGTCGAAATGATAATCAAGACCTATCTCTCCTATGGCTCTCACCTTTGGATTATCCAGCACCATACTCTTAAGCTCCTGTATATCCGTCTCCGTCAGCTCACCGACCTCACTCGGATGTACGCCGACTGCCGCATAAAAATGCGGATATTTTGCGGCAAGCTCCACCGAATTCCTCGACGACTGCATATCCGCTCCGACGTTCATGACTTTGTCTATATCTTTCTCAAGGAATTCTGCAATTAACTGTTCTCTGTCCTCATCAAACTGAGTATCGTCATAATGACCATGTGTCTCAAATATCATATCTCAAACCTCTCTTATGGTACTAATGCATTGTTTATAGTACCGCAATATCGTATCCGTCACGCTGTATTATACAGAAATACCCGCACTTTGTGAACGTTTAATTATTTGTTTATGATTAGTTATTAATCTTTATAAATAGATTAATCTTTAAACACATTTTTTTCACAAATCCTGGATATACTAACAAACGTAAAGAGTTTTTCATTTATTTGAATCCTCTCTCCCCTCATTTTTTTGCAAGAGGCAGCAGATCTTCCCCGTTCTGTTACCTCTTGTTTTTTTGTGTCCAAAACTGTATATTTATTGTGATGTATAGATGTATATATGTACACATAGATTACATCAACGTATAATATGTGTCCACATTACATGTGTCATATTGCATTGATTTTATATGTATATTTATCATAACATTTTACATAACAGGAGGACTTTCATGATTTCAAAGAAATATTCATCAATGTTAAACAACACTTCCATCATCAGGGAATTTGCACAGTATGCTTCAAAGCGTGCCGCTGAGATCGGTGCTGAGAATGTGTTCAACTATACTATAGGCAATCCATCTGTGCCTACCACGGATGACTTCAACAAGGGACTTATCGACCTTATCCAGAATGAGGATTCACTGACACTCCATGGTTACAGCCCAACACTCACTATTTATTCTGTAAGAAAGGCTGTCGCAGATTCTCTGAACCGCCGTTTCGGCATGGAGTATGTTCCTGAGGACATTTTCATGACATCAGGTGCTGCCGGAGCCCTGGCCCACGCCATCAGATGTGTCACAGAGCCGGGCGACGAGGTTATCACATTTGCGCCTTACTTCCCTGAGTATGTACCATACGTTGACGGAACCGGTGCTGTTCTCAAGGTCGTTCCCGCGGACATAACTTCATTCCAGATCAACTTTGACGCATTCCTCGAGATGATGAACCCAAATGTTCAGGCAATCCTCATCAACTCGCCAAACAACCCATCCGGAATCGTCTACTCAACCGAGACTATAACACATCTTGCCCAGATCCTCACAGAGAAACAGGAGGAGTACGGACATGACATTTACCTTATATCAGACGAGCCTTACAGAGAGATCGTATTTGAGGGAACTGATTCGCCATTCATCTCAAAGTTCTACGACAACACCATCTGCTGCTACTCATTCAGCAAGTCTCTGTCACTGCCTGGAGAGCGTATCGGATACGTGGCTGTAAACCCTAAGTGCAAGGATGCCGAGCTCATCATCAACATGTGCGGACAGGTATCACGTTTCACAGGACACAACTGTCCTTCATCTCTGATACAGCTCGGAGTTGCAAAGGTGCTTGATGAGACATCTGATCTGTCTATCTACGAAAAGAACAAGAACATCCTGTACAAGGAGCTCACAGCTATGGGATATGAGTGTGTTGAGCCAGGCGGAACCTTCTATATGTTCCCTAAGACTCCTATCGCAGATGCAAATGAGTTCTGTAACATGACTGCCCATGAGCTTGATCTGATCCTTGTTCCTGGCGACAGCTTTATGTGTCCAGGACATATGAGACTGGCTTACTGTACTACAACAGATATGGTTGAGCGTTCTCTGCCACTGTTTGAGAAGGCTATTAAGATGTGTAAATAATGATCTGTGTATGAGTTTCTATATCAATATCATGTCTTATCAGTATAGATATTATTGGCACTAATCTTGTTTATACAAAATTATTTTAGGAAAGTATAGAGATATAACATATGACTAACATAAAAATAATTCTCGCCTCCGGATCGCCAAGAAGGAAGGAACTTCTGGCTCAGGCGGGATATGACTTCGATGTATGTCCAAGCCTATCTGAGGAAGATCTTGAGGTGATGGCTCCATCAGAATATGTGATGCTCCTTGCCAAGATGAAGGCAGATGAAGTGTGCAACAGGCTCATCGCCGAGGATGTGGGAAGGCGGGTTAAGAAGCTTCCTGAACGCTTTGTTGTTCTCGGCGCAGACACCGTCGTTTCACTGAACGGCAGGATTCTCGGAAAACCGTATGATTATGACGATGCATACAACACCTTGAACAGTCTGTCAGACCAGACGCATCAGGTATACACCGGTGTATGCCTGATATATGTGGAGGGAAGGGCAAAGACTTCGAGTTCTTTCTTCGAAAAGACGGACGTGACCTTCTATCCTGTATCCCACAACGAGATCATCCAGTACCTTGCGACAAATGAGCCATTTGACAAGGCGGGCAGTTATGGTATTCAGGGCAAGGGCGGCCTGTTCGTAAAGAGAATTGAGGGCGACTACAACAATGTTGTTGGATTGCCGCTTGCCAGAGTTTATCACGAGCTTGAGGAATTAGTATCGGAAGAGTAGATATACTAACCACCAAAATAAATAAACCAGCTGCTGCTACATTTTGTAACGACGGCTGGTTTATTTTTTACTGTAAATATTTAGTGTAATTTGCCATATTCTGATTTATACTTTACTTAAACAGAAAGGGGCGAAACAATTATGAACGACAAGAAAAAGAAAAAGATCCTGTTAATAGGTGTTATCATAGGGGTAATTCTTGCAGCGATCATTGTAAGTGCCATCATTCTTTTCAGGGATGACACCAAGGAGGGTGTCCATGAGGGCAATACCTTCACTGAAAAGATAACCGAGAGCACAACAGAGAAGAAAGCGGAGGTCAAGACGACCACCAAGGCTACAACCGAGAAGGCAACCAAGTCTGAAAAGACCACCAAGGCTGCTACCACGGATAAGGGTAAGAAAACCACGGCTACAACTACAGAGTCTGCAACGAAGAAACCGGGCAACCAGGCAACGACTGAGGCTAAGACATCGGGTGGAGATAATGGTAAGGTAACGACCAACCAGACAGTTACAACCGAGACACCAACTGAGAGACCTACCACGGCTGCTACAACCGAGAGACCAAAGCCGGAGCCAACGACCACTGAGCATGTACATACCTGGAAGGATGTATACGAGACTCAGGAGAAGAAGGTCTGCATATCTGAGGCTTGGGATGAGGACGTGTACGAGAATCAGTCATTTTGCTCATACTGTGGAAAGAACATAGACGGAAATCCTGACCATATTTTTGAATGTGGAAAGAAGTATTATTCCGAGGCTCTTGGAGAGGAGATTTACTCTGGTTCAAGCGAGATAATCAAACCCGTCAAGGTAGACACCATCCACCACCCTGCCGAGTACGAGATCCAGAAGGAAAAGGTACTCGTAGGCAGAAAATGTAGCACCTGCGGCGCATGGCAGTAGTTGATACAAGGAATCCTGATGTGAAAACATCGGGATTCTTTTTTTGTGCATTCGTATTTGCATCTGTTCTATATTCACTTGTTCTCTGAAATCTCCCCTGGCGGCGAAGCCCCTGGTTAATTCCCCTTCTTAAATCAATATGTGTAAATGTTTAGACATATTAAACTCAAGGAAATCTCTTTTGACCTCCTGGGATTTTTACAGCAAGTTTTTACACTATAATTTATTTGTTTATGAGGAAATGTATGATAAGATAAATCATATGGTTTACCAAAGAGTAGAGGAGCTGGAGAGCATGTGTGAGAAGATTGAAAGATATGCGGAAAAAAGAGAAATAATAATGTATATCACTGCGTATTTGGAAAATAGTGCATCCAAGGAAACGATAATAGACAGGACTATGAAAAAGTTCAATATTACCGAAGAGGATGCAGAGGAGTACTATGCCGAGGTATTTCAGCAGTAATACTTAGCCTGAAAGCGCAACGAAGAGATAGGACCAGTGTGTAACAGCATTGGTCTTATTTTTTTTAGATGGGGATGAGGGTGGTTCTGCCCTGATTAATTTCCCACTTAAATCAATATGTGTAAACAATCTGATATATTAAACAGGGGAGTATCAGCCCTGGGACCGGGATATCGCGGGTTCAGGAGAGCGACTAAAAAATGCAAAAGCCAGGGAACAAAAGGGGAGAATTTTACGTCTGTATATCATATAAAGGCATTTCAATGCCAGGAAATAATTGCAAGTCACAAAAAGTAGTGGCAGAAAGGATGGTATACATGGTTACAGAGTATGATTTCTATGAGGAATTGAAGGATGCAGTAGTGAAAGGGCTGAGTGGTGAAATTGAAAACCTCAGTGTCAGGATAATTGAGAGAAGAGAGTTTGAAAAAACAGACTTTAAACTCTGTCTTGCAGTGTTATGTGGCTCAGTTGTCGAACTAAGGGTGATGGCAGATGAGTGGTATGATCCGGCGGCGCAGGAATTTGATTTTTCAGGGCTGATTTTAAAGATCCGGGATGCCCTGGACAAGATCTATGACAGGTATGGGATCACCGGATTAGAGCCGGGCAAAGGCTTGGTTACTTAGAGGTGTTCATCCATGTGGCCTTCGCCCATCCATTATTCTTATTTGACGCCTGGGATACAAACCTTGCTACCGTCATAGTAGTGCGCATTTGTACACTCAACTGCCTTGAAAGTTCTTCCTTCAGAGGGCAGTTTATCTTACGTATAATTAATAATCTGTTCAAAGAAAAAGTGACAGGCGTCATATATACAGACATCTGCCACTTTTAATTACATCTCATATTTATCTTCTATCTCAGTTCCTTCTTCACATTGAAGACAGTTCCAACAACCTTTGGTCCTGCATTGGATGCAACTGCTGCCCCGATCTGGAAATAGTCTGATGGGCCATATCCAACCTTCTCCGTCATACGGGTTGTCAGCTCATCTCTGACGGTCTCATCATTTCCGTATACTACCTGGTACTCTGAACCTGGCTCCATCTCTTCTACTGTGACATCCACCATCTTTGCCATGAGTTTCTTCTCACCGCGGCACTTGATTGCTGTCACGATCTCATTTGCCCAGATCTTCATGATAGGCTTCACGCCAAGTGCATCTCCAACCAGAGCTGCAGCGCTTGGGATTCTTCCTGACTTGGCCGCATACTTGAGTCCATATATTCCAAAGTATATCCTTCTCTTTGGGAGTTCATCCTTCAGGTACCACACGATGTCCTTGGCATCCTTGCCTTCCTGCACCATCCGCGCTGCCACAATGACAGGATACCCATACTGTCCGCTATATCCTATTCCGTCAAATACATATATACTGCACTTCCCGGCACACTCAGGATATTCCTCCTCAAATTGATCTGCGGCCTGCTTTGCATTTGCATATGAGGCAGAACCATCCTTGTTGATGCTTACATATATAATATCCGTGTAACCCTGCTCCACCAGCTCCTTATACACCTCGCCGAACTGGTACGCTGTGATCTGTGATGTCTTTGGAAGATCATCATTCTCTGCCATGAGCTTGTAGAAGCCCTCATTGTCAAAATCGACTCTGCTCAGATAAGACTTGCCACCTATTACGACCGGGAAAGGAAGAATCTTGATTCCAAGCTCCTTCTCCTCATTCTCTGAAATGTCACTGGCAGAATCTGTCATTATAATAATTTTTCCCATAATTCACAAAACTCCATTTTTTGCTAATGAGCAGACGCATGAAAATGCGCTGCGCGCGGCGTCTGCGTGCTTCATAAGATGTCACTAAGCCCAGCTTAGTGACGGCGCACCCAGTGCGCCACCTCCTTACGAAAAGTTACTTATCATTCTCCATACGCCACTTGATACATCTGTTGAGATAATGAACATAATCAGGGTTCTTGCACATACCCTTGCCCTTATCATCAGATATCTTGGCAACATCCATGCCGTTACATGCTGTAGTCTTCATAACTATGTTGAGCGGTTCATCGCACGTATCGTTGGATATATATGTTCCTATTCCAAATGCAACCTTGATCTTGTCCTTAAAATAGCTGTTGAGTTTGTCCGCTTTCTCGAAATCAAGGCTGTCGCTGAACAGAAGTGTCTTGGTCTTTGGATCAAGTCCAAGCTTCTCATAATGATGAACCATCTTGTCGCCCCACTCATAAGGATCGCCACTGTCGTGTCTCACCCCACTGAAAAGTGTCGCATATGTGAGCTGGAAATCCTTTAGGAAGCAATCTGTTGTGATGGCATCAGTGAGAGCTGTTCCGTTCAGCACTCCATACTCCTTAACCCATGCATCCAATGCATACCAGTTGGAATATGCAGGATTGTGCTTATGATTACCCTGTCCAACACACATGATCCACTCATGCGCCATAGTTCCAACCGGAACCAGATTATACTTCCTTGCCAGATATACATTACTTGTTCCGACAAATGTTGAACCCGGATACTTGCGCTTGCTGAGTTCCTTGACTGCAAGCTCCTGAGCTTCAGCCGAAAGTCTTCTTCTGAGTCCAAACTCACTGAAAGCTCCAAGGTTATACTCTCCGGTCTCGACTTTTCGGACCTTCTCATCAAGCTTCTCCCTGAATGATGCAAGCAGCTTATCATAGTCATCGTTCATTCTGAAGTAGACCTCATTCACTATAGCCAGAGTAGGTATCTCATACATGGAAGTATTGAGCCAAGTGCCTCTCGCCTCTATCTTCAGTCCACACTCAGCGTCATCTGATATCTCAAAGTCCTCATATCTTGCCTTCCAGAGTCTCAGGAAATCAACATAAGAACCCTTTATCCACTTGATATTGTGCAGATACTCAAGCTCCTCCTCTGTAAATCTCAGATCACAGTAGAGCTGTATCTGTCTCTTGATCTCATCAACCATCTCCTTTGTGAAGAACACGTCAGTATTCCTGCACTTGAATGACCATGTTGTCTTATAGTCACTGAACTGATGGTAAATCGCCTGTCCCATACTAAACTTGTACATATCCGTTTCAAGCAGGCTTGTGATTATTCTTTCCATTTTTATACTCTTCTTTCTCTTTTTATCCGCTCCACACATACGGCTTAACCGCCATATATCACGGAAATACGGAAGTATACGCAAGTTCAAATACTTCCACTTATAATAAGTTAGCACACAGCCCGCTGTCAAGCACTATTACCTTGCAACTATCACACATAGTATTGTATAATGTTACCGTTCAGAGCCATGCAGCACAATATAAGAAGTGGCTTGTCATGCTTGCATGAACAAGGCATTTCTTATATTGTGCTATACGGCGGATACGCCGCACCGAACAGGCTCGAAGAGACTGTGAGGTGGCATGGCTCTGAACACAGCAGAGTCGTACACTTCGAACAGGCTCGTAAGAGACTGTGAGGTGGCATGGCTCTGAACACGGCAGAGTCGTACACCAGCCGAACAGGCTCGTAAGAGACTGTGAGGTGGCATGGCTCTGAACACAGCGGAGTCGTACACTTCGAACAGGCTCGAAGAGACTGTGAGGTGGCATGGCTCTGTGTATACATTATGAAAAGAGGATAGATTATGTTAGAGCAGAACAACGGAAAAAAGCCTAAGAAGTACGCTGGTATTCTGGCTCACCCGACATCATTCCCAAGTCCTTACGGAATCGGCGATCTTGGTCCGGGCGCCTATCAGTTCATCGACTTTCTTGCAGCTTCAGGATTAAATCTGTGGCAGGTACTTCCACTTGGTCATACTGGCTTTGGCGATTCACCTTATCAGCCATTCTCAGCATTTGCCGGTCAGCCACTTATCATTGATATCGACTACCTCAGGAAGAAAAAGTTACTTATCGACGAGGATTTCTCAGCTATGCCTGACTGGGATCCTGAGAAGATCGACTATGGAACACTTATAGAATTCAAGACAGGCCTTCTGAAGAAAGCGTACGAGAGATTTATCGACGCTGACTATGCAGATGATATGTCAGGAGACGAGGATCTCATGACAAAGTTCGATGCATTTGTCAAGAATACATCATGGCTTGCTGACTACTCTCTGTTCATGGCAGGCAAGGACGCACACGAGGGAATGCCTTGGTACATGTGGGAGGATTCACTGAAGAAGCCTACCGCAAGGCAGAAGACCGCATGGAAGAAGAAGCTTGCAGACGGCATCGGCTACTACAACTTCCTCCAGTTCCTTTTTACAGAGCAGTGGCAGGCCCTCAAGACATATGCAAATGATCTCGGAATCAGTATAGTAGGTGACACACCTATATTCCTCGCATGGGACAGCGCAGACGTATGGTCCAATCAGGAACTGTTCCTGCTGGATTCAAAAGGATACCCTATCGAAGTTGCAGGTGTTCCACCAGATTATTTCTCAGCTACCGGCCAGCTCTGGGGCAACCCTCTGTACAACTGGAAAAAGCATACCGAGACAGGCTATGCATGGTGGATAGAGAGAATCAAATATCAGCTCACAGTAACAGATTTCCTCAGGATAGATCACTTCAGAGGATTTGACCGTTACTGGGCAGTGCCTTACGGTGAGGAGACCGCCATCAACGGCGAGTGGAAGCCAGCTCCAGGGCTGAACTTCTTCACACAGCTCGAAGCTAATCTCGGCTACCATCTTCCTATCATCGCCGAGGATCTCGGCGAGATAGATGATTCAGTCATAGAACTCAGAGACAAATTCGGACTTCCTGGAATGAAGATCCTTCAGTTTGCATTTGAAAATCCAAACGAGAACGACTTCCTTCCACATAACTATACACCTAATTGTGTATGCTATACAGGAACACACGACAACGACACCACCCTTGGATGGTATACGCAGGCTTATGAGGCTTCAAAGGATAAGCTCAGAAGATACTACAGCACTGATGCGAGTGATATCTGCTGGGTTATGATAAGAGCATGCTTCTCTTCTGTTGCCAACATGGCCATCGTTCCTATGCAGGACGTGCTAAAGCTCGATTCATGGGCACGTATGAACACGCCAGGCGTTGGAGAGGGCAACTGGGCATGGAGATTCAAAGCCTCAGACCTGAGCAAGCAGTTGTCAGACAGGCTTCTTGAGACATCAAAGCTCTATGGAAGATATACTCCAATACCGGAGAAGAAGGATTCTGAGGAGAAGTAATCATACGACGAGTCGAATCAATGCTGGAACATTTAAAATAGCATAAGGAGAATTATAATATTGAGAACAATATTTGCATATTTATTTGCCTTTCTGGGCATCATCCTGTGTACTCCGTATCACCTGTATCTGTACCTTCTGGCTAAGAAGGATCAGGAAAAGGCGTACCGCCATGCCCAGAAGCTGGTCAAAGGCTTCTTTGGAATAGTCATGTTCATATGCGGTGCCAAGTGCACTGTCATAGGTCTGGAACGGGTGCCCAAAGATCAGCCTATTCTGTTTGTCGGCAACCACAGAAGCTTCTTCGATATACTGTGCTGTCACAACGCACTGGACAGGCCTCTGGGATTTATGTCCAAGGACGGAATCCTGAAGGTTCCTATCCTTCCATGGTATATGAAGGACATAGGATGTACATTCCTTGACAGATCCGACCTGAAGAAGGGACTGGAGACTATCATGCAGTCGGCTGATATCGTAAAATCCGGACATTCCATGATGGTATTTCCTGAAGGACACAGAAATAACGGCGAAGAACTTCTTCCTTTCAAGGACGGAGCATACAAGATCGCACAGAAGGCCGGATGTCCTATCGTACCTGTATCCATATGCGGAACAGACAATATCATGGAGGCCAACAAGCACAACTTTATCAGAAGTCACAAGGTGGTCATCGAATTTCTTGACCCTATAGACATAAACGGAATGAAACCAAAGGAGCGCAAGGAGGTTCTTGAAACCATTCCAGGGCTCATTCAGGAAGCAAGGGTTAAGAATCTTCCCCTTGCAACAAAAAAGTGATCAGACTATAATAATCTGATCACGGCAAGACAAAACACCAATAACTAAATATAATCAGGAGGAACTAAACATGGCATGGTGGGTATGGTTGATAATAGTTGCAGTTATACTTATCGGAGGTCTTATTGCATTATACATAGTGGGCAATAAGCTTCAGAAAAAGCAGTCTGCACAGAAGGAAATGATGAAGGAACAGGCACAGCCTGTGACGATGCTTGTCATCGACAAGAAGATGCTCCCTATGAAGGATGCCGGATTGCCTAAGATGGTAATGGAACAGACACCAAAGCGTTACCAGAAGGCCAAGATGCCTATAGTAAAGGCCAAGATCGGACCTCAGATCATGAATCTTATCTGTGATGACGGTATATATGATCAGATGCCTGTCCGCGGAGAGGTAAAGGCTATGGTCAGCGGTATCTATATCATGAGCGTCAAGAATGTTCGTGGTAAGATCGAGGAGAAGAAGGGCAAGAAGACCTTTGGTGAGAAGCTTCGTGCAAAGCAGAGAAAGTATCAGGATATGTACGACAAGGATGTAGCCGAGTCAAAGCTCAGCAAGGATCAGAAGGCCGCAGCCAAGGCTAAGGCCAAGGAAGAAAAAGAGAGAGCTAAAAAGATCCAGAAGATGTAACAGCTTGAAAGGAGATTCCCAATATGAAGAAATGTCATATTAACCTCCGCGAACTTGGAATAGCTTTACTCGCACCGATATGCATAACTTTTGTCCATGGGCTTATTCCATCATCTCTGGTATCATGTGTTATAATAATTATTCTCTGCGGATGTATACACCATGTATATCCTTGGGTATTCACCACAGGAGATAACCGTAACAATAAAAACAGAACAGGAACGAGATCACTCTCATTCCTGTTCTATTTTTGTATTTTTATACTTATTGTCATAACAGGCCTCAGCCTGCAGTTATTTTCGACCGGAATACTGAACGCCATTGAGCTCCATCGTCCAGAGCTTCTCGGCAGTTACAGAGACATGGTTCGTTCATCATTCTCTCTAAACAACGGTATCTTCAGAGTTACAACAGTCATGCTGCTTGCACCGGTCTGTGAGGAGCTTGTGTTCAGAGGGATCTCTCTGAGTTCTTCCAGACGTGCATTTACATGCAGACATTCAGATGCCATCGCCATCCTGCTGTCAGCGCTGCTGTTCGCCCTTTATCACGGCAATTTAGTCCAGTTCTGCTACGCCCTTCCCATGGGAATCCTTCTCGCGCTGCTCGCCACATGGACGTCTTCCCTGCTGCCATCGATCCTTCTTCACATAACGATCAACGTATCTTCTTATTTCACCGGGATGCTGCCATTTGCACTGCCACATACAGGCTGTATACTTGCAACTGGTATCACGTCAACCGCAGGTTTCATCGCCCTATATCTGCTGCTGCGCCGAAGTGGCAAATCACACAAAGTATCTTGACATGTGATACACATACACTTTTTCATCGGGATCCTCTTCGTATCCTGACAACTTGATGATATTCTTCAACACAAAATACCTGCTGTCCCTCATGACTCTCTGATATTCAAATGTCGGGTAGTACAGCATCAGATATATATTTCTCGGTGCCCTGCGCACGGAATCTATTATATTGTCTATGACCTTCTTGAACACCTCCGGGGAAAATGGATTGAAGAAATAGAAATAATTATCTTCATCTGCAACCTCATACTCCTGCGCCGGAATGTTATAGAAGTTCATCCTGTCTTCCTGATCATAAAATCTGCTCTGATAACCCGCGGCATTTTCCAGAAGCTTCTCGTATATGTCAGCATCTGCCTCTATACCCGTGGCGCGGCAGTAATGCCTTGAGTTGCCATAAAACAACACACGCCCCAGTCCGCAGCCAAAATCAACAAGTGTATCCTCCGGCTCCATGGACACGGCATTGAACAGGGTCACAAGATCCCTGTAGTAAGTCGCCTGATATATATTATTCTCCTCGGTGGGCTGCTCCGCACCTATACACAGCGTCGTATCTATAGACAAAAAATCATCAAACGCCTTCTCGTCATCCATATAGCTATCCTCACTCCACGGTTATCCTGAGTACGTTAAACGATACACATTCATTGCCATAATCCATCACATACACCACGACCAGACCAAGCCCCTTTTCCGTCTCCACGAGCTGATAGCCTTCAGTGAGTATGCTTATATTCATCATACCAACCGGAGTAGAATAAAATGCCTCTCTGGTCTCTCCCGATCTGAACGACATGGCAGCACTGACTTCGCCCTTCTTTGTCAGGTCAAGTCCTAATTTGTCAAACTTCAGCAGATTTCTCGCCGGTTTCTCAAGATCCTCATAATACTCATCGTATTTCAGGTAAAATACCCCGTCCTTCTCATGAAGGCTTCCCCTGGTAACAAGCTCTATGGGTTCAACATTGTTCTCTTCCCTGCTCGTCCTCTGCTCTCCAACTACTGTCACAGTAACATTCTTTACCATATAAACTTCCAATCTATGTAATTTTATAAAATTATCTCTCTTTTGCCATCTCAATAAGCGTTGTGACGAGAGTCTTTATATCGTATCCCTGAGCATTCCACAGCATTGGATACATGCTTATTCCTGTAAATCCAGGAAGTGTGTTGATCTCATTGAATACAACTCTGTTTGTTCCATTCTCAAGGAAGAAATCCACTCTGGAGAGTCCGAAGCCGTCAAGTGCTTTGAATATCTTCACAGCGTCTTCCCTTATCTCGTTCTCTGCTTCCTTAGGGATGTCGGCGCCGATAACCGTTCTCGACTCAGCATTGTTGTACTTTGCATCGAAATCGTAGAACTCAGCAGCGGCAAGTATCTCGCCAACTCCCGAAGCCTTGGTATTGTCCTTGTAACCGAGGACTCCGCACTCAAGCTCACGTCCAACTATCGTCTCCTCAACGAGGATCTTGTTGTCGTGCTTTACGGCCTCATTCAGCGCATACAGAAGGCTTGCTCTGTCAGTCGCCTTATTTACACCCTTTGATGATCCGGCCTTTGAAGGCTTTACAAATACAGGGTAATCAAGCTCAGCCTCAACTCTGTCCATAGCACTGTCTATGTCGCTGAAATCCTCTGCAAGCACAGGTACAAATCTCGCCTGTGAAACACCGATGTGATCAACGATTATCTTCGTATAGAATTTATCCATGGATGCTGCCGATGCCAGAACGCCACATCCAACATATGGAATATCTGCCATTTCGAACAATCCCTGTATAGTTCCATCCTCGCCATACATACCGTGAAGTACAGGGAATATGACGTCCACCTTCTGGCGCTCCACACCTGCATCGGAGAAAACTATAAGCTCTCTTCTGGTGTCCGGTGAGATCACTGCTGTGACCTTGCTGTCATACCAGCTTCCATCCGCTATACTCTCTATATTATCTGCCTTTAACCATCTTCCATCCTTGGTAATGCCAACCAATGTCATATTATACTTTTCAAGATCAACCCCCTTGGCAACTGTCTGTACCGATATACATGAAACCTCATGCTCTGATGATCTTCCTCCAAATATTACAACCAAATTTTCCTTAGCCATGACATGTGCTCCTTATACTTTAATCCGCGGTGCACCCGGGGCACACCACAGGTCAAAGTATAACACCTGGGAATCAACTTTTCAACGTCACTTATCCCCCAGATCTATACATAATGTCTCATACATTCCGGGCGGACAGTCCTCCCCGGAATCGCCAAAATACTCATAAGAAAATCCGGAGTTTGCATCGGCATCCACGCCCCACGCATTTGCCGCGCTCTGGGCAATGTCATTTATATCCTCCATCGCCATGACAAGATTGTGGCGCATCTGTATATAACTCAGATTCTCATTGTAGTCGTTCCCAAGCCACATGCCGATCTGCTTCATGACTGTGTTGCCCACATAGCTCTCAAGCTCATCTCTCTCATCCTCAGACTTCATATCGCCATCATAATCGACCTTAAGCCTTATGACCCTTCCACTGTCATCCAGTGAATTGTTGTACATGACCGCATCCGCCATTATCTCCCTCGACACCTTATCCTTATATTTCTTCACATAAGAAACCTGTCCAAATATCACACCGCCGACAATTCCTATGAGGACACCCAGTATGGCCGCCCTGAACATTCTCCACATAAACAATACCTCCTGATCATCTAAGTCTCTATTCACCTATCCCATCTCTCGCGTATGTCGCCAGACACTGGCCTTCATAGTGTGTCTTAAGATATTCATTTGTATTGTTATCCCCGGATTTCTCCAGTATATTCTGTTCTATCACCACAGTCACATAGCTTGTAGCAAATTCCTTCTCAAGTTCGGCTGCAGCCTCGTTCATTACCTGGGTATCCTCCGCTACTATATACTCCACATGACTCGTATCGAGGGACTTCGCATGACTCTCATTATAACTTCTGCAAGCATCGGCAAATGAACCGGCGTCCACCTGGTACACCCCCTCCTCGGTCAGGGAATCCTCATCGTCGTCCAGTCCTGTTATGACCAGACTGTATCTCAGCCCGCCGCCGGCAGGCTCCTCCGTGCTGCGCTCTATGATGACCGCATTCACATAGTCCACATCCTCCACCGGCTTGTATTCACACCCACTCAATATACACGCCGTCAATAACACCGCCGCCAGTCCGGCAGATTTTTTTACAGGCCATTTCCCGGCAAGTGATGCCGCCGGCAATATTATCGATAGGGGTACATCCACCAGAATAAGATATCCGGAGATGATCTTTATACGGTCCTGCTGTCCGGGCAGCATCCCGGCCCACAGGCATACGGCAAATGCAAGGACTGCCCACAATGTCTTCCACAGCCATCTGTGCCGAACACCCAGTCTGTCCACAGCGCCCCATCCACCTATGACATTTGGAACCAGTGCCATCACACCGAACACGATGACAAGGTAACACACCAGCATGAGCGGCCTGAGCTTCACTCCGCCAGGCAGTTCCATGGCTCCCACTATATATAGTATATTTTTCTCCTTAGCCATGAGCGCACCCGTGCCCAGTGTACATATCACAATTATCGAACACATAATGCCTATTATGGTACTTGTGCCTACGGCTGCACACAACATTCCTCTTCGCCTCCGAATGACGTGTATATACACCAGCACCACCGTCTCCATAGCCGAGAATCCAAGAAAAAGCAGTCCTCCCCTAGCCATGACACGGCTTATGGTGAGATTCGCCCCGCCCTCGTCTCCTATCTCAGTCACAGTCTTAAGCACTGACAGATCAAGGTTACTCACAGAAGACAGAATGACCACAGCCCCCGCCGCGACAGCGAACCAGAACACGGACTCCGCAAACCTGACCATCCCCCTTGTGCCACGGCTACCCATATACAGACATGCAAACAACAAGGGGATTGAGATAGCAATTACCGTGTATCTTTTCAACATCAACTGCCTGGAACACTCGGCAAGGACAAACAGCAGCAAGCCCATCCTAACGGCAGTTCTCGCCCCATAAATCAATTCAATAGTCCTATTTTTGACTTTACCGCTTTCGCTGTTCCCTCTCTCATCAATCTTCATGTATACAATATATAGTGCTATCACGTAAGCAAAAGCCATGCATAGCGTCAAAAAAAGTGACAAAATCAGGCAATTTCTTCCAAAATATGAGGGTATTAATGTAGCTACAAAAGTTATCATCCCTGGCAAAACAAGCAAAGCCATCTTAAAAAAGGCAGAAAACGTCACATTATATTTATCATTCATATCTATTTTCTCTTTCTGACCAACCTGCACCGCTCGTCAGGATTGCTCCATTTAGGTCTGTTGATCATTTTCTTTATAGGCACGCGGACAACAAAGTCCTTATATCCCTCGCCAGTGTATCCACAGGTCACGACAGGGGACATATACGGCACGCCAAAGCTGTCCAGGGATGCAAGATGAAACACGAGAACCAGCATCGCAAGGATAAATCCAAGTATTCCATAAAGTGCGCTGGTGATTATAATTACAAACTTAAGCAATCTGAAAACAGACGCAAACGCCTCATTCGGAATAGCAAATGAAGCTATAGCCGTGAGTGCCACAACTATCACAACCATGGTGCTGACTATCCCCGCCTCCACGGCTGACTGACCAACTATCAGACCGCCAACCACTCCTATCGTATTTCCAAGCTGGCTCGGCAGTCGTATCCCGGCCTCCCGGAGCAATTCAAACAAAAGCTCCATTATCAGCACTTCAACTACAACGGGGAACGATAGCTGGCTTCTCGCATCGGCTATCGCATACAGAAGCTTGTCGGGTATCAGCTCCCTGTGATAACAGGTGATCGCAATATAAAGTCCCGGTAGTCCCACCGCAATGAACGCTGCCACATACCTTATCATTCTGGCAAATGTCGCCACCGGCCATCTGTTATAATAATCGTCCGCCGTCTGAAACAGAGTGTTGATGGTGGCTGGAGCAATTATGACCTCAGGGGAATTGTCAAACACAACGACAACCCTGCCCTCCACCAGAGCCGCGGCCGCCTTGTCAGGTCTTGTGGTCGCCTGGTATATCGGAAATATCTCCTGCCATTTCTTCTCCATCAGATGTTCTGCCATACCGCTGTCAAACACCGCATCTATCTCATACTTATCGATGGTGTCCCTTATCTGCTGTACCAGCTCAGGCTCCGCTATATCTTCCATATAGAATATCCCGTACTCTGTTCTGGATCTGACGCCCATTGTCCCCTGTTCCAGCTTCAGATGTACGTCCTTGATCCTTCTCCTTATCAGAGCTGTGGATGTCCTAAAGTTCTCATTGAAGCTGTCCCTCGGCCCTCTCATTCCTCCCTCGGTGGAGCTTTCCTCTATACCTCTCACAGGGAAATGTTTCGATGACACTACTATTGCCTGATCGCTCCCGGATACAAATATAGCCGTATCCCCCCTGAGAACCGCCCTGACAACGTTGTCAATGTCACTTTCCTGGGTATAATCCGCCGTCTGACCCTCGCAGGAGATTATATGCTCCCACAGATCTGCCGTGTCTTTATTCCGCCATTCCCAGGTTATTGGTTTTATTAATGTGTTCTCAATCAACTCATGATCGCACAGTCCATCTATATACACCACGTATATTGCCGGATCATCTCCCCAGGCACAGCGGTCCAGATCAAACCTTCGCTCCACGATATCGCTCCAGTTACCGAATATTGTCTCAATTTGTGTGATGTTTTCGTCTATTTTTTTACTGATTGAAGCCATCGTCCGCCGTAAACACCTCCAACATACCGTTTATCTTCTGTAATCTATCTTGTCCAACGGATGAGTTTTTATTCAGACATACACGTAAAAAGGCAGAACACGTTTTCACGCATTCCGCCTCTTATACAGGTATTTATTATTATGCATATTGTTATTTCTGTGCTTTGACAACATTTGTGATCACGATCTGTTCCTGATCGTATATATGTATACGGGTTATCTCCTTGGCTTTCTCTTCATCCCTGGCTATTATCGCATTCATGAGAGCCTCATGCTCCGCTATAAGCTTGTCGTGATAGCTGAAATCCTTTACATACTCCACGCGGTATCTGTACACCTGCTCACGAAGACTCTGGGACATGCTGATCAGTCTCGGATTGTTCGTCATGTCCATTATAGTATTGTGAAATGCAACATCCGCATCTACTATCTCCGGGATTATCTTGGAGCTTACCGCTTTCTTGAAGTCGGCATAGGACTGCTTCAACCGCTCTTTTCCCTCGTCGTCTATCCTTTTGCAGGCAAGCCCTGCCGCAAGATCCTCAAGCGCCATCCTGATCTCAAGCGCATCGCTCAGATCCTTTGCCGTTATCCTGGCAACCTCTGCTCCCCTTCTCGGGATCATGACCACAAGCCCTTCAAGCTCAAGCATTCTCATGGCCTCCCTGACAGGGGTACGGCTTACGCCAAGCCTCTTCGCAAGAGTGACCTCCATAAGTCTCTCCCCCGGCTCAAACTCACCGTGAACTATAGCATTCCTCAAAGTCTTAAACACTACCTCTCGAAGGGGCAGGTACTCATCCATATTCAATCTAAGATCCATCACATACCTCTTCTTATGTTATACGGGCTGACGGCATACGCAGCCTGTATCTCGTCCTTTTCACGCAGCATATCTACTACCCTTTGTGCCAGTTCTTTATCCCTGTTGTCATATATTCCGAACACTGTCGGCCCACTGCCACTCATGAGCACTCCCATGGAGTCGTTCTCCGCTATGAGCTTCTTGACTGAATCTATCACAGGATTTGCAGGTATCGTAACCGTCTCGAGCACATTTGCCATTCTGTCTGTTATTCCCTTCAGATCTCCGGTCTTGAGTGCATCCGCCATGCCATCGATATCTGGATGCTCCTCCAGCAGATCCACCTTCAGGTTCTGGTATACCCATTTTGTGGACACTCCGATCGCCGGCTTCGCTATGACGATCAGGCAGTCCGGCATAGGTGGAAGTGGTGTAAGGATCTCTCCTATTCCCTCCGAGAGTGCCGTACCCTGCATGATACAGTAAGGCACATCTGCGCCGAGCTTCACTCCATGTTCCATGAGCTGTTCATCGGAAAGGTTCAGTCCAAACAGCATATTCATCGCCTTGAGGGCTGCCGCTGCATCAGCGCTTCCCCCTGCCATTCCGGCTGCAACCGGTATGTGTTTATCCACGGTTACATGAACGCCCTTGTCTATTCCATATATATCCTTCATCATCCGGCACGCCTTGTATATGATGTTATCCTTCACATCCGGCAGCTCCGACGAATCCGATGTTATAACGATCTCGTCTGTGGTGACATCGCAAAATGTCAGTTCATCCCACAGATCGACCGTCTGCATGATCATTTTCACCTCATGATATCCATCCTCGCGTCTCCTGACCACGTCGAGACCGAGGTTTATCTTTCCATATGCCTTTAATGATATTTCCATTTTCTCTCCTGTCCGTGACATTTCCTCTGCAGCTTTTCAGCCTGCGATCACTTTTTTCTAACAGAATATCCAAATTTGCCGAGTTTGTCGCCAAGTGCAAAATACTCTCCATGTGAATATGCGACAAGTCCCGTGCTGTTGAGGTTGAATTTGCCGGTCTTATCCATGTATTCATCACTTATCTGGACTCCGACCACCTCAGCGATAAACATGTGGTGGGATCCAAGCTCAACTACCTGCTTTACCTTGCACTCTACGTTCACCGGACTCTCCTCTATAGCCGGGCATGACACATTCACGCCGTCACATGCATGGAGGTTCATCTCCTTGAATTTATCCACGTCTCTTCCTGACTTCACACCACAATAATCAGTTGCAAATGCCAGTTTCTCGGTGACGAGATTTATGGTAAATTCTCCTGTCTCCTTGATTATGTCGTAGGAATATCTCTCCGGACGCACCGATATGGACACCATTGCAGGATCGCTGCATATGGTACCGGCCCACGCTATCGTCACTATGTTTGGCTTCTCTCCCGGTCTCTGGCAGCTCACCATAACTGCCGGAACCGGATACAACATATTTCCTGGTTTCCAATTCTGTTTTGCCATGTCTATACCTCTTTCTCTATTGACCTTCAACTCATTTTCAGCCACTTTCAGTCACTGTGGCGCAACGCACCACAGTGCTGATATCTCAAGCTGTCAATTGTTCGTATTTTGTATATTGTATACATTATACATAATAATACATGCCAGTGCATAAAATTACAACCGCATACAGCGCTCTTTATTTATCTTATTTTATTGACAGCGGATTTATTACTATAATATGAATGATCTGTCCCGGTGTTACACAAGGAAATGCAGACAAAAAAAATGATCACCCGGAAGATCATTCCAGATAATCACTTATTATTCCCTGTGCCGTTTCGCTGTCATCGGACACCATGTATACCACAAATGTATCATGCACATACAGAACCGCATCATCAAGTCTGGCGGTCTCCGACGATTTGTAATCAAGGTACATCTGCAACTGTGAGTCGCGTCTTTTCTTCATGTCCGCCAGTATGCCCTGGGCATCGACCGTTGACGACGCCTGAAATACTGCGAGCTCCTCGGCGGTGGCTCCCGTTGACATGTACACTGCACTGTCCTGCACCTGAACGCTGTCTATACCATAATATCTGAGCGCCGTCTCAGAGGAGACCTCCTCCACGGAATCCTCAAACTTCACGTTCTGCATGAGCATATCAGCCAGAGAGTGCACATCCGGCATATCTGCCTCGTCGTCTCCATTTCCTGCGCATCCCGCAAGCGAACAGATCACCAGACAGCATGCAAACAAATATATTATTCTTTTTATCATATGCCTCCGTCTCCACTATCTTCTGACATACACGTTCTTTCTGATGTAGTCCATCATCTTGAGACAATATTTCTTATTACAATGTTTGCCATCTATTCCCGCATCCTCCGGCAGAACACCATCCACAGACACGCTGTGAGCCACATCGAGATAGATCACCTGGTCGTAGCTGCCACACATCTCCTGCATGAGAGAATTGAGCTTGTCCACACCCGGGTTGTTATACACCTGGTCTTTTGATGAAAGCTCCGCCGATACAGGAAGTACTGACATCACATATACATTTGCCGCAGGCTGTAACTGGGAGATCTGATCCAGTAAAGTCTTGTAGGCCAACATGTACCGCTCGTTATACCACGAAAGCTCCTCAAGCCCAAATGAAATGTATATATTCTCATAGCTCTTCATGCCAAGCATCTCGACAACCGTACACTGTTCTCCTGAATCGCAGGTGAACATCTTGGTATTAGCGACCTTCTCTATGTCCAGATTCTTCGCCACACACATATCCCAGTTGTCTACACCGCTGTACAGTCCCAGCGCCTCGGCTCTGGAATCACCTATGAGCAGAGATGTCGAGAAATACTGGTCATCCGTGGCATTCGCCGGCATGTATATATTGCTGTCATATTTGTCCGCTCCCTTGCCGCTCACATCAGGGTTGGTGTAATTGACAAATTGTACATACTGACCATTTCGCTGATCCGGAATGGCCGCATCCTCCGCAGTTGCCAGATACTGCTGTGCAGCCCCCTCCGTGTCACTGTATGACATATCCTGAGTGCTGCTCTCACTTATATCTGCCGATGTTCCGCTCTCAGGCTGGAACTCCTCCTGGCCGTTCACATTCTTTTTCAGGTTGCCCTGTCCAAGCGCAAATATCATTATGACTGCGACGACCACTCCTATTCCGCTCTCGACGAGTTTCATTCTGCGGTGATGCCGCTGTCTGTATATCTTTTTTCTATAATCAGTGTTATTATTCTTAGTCACCTTCGACCTCCGAATTAACTAACTTTCATGTCTTTCGCAAAATATCCTATGATAGTATAGCAATTAATGATAAAATAATCAAGAACGCCGCGTTTTGTGAACCTCATTGTTGCCATACAATTTTTTCCGTGTTACTATTTCACATAGGAAAGTTCAATGTTTTTGCGGATTTCAGCATACAACTCAAACACAACATATTTATAGAAGAGGAGAACACGATGAACACTACAGCACGTACAATAGACTACAAGGGCGAGACTTGTATTGAACTTATATCAGGCGATTACCGTGCACTGATCGCACCATTTAACGGGAGCAACATTATGAAGATGGAGAACACAGCTCTGGATATTGATATATTCAGGAACGATCCTTCCCTGACTCCTGCACAGCTCAAAGCAGCAGCAGAGATCTACGGAATGCCTACCCTGTATCTCCCTAACAGACTGTCACACGGCAACTTAAGAACCTCCGATGCCATGTATCATTTCCCATGCAATGATCCTCTCGGCAACCATCTCCACGGTTTCCTTCATCTCAGAAACCACAGCATAGAGAGCGTGTCAGTGGATGGAGACAAGGCCATCGGCAAGACTTCATATGTATATGATGAGAAGGATGAGTTTTTCACTACATACCCTGTGAGCTTTAGAGCAGACTTCACATTCACTCTTGCTCCGGACGGTATGCACTACGAGTTCACACTCACCAACCTCTCCGACAAGCAGATGCCATACGGCGTATGTAACCACGTTGCATTCAAGGGGCCTTTCACAAGCACAGGAAAGGGCGAGGATGTACGTCTCTGTGTACCTGTTGGAGACAAATGGGAGCTTGATGAGCACGCTATCCCTACAGAGAAGAACCTTCCTATAACAGATTACGATCTCCAGTACAAGAACGGAACCATGGTACCTGTTCTGAAGGACATCGACAACGATCTCTACACAGCGGAGATGAACGAGCTGGACGGCAAGCCTTTCTACGGAGTATACGCAACTGATGTTGCCACAGGCAAGAAGGTCTGCTATGAGGTTGACGACACAATGAAGTTCTGGATCATGTGGAACGATCACGGCGACAAGGGTTACTTCTGTCCTGAGCCAATGAGCTGGAATATTGACGCTCCAAATCTCTCAGGAGCACCGGAGATCACAGGCTACACAGAGCTTGCTCCAGGCGAGTCCAAGACAGTAAAAGAAAGAATATTCACAATGGCATAAAACATGACATTTTCTATGGAACGGTCTCTCGGCGGAGGCCGTTCTTTCATATTATTAATTTTTCCCCTGTCTCGTTGTTTTTCTCCCCCCAGTATAATAAAATTATTATAATACCATATGCAAGGAGGGATTCTATGAAAAAAATACTTAGATTTTTACTGGTTTTCGCGGCAATGTTCTGTATGACATGCTTCACAGCATTTGCAGAAGATACCGACGATCCAGACACATACTATCTGGAGTTGGATGCAGCAGGAGGACAGTTATCAGGGGAGACTTCCACTGTGATAAGCAGCCCATCAGCAGAATTTACGACTGTTGACCTGTCAAAGTACAAGCCGGAGAAAGACGGCTTTACATTCACAGGATGGTACAATGACAAGACAAAGGTCACCAGCATTGACACATCATACTTCCAGTCTACAAACCGTATAAAGCTGACAGCGATGTACACCAAGGACAGCTTCTCCGGTTCAGGGCTCACCTTCACACTGAATGCAAATGGAGGCAAGCTCGGAGATGCGGACAGCGGAACATATGACTTTGATGTAGCAGGATCAGGATATGGCGTGGCACTGAACGACTACCCACCGACCCGTGAGGACTATGAGTTCAAGGGCTGGAACACGAAGTCCGACGGATCAGGCAAGACCGTGAACATCATATACACCTCTTCCTTTGAGAAGGCGGCAGATAACGGATATGAGTATTCCGATACTGATGACTCATCGGCTAAAAGAAACCTGGTATTTTATGCGATGTGGAAATCAGACTCTGCTCCTACAGGCACCATCAGCATGGGCGATAAGAACTGGAACGGTCTCCAGGATGTATCATCATTTGAGCAGTATTACAACAAGACCCAGAAGGTTACCATCACCTGTGACAACAACTCCGACCCTTCCATCACAGTCGGCTACCTGATAAGCGACTCAGCTCTGTCATCGGACGATCTGGGTGCAGCAACATTTACCGAGTATAAGAAAGCATTTTCCATAAAGGACGAGGGCAAATATGTTGTATACGCAAAGCTTTCATCAGAGGACGGCAAAACAACATACTTATCCACAGATGGCTTCATCATCGACACACACGCGCCAAAGGTCACAGGAATCGCCGACGGAGAGACTTACTGCCTGTCAGCCGTGATGACCGTGAAGGAATCCCATCTGGCAAAGGTCACAGTGAACGGCGAGGAGAAATCCCTTGACGACGATCACTCACTTGCTCTGGAAGCCACAGATGGTGAGCAGACCATCATCGTATCCGACAAGGCGGGAAATGAAACCAAATTGACTGTAACAGTAAACAAGAAACACACCGCAGAAACCGACGACGGTGACTGCACGACACCTCAGAAATGCCGCTACTGCGGTGAGATCGTCGTAGAGGGCAAGAGCAGCCACGACCTCGGCAACTGGACAAGTGATGGCAACGGCAAAACCCATTCCCGCAAGTGCAAGAACAAGGGCTGTGGATATAAGGTCATCCAGGACTGCTCCGGCGGAACCGCAACCTGCCAGAAGAAGGCAGTGTGCTCTGTGTGCGGCAAGAGCTACGGCAAACTCAGCACAACGAACCACACAGACCTTAAGAAGACTGATTATGTAGCAGCAACCACCTCCAGCAAGGGCAATATAGAATACTGGTATTGCTCAGCCTGCAAGAAATATTTCAGCAACAAGGGCTGTACAAAGGAGATAAGCAAGGCTGACACAGTCATCGACAAGGCAGCACCCGAGATCATCGGCGGCAAGGGAAGCAAATGGAGCAAGGCCAGCAAGAACACTATCAAGTTCAGATCGAACGCTGAGTACGCTGACTTTGTCTGTGTCCTCATAGATGACAAGGAACTTGACCCTTCATATTACAACAAGAAAGAGGGAAGCATCATAATCGAGCTCAAGACGAGCTATCTTGAATCCCTCTCGGTCGGAAGCCACACCATAACCATCAGATCCAAGACCGGAGATGCTGTGACAACATTTACAGTGTCCAAGAAGGAGACTTCCGCAACCACACAGACAACTACCAGAGCCACAACCGAGGCGACAACGGCAAGTACGACCGAGGTCACCACAGAGTATAGAAATACATTTACCCCTGTGACGACCGAGGCGACCACAACTGAGATATCCACGATAGAGCGTACCACAACCGAGACAACCACTGAGGTCACAACAGAAAAGAGCACACTCACCGTGGGCAGCTACGCTTCCACTGATAAGAGTAAGAGTAAGGTACATAACCTTCAGCTCATAATCCTTATAACAGTGCTTGCGACCATTCTAATCTCGTTTGTGATAATCATAATTTCAGGTATGAAGAAGAAATAATACCGAAAAGTTCAATAAGGCAGCACGCCAGGACAACCTGACGTGCTGTTTTTCTATGTTTTTCCATGTGACAACGTTTTCACTCTTTTCTTTTGATTTCCAGCATTTACAAGCATATATTGCATACATACCCGATATGAAAACGGGAAATTAAAGAAAGAGAGGAAGAAGATTATGAAGAAACAATTGGCAACATTACTCGCAGTCACAGCACTTGGAATTGGAGTTCTGTCAGGATGCGGTGTGAGCGCAGCATCTAACTCAACCGGCAGCTCATCTGACTCAGCGGGCGCTATTGAGATAACGAACGTATCCTACGACCCAACCAGAGAGCTATACGCAGCGTACAACGATTTATTTGCAAAGCACTGGAAAGAGGAAAAGGGACAGGACGTATCAGTTGTTCAGTCACACGGTGGTTCAGGAAAGCAGGCGCTTGAGGTGGCAAATGGACTTCAGGCCGATGTGCTTCTCGCATGGGAGAACGAGGCGTTCCTCTCACTGGATGAGCATCCTGGTGAGTACGAGATCGTGGTTCCTTCCGTATCTATACTGTGCCAGCCTACAGTCTCAGTAGTCGACGAGGTGGTTGACAAGAGAGGCACAAGGGATGTCGCAACCGAATATCTGAACTACCTATATTCCGACGAGGCACAGAAGCTTGAGGCAGAGTGGTACTACAGACCATCAGATCAGGATATCCTGAAGCAGTTCGAATATCAGGGACAGAGCAACACCATATCGGAGCTGCCACAGGACGGCAAATGGATCATAACAAATGTTGACCTCACAGACATATCACACTTCGGAGGCTGGACAGAGGCCAGCAAAAAGCATTTCGCGGACGGAGGGCTCTTTGACTCCATATACGAGGAAAAGAATTAATTTGAAATGGCAGTCTGGCGGGAAATCCAGATAATACATACAGGAAAGGAATGACTGAGACATGACACATCGGCACACACACGCAAAAAAGAAAAGTAAAAGCATCATACCGGGATTCGGTTTGTCATTTGGAATAGTAATGGCAATCCTCGGAATTATAGTGGTGATCCCCCTGTGCTCTCTGGTGGTATTCTCAGCCAGACTGTCACTATCCGAATTCTGGCAGACCATCACCAGACCGAGAGTTCTGTCAAGCTACGCCGTGAGCTTGTCCACTGCATTTATCGCATCACTGATAAATGCGGTGATGGGGCTCATCCTTGCGTGGGTTCTTGTCAGATACAAATTCCCGGGAAAGAGAATCATGGACGGCATCATCGAGCTGCCATTTGCCCTTCCCACAGCGGTTGCAGGCATAGCTCTCACCCATCTCACGGTACAGAACGGCTGGGTAGGAAGGATATTTGCCAGATTCGGTATAGATATCGCGTATACACGGATAGGTATAACCATAGCTTTGGTGTTCATTGGAATACCATTCGTCGTGAGAAGTGTCCAGCCGGTTCTCGAAAAGGTTGACAGGGAATACGAGGAAGCAGCCGCCATGTTCGGAGCCTCCCGTATCCAGATATTCTTCCGTGTCATCCTGCCCGAGATACTTCCGGCACTGATCGCAGGTTTCACCATGGCATTTGCCAGAAGCCTGGGGGAATACGGAAGCGTCGTGTTCATAGCGGGCAACACTCCATATGAGACTGAGATAACCCCTCTGCTCATCATGTCAGAGTTGCAGGAATACGACTACGCAAGTGCAACCTCGATAGCACTTGTGATGCTTGCGATAGCATTTGTCATACTGCTTGTCAACGCATTTATCCAGAGCCGCACATCAAGAATAGTCAGCGGCATAGACTGAAGGGAGGTAACAACATGAACATAAGAAACGACCGTGGCATAATCAAATGGCTCCTCATCGGTCTGTGCGCCATATTCCTCATCGTGGCACTTGTGCTCCCACTGGTGTATGTCATAGTGACGGCGCTCCGGGACGGATGGAATGAGTATGTCACCGCCATATCCGACACCTACGCAGTGAAGTCAATACTTCTCACCTTGAAGGTCGTGGTCATCACGGTGGTGGTCAACACAATTTTCGGACTTTATGCCGCGTGGCTCATAACCAAATTCACCTTCCGGGGCAAAAAGATCATATCAACGCTCATCGATCTGCCGCTTACCATATCCCCGATCATCGCGGGCCTTATATTCGTACTTACATTTGGCAGGCAGAGCTTCCTGTATCCATACCTTGAAAAGCTCGGGATACAGATATTCTCACAGATCACACTCCCCCACATACGCTGGGCTCTGCTGTACGGAATTGTACTGTGCTCCGCAAGGGCCATGGGTGAATTTGGAGCTGTGTCAGTTCTCTCGGGACATCTCAGAGGACTCACCAACACCATGCCACTCTATATCGAGCTGCTATACCAGGCATTTGACTTCACAGGAGCCTTTGCCATGTCGTCCATACTGGTCATCATGGCAGTCATCATACTGATACTTAGAAACATACTTGAACACAGAGGAAATAAAGAGGGAGGTATATGATATGAATACACCTGCAGATACACATTCATACGTAGAGCTCAGAAACATCAATAAAACATTTGGAGATTACAGGGCATCCGATGATGTCAGCTTCTCCATTGAGAAAGGAAAGCTCATCGGACTTCTGGGTCCAAGTGGAAGCGGCAAGGCCACTATCCTCCGCATACTTGCAGAACTCGAGACCGCGGACTCAGGGGACATATACATAGATGGCAAAAAAGTAAATGACATTCCCGCCAGCAAGAGGGAGATTGGCTTCGTATTCCAGAATTACGCGCTGTTCAGATACAAGACAGTGTATGACAATATCGCATTTGGAATGAAGATACAGAAATACCCAAAGTCAGAGATCCGCGACAGAGTAACGGAGCTGATAGAACTGGTTGGACTGAAGGGCCTTGAGAAACGATACCCAAGGCAGTTGTCGGGAGGCCAGCGTCAGAGGGTCGCATTTGCCAGAGCTCTTGCCACCCAGCCACAGCTCCTGCTTCTCGATGAGCCATTTGCCGCTATAGATGCAAAGGTCAGAAAGGAGCTCCGCGCATGGCTCAGGGATAAGATCTGGAACGCAGCTATGAAGCTCAACTACACGCCAAACCAGTCTGCCCGCCTGCTCAAGAATGGAAAAGGCGCGACTGTGGAGAAAACCTACTATATAAATGTGCTCATGACCAGAATGGACTCTGCCACGTCGGACCCATTCTTTACAGAACTGCTGCATGTCATAGAGAGTGAGATTCACAAGAACGGATGCAACCTGTCCAAGGTATGGTATCGGTCCATCTTCTCCGACGACAGGAGATGCAGGTATGAGAACGTGGATTCTGTAATCCGCAGGATGTGCGAGGAAGCGGATGGCCACAACGATGGGCTCATCGTCATCGGCAAATGCAACCGCGCAGCCCTGAAGAAGCTCAGCCAGCGCTATCGCAGCACAGTGTATGTCAACAGGGATTCCGCAAATGGCGAGGTGGATGAGGTCATCTGCAACGGTAGCCAGATTGCCAGAACAGCGGTTGAATACCTCATATCTCTTGGACATGAGAATATCGGATATGTGGGAAACTGCAATAACGAGGCCCGCTACAAAGGATATCTTGAAACTCTTCACGATCATGGACTTGATATCGACACGGACTACGTCATCAACACAAAGCTCAGCGAGGTTGAAGGATTTGAGGCCATGGAACACTTCATGAAGTCCGACAAGAGCCCAACCGGAATATACTGTGCCAATGACATAACGGCCATAGGGATGCTGAAGTACCTTGCCAAATGCAAGAACAGGTATTACACTCCTTCCATCATATCCAGCGACGGTATCGAGGAAGCCCAGTACACAACTCCGATGCTGACCACAGTGGAGATATCCAAGACGGACATGGGGCATTTCGCCCTGCAGCTTCTAATGGACAGACTCAAGGGCGGTCACAAGGGAGTAGCAAGAATTGAGCTCCAGTGCAAGCTCATCAAGAGAGATAGCTGCACACTGGCAGAAGACAGCAAATGGTGCGAATATTACATTTAATATCCGCACCATTTGTCGTCTGTTCATGTATCCATGTCCATATATTCAGTTTCTGTATTCAATATCTGTATCCAGCAGTTGTCCTTCTCGTGACTACTCTGTCGTATCATCTGTAGTCGTATCTCCCGTAGTCATAACTGTTCCGCCGAGATACCACTCTCCATCCTTCTCATAACAAATGATATCCATGTCCAGATCATACGGTGAAGTCTGACCCTGGAATGTCATCATTATCTTTCCGGTAACCGGAATGACATAACCCTTTGATATACCTGCTTCCTTCTGGGTCTTTCCATATACAGTGCTGCTGACTGCCGCCAGATCGCTGGACTCTGCCACATGCCCATCACCCATGGTATAGCTGACTGTATATTCTATATTATTTTCCTTATAAGTCTGGAACACAGTGACCAGATCCTTTGACGAATCGCTGTCTATGGTATCAGGATCCATAACACTCTCCACCTTGTCAAGATCCGCTTCCTCAAGGCCCTCCATGTAGGTCTTTATCAGATCCTCGCTCTCTGATTTTCCGGTCATATTTTTTCTGACAACTATGTATATCACCACTACTATCACTGCTAACACGATCGCACCAAGTGCTATAAACAGCTTCTTTTTGCCTTCTTTTCTGCTCTCCTCCATAAGCTGTATATCACGCTCGTCCAGCTCCATATCATCCATTCCGCTTCCGCCTACATAATTCTTAGTTTCATTTTTTCCCATAGTAAATAACTCCTATACTGTTTTGATATTACACAGTATAACACAGCATAAGCATCAATTAATTACTCAAATACAGGAATTAATACATTTAGTAATTGTGCAATTTTCACTATAACTTTGTTGTGTTTTAAAGTCTTTTATTATATAATCAGAGTGTATGGCTGACTTTAAGGGAGAATTTAGCACAAGTCGATACAAAAGCGGCTTCAGGGGGGCTGGCATAGCCATCTGGAAGCCTTCACAAAACATTGGAAGGAAGGTATATGCTACATGAAATTTGGTTATTTTGATGATGCCAACAAGGAGTATGTCATCACATCTCCTAGAACTCCTTATCCTTGGATCAACTACCTTGGAACACAGGATTTCTTTTCACTGATCTCCAACACTGCAGGAGGTTACAGCTTCTACAAGGACGCTCGTCTTCGTAGAATCACAAGATATCGTTATAACAACGTGCCTATAGATATGGGCGGACGTTATTTCTATATCAACGACAATGGTACAATATGGAATCCGGGATGGTCACCGGTAAAGACAGAGCTTGACGAGTATCAGTGCCGTCATGGTATGGGATATACAATCATCACAGGTAAGAAGAATGACCTTAAGGCTGAGGTTACTTTCTTTGTTCCTCAGAACTACGCTGGAGAGGTTCAGCAGGTCGTTCTTACAAATGAAGGCTCAGAGGAGAAGACATTCTCATTCTTCTCATTTGAGGAGTGGTGTCTCTGGGATGCACAGGATGACTGCACCAACTTCCAGAGAAACTTCAGTACAGGTCGTGTAGAGGTTGTCGGATCAACTATCTACCACAAGACAGAGTACAGAGACAGACGTGACCACTTCGCATTCTACACAGTGAATGACGAGATCGATGGTTACGATACAGACAGAGATTCATTCATCGGACTTTACAACGGCTTCCACAACCCACAGGCTGTTGAGGCTGGCAAGTCAAATGATTCATTTGCTGATGGATGGTCGCCTATCGCTTCACACTACAAGAAGATCACTCTTGCTCCAGGCGAGACAAAGACTCTTGTATTTATACTTGGATATGTTGAGATGCCTGTTGACCAGAAGTTCGAGGCAGACGGCAAGACTATCAATAAGGTAAAGGCTCTCGAGATGATCGAGAAGTACAACACTCCTGAGAAGGTTGCTGCAGGTCTTGAGGAGCTCAAGGAGCACTGGAACAGACTGTTGAGCATTCTCAACGTCAACACACCTGATGACAAGGTTAACCGTATGGTCAACATCTGGAATCAGTATCAGTGTATGGTTACATTCAACCTTTCACGTTCAGCTTCATACTTCGAGTCAGGTATCGGCCGTGGTATGGGATTCCGTGATTCCAACCAGGATGTGCTTGGATTTGTTCATCAGATCCCTGATCGTGCAAGAGAGAGAATCATCGATATAGCTTCAACACAGTTCCCAGACGGTGGATGCTACCATCAGTACCAGCCACTTACCAAGAAGGGTAACGCAGATATCGGTGGAGACTTCTCAGATGATCCATTATGGCTGATCCTTTCAGTTTCAGCTTATATCAAGGAGACTGGCGACTGGGGCATCCTTGACGAGATGGTTCCATATGACAACGATATGTCAATTGCAAAGCCTATGCTTGACCACCTCAAGGTTTCATTCTACAAGATCGTGAACAACCTTGGACCACACGGACTTCCACTTGCAATGAGAGCTGACTGGAACGATTGTATCAACCTTTCATGCTTCTCAGATACACCAGGTGAGAGCTTCCAGACATACACCAACCCTAAGTTCGCTGCTGAGGGTGGATACTCAAAGGTTGCTGAGTCAGTTATGGTTGCTACACTCTTCACATATGCAGGTCCTAACTACGTTGCTATCCTTAAGCACCTTGGAATGGACGCTGAGGCTGATGCTGCTCAGGCTGAGATTGACAAGATGAAGGCCAACATCATGGAGTCAGCATGGGACGGCGACTGGTTCCTCAGAGCTTACGATGCAAACGGTGAGAAGATGGGATCCAAGGAGTGCGAGGAAGGTCAGATCTTCATCGAGCCACAGGGATTCGCTATCATGTCAGACATCGGTAAGGATCAGGGCTGCGACAAGAAGACTCTTGCTGCAATCGATGAGAGACTTAATACACAGCACGGACTTGTACTCAACAACCCAGCATTTACAAAGTATTACATCCAGTATGGTGAGATTTCTACATACCCAGGTGGATACAAGGAGAATGCCGGAATCTTCACACATAACAATGCATGGATCATCTGTGCTGCTGCTTACGCAGGTGCCGGTGATCAGGCATTTAAGTACTACTCAGAGATAGCTCCAGCTTTCACTGAGGAGACATCAGATATACACAAGACTGAGCCATATGTATACGGCCAGATGATCGGTGGTAAGGATGCCGGATCTGATATCGGCAAGCCGGGCAACCACTTCGGTCAGGGTAAGAACTCATGGCTGACTGGTACTGCTGCTTGGAACATGGTAGCTATATCACAGTACATCCTTGGTATCTCAGCAGACTTCGATGGTCTGAAGATCGATCCATCAATTCCTGCTGCATGGGATGGAATGACAGCTACACGTCAGTTCCGTGGTGCTACATACGACATCAAGGTTTCTAACCCAGCTCACATCAACAAGGGCGTTAAGAGCGTACTCGTTGATGGCAACGCTATCGAGGGCAACGTTATCCCAGCATTTGGCGATGGCAAGACTCACTCAGTAGAGGTTGTAATGGGCTAATATAGACCGTGGATTATAAAGCACATTTAAGAAAATATACGTAAGTATATAGTGCAAAAGCCCCACAATATCTATTTTAGATATTGTGGGGCTTTTTTGTTTATATGGCCTATCTTCTTCATCCCGCCACGGGATTGTCGCAAAACGCTGTGTTGTCCTCGTAAAAGATACAAATTAGCAACCTGTCCAACCCTACCTCTACTGTATAAGCAGCATCGGATCCACAGGATTGCCGTCCTTCTCGACTGCAAAATAGAGATTGCTTCCTTCCTCGCTGTAGAATCTGCTTGGCTCGCCAACGGTTCCCACTACCTGGCCGGCATCCAGATGCTCGCCAAGTGCAACCTTCACATCCTGAAGCTGTCCAAGTGTCACGGTGTAGCCGTCTCCAAGCTCAAGCTTGACGTAATTGCCCAGCTCTGGGTTGCTTGAGACCTCCGCTACCTTACTCTCATATACAGCCTTGACCTCATCGCCCGTCTGCGCCTCAATTACCATTGCAGGGCTGCACTTGTATTCCTTGAGTGTCTCAAAATACACTGTCGTATCCATGCTGTAAGGAATTATCACATTGCCATTTATAGGCCATGATATGCTATCCTTTGGATCGTAATGCAGGCTGTCATTTGAAACTCCTGAAGCTCCAGTCTCAGCACTCTCACTCTCCGCTGTGGATGCAGTGGAATTCTCTATGGTATTATCCGTCTCAATATCTTTCTGCTCTGATGTACCTTCATCCGACACTCCGCTGTTCTTATCATTTTTCTTATCGTTCAAAGCTTCCTTCGCATCGGCTTCCGTCGTACTGTCATTCGGCGTATTCTGTCCTATTGTTATGGTCTTCTCATTTGAATTGGTCTGTGCGTTATAAAGTCCGAGCACTGTCACAAGCACTGCCATGCCTGTGATGAGCGAGATATAAAATATATTCTTCTTTATGCCGCCCAAAAATTTCTTCATATTCATCACCTCATCTGTATCATGTCCACTTATTGGCACTTATATACAGATGATTTGAATGTGTAAATATTTTTTATCAACCTTTATTTTGCAATCTCTATTCCAGTATAATAATACCTGAGGATCTGATCATACTTCTCTCCATTTTCCGCCAATACAGACGCCCCATACAGTGACATTCCCAGAGAATCTCCAACGCCCACCGTTATGATCCTGTATCCATCCTTAACCTTATCTATGTGTATATTCGTCGAGGCAAGTCCCAGTTGTTCTTTGAAAACATCAGCCTCCAGCTCGCTCCCAAATACATTTATGGTCTGTGCAAATCCAGATTCTGTGGCTGTCATAACCTTGACCTCATCCGTCATATTGTCAGCGTCTATCCATTTTCTGAATATCTTCTGAAGCCTGTCCCCGTTGTATATCTCAGTGGTCGAAAAGTCCTCCGCCATCTGATCCACATCACTTGCCACCTGCCTGAGATACGGTATGTCATGCCCATATATTTCCTGTGCACTCACAGTATGCCCTGTACTTATCATATGATACGCCGGAAGTATTACCTCTCCACCGTATTTCATAACCTGTCCACCGGTCGCATACACCGCCTTCTCCGCCCTTCTCATTATCCCGGAGCACTCGCCTCCCCATTTCTTCTTGAGCTGCGATTCCGTATATCTTATCTCCCGGAGCTGGGACTCATTTATAAGATTCTTTGTCTGCCCCTGTGTGGCGGAATTTCTGTCATTTTCATCCATCTGGTAATAGATTCCGGTCCTAACCACAACTGCGACCGCCTTGAGCATTTCATCGCTCCATTTGTCACTCATCATTCCCGCCAGCGTCGATGCTGTATACTCTTCCACATCCACGAGGGAATACTCCCCATTATCATAAATACACACATTGCGTCCGCTTTTTGCCGATCCGTCAGTGTTATCTCCCCCAACCGCCTTGTCGTATATTCCTGATATTATGTAAGCAAGTGCCATAGCACACGCAATCCCTATAATGATCGTCTTTGCATTCCTCATTTCACCCTCCCGCATTTTTATACCTCTTATATATATATCGTTTTTACACTGCTCATATACCCTTTTTACTGAGAAATCTTAACGCAAATTTTAGTCGTATCGTTTATTGACAAATGCAACATGACATAATATGATAATAGCGTATTCAAGATTAACGGTTCGATTGCTATATAAGGTAAGCTTTTCTTTGGAGTATTCTCTATAAGGTATATTGTAGTGTTTTCATTGAGTACAAATTTTCATTTTTAGGAGGTACTCGTGATGAAGAACGGTACAGTTAAGTGGTTCAACGGAGAAAAGGGTTATGGATTCATCTCAGATGATGAGACAGGAAAGGACGTATTTGTTCATTTTTCAGCAATCAACTCTGATGGATATAAGACTCTTAACGAGGGACAGAAGGTTACATTTGACGTAGAGGCTGATCCTAAGGACGCTTCTAAGGAGAGAGCAACTAACGTAACAGTTGTAGCTTAATTCACATATAACCATTAACACAAGAACAGGCGCTATACAGATCTTTGATCTATATAGCGCCTGTTTTTTATTGCTTGTTAATATCACGGTTTCCTCACGGCTTCCCGTTACGCCCTGCTTCCGAGAGCCTTCTTGCGGGCTCTGTATTTCGCTCTTATGTATCTGCCAGCTGCAGACAGCTCTGTAGTCTTCCACCTGCTTGTTTTCTTCGTCTTAGACGAAAGCAATGAACACGACTCATTCTTGTTGCTGAGACTCCAGCAGAAATAGCTGACATTCGCCTTGTTGAGTCTGGTCAGCCATTTGCCGGTGTAGGCTTTGCTTATGCCTCCATCGCCGCTTGCCGCGGACATTCCGAACTCTGTGACTATGACCGCTATCCCCTTCTTCCTTGCGTATGCAAGCTTCGCAGGAAGATACTGGTTGTGGCTCCACTCATTTGCATAGAAATGGAGTGAGTACATTATATTCTTGTAGCCCTTGATAGGGTTATCCGCAACCTCATTGTGTGTGCCATCCGAACCGAGCTGGGACCATGTCGGCGTTCCCACTACGATGATCGCCTTCTTGTCATACTTTCTTATGACCTTTATGACCTGGGACGCATATCGCTTGACAGTCTTCCAGTCGCAGCCATTTGGCTCATTGCATATCTCATAAATGATATTTTTCTGTTTCTTATACTTCTTCGCCATAGTTGCAAAGAATCTTCTTGCCTCTGCAACCTGTGTCATAGGATTCCCGTCGTTGAGTATGTGCCAGTCGATGATCACATACATGCCGAGGTCGGTCGCATATTTCACGCCCTTGTATATCTGATTTCGAAGTGCCGCTTTGCTGCCGCCCGCGCAATAGCCGTTGTATTCAGATGTATACATGGCAAGTCTTACCGCATTAACTCCCCAGTCGTCTCTCAGAGTCTTGAACGCCGCCTTGTTCACATAAGGATATCCCACATCCCAGTTGATACCGTGTGTGCTGATTCCCCTGAGCTGGAATTTCTTGCCTTTGGCATCCACCAGATCTGCCCCCTTCACAGACAGTCTTCCATGTGTCGCCACCGGCGTCTTTACCTTCGTAGCTGCAAATGCATCACAGTTCGGCTGTACGGCAACCGCTGTAAATATCATTGCAAATGCGAGCAGCAGAGCCGTGAGTCTGTGTCTCAATTTTCTACCTTTCATATGTTTATAACCCCCTTTTCATCACAACGTAACATATATATATCATAACATAGGCGCGGATGTATTAACAGATGCAAAATAAAAACGGACACCATACGATCCTTACCATATGATGTCCGTCCTTTATTTTGTTATTTCATTCTATCTGATAATTACTTATCAAGGGAAACCTTAACCTTCTTAAGCTTCCAGATCTCCTTTGCATACTCCTCGATAGTTCTGTCTGATGAGAACTTTCCAGCACATGCTGTGTTGAGCATAGCCATCTTTGCCCAGCCCTTCTCATCCTGGTATGCCTTATCAACCTTCTGCTGAGCCTCTGCATATGAATCGAAGTCCTTAAGGATGAAGTATACATCTTCCTTTGTAAGAGAATCATAGAGATCTCTGAATCTGTCCGGATCATCCGGTGCATAAGTACCATCGATAAGCTGTGTGAGAACTCTTCTTACAGCCTGGTTGTTATTGTAGATATCCATTGGGTTGTAGCCGCCCTCGCGCTCATACTTCATAACCTCTTCTGCTGAAAGTCCGAAGATAAATGCGTTCTCGATGCCAACTTCCTCAACGATCTCTACATTTGCTCCATCCATGGTTCCAAGTGTAGGTGCACCGTTCAGCATGAACTTCATGTTACCTGTACCTGAAGCCTCTCTTGAAGCTGTTGAGATCTGCTCTGATACATCTGCTGCTGCGAAGATGATCTCGGCATTGGATACTCTGTAGTTCTCTATAAATACAACCTTGATCTTGCCTTCGATTGAAGCATCGTTGTTGACAACATCTGCAACTGAGTTGATGAGCTTGATGATAAGCTTAGCTCTCTTATATCCTGCTGATGCCTTTGCTCCAAAGATGAATGTTCTTGGGTACATATCGAATTCTGGCTCTGTCTTCAGTCTGTTATACAGATGCATAACATGAAGGATGTTCAGAAGCTGTCTCTTGTACTCATGAAGCCTCTTAACCTGTACATCGAAGATTGAACGAGGATCTACATCCACATTGTTGTGCTCCTTGATGTACTTTGCAAGACGGATCTTGTTCTGGTACTTGATGTTCATAAACTCATGCTGGCACTTCTCATCGTTCACATATACCTTAAGCTTCTTAAGGTGTGAAAGATTGGTTATCCACTCGTCACCGATCTTGTCTGTGATCCAGTTTGCAAGAAGTGGGTTAGCATGAAGCAGGAAACGTCTCTGAGTGATACCATTTGTCTTGTTGTTGAACTGCTCTGGTCTCATCTCATAGAAGTCCTTAAGCTCTCTCTCCTCAAGGATCTTGGTATGAAGAGCTGCAACACCGTTTACTGAGTAAGAACCTGCAATTGCAAGATGAGCCATCTTAACCTGGCCATCGTACAGAACTGCCATATTCTTAACCTTATCCTGGTTGCCTGGATACATCTCCTGGATCTTGAGAACGAATCTTCTGTTGATCTCCTCAACGATCTGGTAGATACGTGGAAGCAGTCTTGAGAACAGCTCGATAGGCCACTTCTCAAGTGCCTCTGCCATGATCGTATGGTTGGTGTATGCACATGTTCTTGTTGTAATATCCCATGCGTCATCCCACTCAAGGCCTTCCTCATCCATGAGGATTCTCATGAGCTCGGCAACTGCTACTGTTGGATGTGTATCATTCATCTGGAATGTTACCTTCTCTGGCAGCTTGTGGATGTCCTTGTTGAGCTCCTTGAACTTGAGGATTGCTCTCTGAACTGAAGCTGAGATGAAGAAATACTGCTGTCTCAGTCTGAGCTCCTTACCTGCGTAGTGATTGTCATTTGGATAGAGAACCTCAACGATAGTCTTTGCAAGGTTCTGCTGCTCTACTGCCTTCTCATACTCACCCTTGTCAAATGAGTCAAGGCAGAACTCCTGGATTGCCTCAGCATCCCAGATTCTAAGTGTATTTACAACGTTGTTGCCATAACCGATGACTGGAAGGTCATAAGGTACGGCACGAACTGACTGATATCCATCCTGTATAAAGTAGTTTCTGCCATTCTTGTTCTCAACTCTGACATATCCACCGAACTTAACTTCAACAGCGTACTCTGAACGCTTAACCTCGAATGGGTTGCCATCCTTGAGCCAGTCATCCGGCATCTCAACCTGATATCCATCCTTGATACCCTGCTTGAACATACCATACTTGTATCTGATACCACAACCGTATGCAGGATAACCAAGTGTTGCCAATGAATCAAGGAAACAAGCTGCAAGACGTCCGAGACCGCCATTACCCAGAGCGGCATCAGGCTCCTGATCCTCTATAAAGTTCAGGTCAAATCCTAACTCGTCAAGTGCTTCCTTAACTGCATCGTAGTAAGTCAAGTTGATAAGATTGTTACCGAGTGCTCTACCCATAAGGAACTCCATAGACAGATAATAAACTGTCTTGACGTTCTTCTTCTCATACTCCTTGTGTGTAGCAATCCATCTGTCAATGATGTCGTCCTTTACTGCGTAGCTGACTGCCTGGAATACCTGCTGTGGAGTAGCCTCCTCGATAGGCTTGCGGAAAAGGGTCTTTACATTAGTAATGACTTCCTTCTTGAAGCCTTCCTTATCGAAATCTGCTAACATCTTCATCTGATTCATTCCCTCCTTGGATAAATAGATATAATTTTTTCCATTTTCACTGTTTCATTCTATCATCAACCTTTTTTTTAAACAATACATGAGAAAAAATTTGTTAAATAACACTATAAAATTAGACTATAGTCAAATAGAATTTGCAGTTTTTTTTACATAAAAGGCGATAAATGTCTGATAATATCTAGATTAATTGGGGGTTCTTGCGTTTTCAATGATTACCAGAATATTGTAAATGCACCACGTATACGATATAAAACCCCTGGGAGAGGCAACTCCCAGGGGGATCGTTATCTAACTTCGTCCGTATCCACTCGGCATGCAGCACACGCAAGGCATACCGCCCATGCAGCACGACATGAGAGCACATATGGTACAAAGGTTGTTGCAAAACTTTCCGCCGGTCGGCATATCCATTCCATACCCGGCACCTCTGTCCATGTACCACTGACGGCCGCTCTTGATGGACTCATATGCCTGACGGTATTCCTGATTGCCCGGCTCAAGCTCCATTGCACGCTTCAGCATCTCCATGGCTCTTATCTGATTGCCAAGTCCGGCGTTGCACACGCCACTGTAATAGTGCCACTTGGCATCGTGATTCTCTATCTGATTGAGGACGTTCTTCGCCTCCTCATAGCTTCCGCTGTTCATATAGTTCTTCGCGGCCTGAAAATATCTGGAATCTTTATCATTCGGATCGTAGTCATTCTGTCTCTGATAGCCACCGAAACCAAATGGGCCAAATCCTCCGAAACCGCCAAATGGATCATCATACTGTCCGTAGCCTCCTGACGAACCGCCGTAAGAACTTCCACCATACGGACCATATGAACCGCCAGATCCATAACCGCCGCCGTAGCCCTGCGAGCTTCCAGTTCCATACCCACCAGCACCACCGTAACTTGCACGGTCAGCCTCACCGCTCACTATGGACTTGTAAGCCTGCTGTATCTCCTTGAACTTTTCCTCAGCCTCATCCTTGTGAGGATTGTTGATATTCGCATCCGGATGATACTTCCGGCTCAGCCTTCTATATGCTTTTTTTACTTCTTCTTCGCTGGCACCTCTTTTGAGTCCCAGCACCTCGTAAGGATCTTTCATAATTTATTCCTCATCGCCGCATCTTCTATTTGTAGTCGAATAATATGCTTCCCATATTCCTGAGTATATTATGTTCCTGAGTATACCTACATTTTCAATAATAGGAAGCATCTCATACTCTTTAGCAAGTGGTGCCACCATCATCATCAGAACATCCTTCGTCCACTCTGCAAGCTCCTGCCATTTGTCCTGTTCTATGGTTTTATCCACACCCACTGATTGTACCTCAACACCCAGCTCATGCGCAAGCCTGCACACGAATGGATTGTAATTTCCGGCACCTATATCCTTCTCTATATCGTCATACGCGTCCATTATGTAGACAAATTTGCCCAGATAATAGCCTATGGTGCGGAGATATGATTCCCACTCATCATGTTTCGGGGCACATATCTCTGCCATTATATTGCCAAAATGCCCCGACAATGCATCCATGTCATCGGATCCCACCTCCTCCAGCTCACTTATCGCCTTGAGGTTCTCCGCAATAACCTGGATCTTCTGTGGATAATCTTCCTTGAGCCTCCTGCCATTTTTCCCAGCGAGCAGCACATCCGCATACAGCTTTCGGGTAAACATATGCTCATCATCCCAGTCATCTATACATTTATAATAGGTAAGGATCACGTTCATATCAGCAACATAATCTGTGTACTCGTTCTGTACATAAGTATGCTTCGATGTCGGGTGTGCGATACATCTTCTGCTGCCCGAGTGCTTCTCCGGTTCGTACAGTCCCGTCAGAAGAAGGACCAGAAATGTCATATCATAGCTGAGACTTATCTGTCCTCTCGCACCGTATCTGTCCTTCAGCGATTTGCACAGGCCACAGTAATACCTACGGTATTCATCGTATTCTTTCATCTTAAGCTCAGGCTGGTTCACCACTATATATCCAAACATCTCTCAATCTCCATACCGTATTTCAACTCAAAATATCTAAAGTCCGCATCATCACTAAGACTTCTTCACAAATCTGTTGCCGCACTTAGGGCATCTGATCTCTATCTTGCCCTTTCCCCTTGGAACTCTGATCATCTGCTGGCATTTGCTGCAGACAAATATCTTGTATTCCTTGCCGGCTTCCTTCTGTTTCTTCGCACGCTTGAATATATTTCTCACGCCCGCGGTGTGCTCCATAAACCATCTGTTCTGAGCCGCGCGCTTGTCATAGTTCTTGGACATGATCCTGACATATCCATAAGCGAACATGAAAAGCCCAAGGAAATAAAATATCCCCGTCTTGATAAATGCATCCAGCACCATAAAAATCAATCCGCCCCAGGTAAGGAATGATGACAACTGATCGTTGCCGTACCTGGATCTCATAAATCTTATAAATTTGTCTTTCATAATTCACCATTCTCCTCGCAAATTCTTACATTGTCTCCAGCTTCTCTGCGGATTCCTGAAGCTGCCTGTAGGCTTCCTTCATCCTGCCCATCTCCACGTCATCTACATGATTCATGTCAGTTCGTGTCACAAGCTTCTTCAGATACTCGCAGTCGCTCTTGATCCGTTTCATCTCCTTCTTGTCAAGCTGTGCGCCCCTGGTCTCAAGAAGATTCTCTACCTTATATACATACGACTCGGCCTCGTTCATAATGTCTTTGAACTCCCTGGCTCCAGCCACGTCATCCTCGTACTTCTTCGCATCCTCCCTTGCTCTGCGGATCTCCTCCTCCGAAAGGTTGGTGCTGGATGTGATCACTATCTGCTGTTCCACGCCCCTGCCAAGATCCTTAGCTGAAACCTTGAGGATACCATTTGCATCCATGTCAAATGTGACCTCGATCTGAGGAACGCCCGCCATGGCTCTCTTGATACCGCTGAGCCTGAAGTTGCCTAGCAGCTTGTTGTCCCTTGTGAAATGTCTCTCGCCCTGGTACACCTTGATCTCGACATCCCTCTGGAAATTACCCGCCGTGGTAAATATCTTTGATGCTCTGGTCGGAATGGCTGAATTTCTCGGAATGATGACATTTGCCACACCTCCAAGGGTCTCAATGGACAGCGAAAGAGGTGTCACATCCATGAGGAGAATGTCATTCACCTTGTTCGACACGGTGAGCTCGCCGCTGAGCTTGCTTCCCTGGACCGCCGCACCCATGGCAACGCACTCGTCCGGGTTCATATTCTTGGATGGCTCCCTGCCGGTTATGGCACGAACCTTATCCACAACCGCCGGTATACGGGTGGAGCCACCCACCAGCAGCACTTTGTCTATCTGATTTCTCGTTATGCCCGCATCGGATAATGCCTGGTTTACAGGTCCCGCCGTTCTCTCCACCAGGTCATAGGTGAGCTCGTTGAACTGCTCCCTGGTTATCGTCATGTCTAGATGCACCGGCTGATTCTTCACTGTCGATATAAATGGCAGATTGATGTGTGCAGTCTGCGCAAATGAGAGCTCCTTCTTGGCATTCTCACAGGCTTCCCTCACTCTCTGGGATGCTGTGATATCCTTCGCCAGATTGACCTTTGTCTCCTTTTTAAAGGTCTTGATGACGTAGTCCAGCAGCCTCTCATCAAAATCATCTCCGCCTAGATGATTGTCTCCCGCGGTGGCAAGAACCTCTATGACGCTGTCCCCTATCTCTATAACAGACACGTCAAATGTTCCTCCGCCCAGATCGTATACAAGTATCTTCTGCGCCTGTCCATTGTCAAGACCATAGGCGAGAGCCGCCGATGTAGGCTCATTTATGATTCGAAGCACATTCAGTCCCGCTATTCTTCCGGCGTCCTTTGTGGCCTGTCTCTGGCTGTCGTCAAAGTAAGCCGGAACTGTTATGACTGCATCAGATACCGGTCCGCCCAGATAACTCTCAGCATCGCTCTTCAGCTTTGCAAGTATGATGGCGGATATCTCCTGCGGCGAATAGTCCTTGCCGTCTATCCTCTTTCTGTATGTTGTTCCCATCGCTCTCTTGATGGATGTGATAGTTCTGTCCACATTCACAGTCATCTGTCTCCTGGCAGCCTCACCCACCAGTCTCTCTCCATTCTTTGTGATGGCTACTATGGAAGGTGTGGTCCTGCCGCCCTCCGAATTCGGTATGACAGTTGGCTGATCGCCCTCAAGCACTGCCACACAGCTGTTTGTTGTTCCCAGGTCTATTCCTACTACTCTGCTCATATATGTCAACCTCTCTGTAATGGTATTCTAATCTACTCATGGGGACGGAGGGGTCAGGCACCTCCGTCCCTATATATTGTATATAATAACCATCACTTATGAACATAATTTGGACAAAAAATAAAGTAAGTATAAAGTTAGGTTAAGAGAGTATAAAAAAAGAGGACGGAGGTACCTGACCCCTCCGTCCCCGGACTTAATATTCTACTTTGATGCCTTCTCTGCCTTGATAACCGCCTGGAATTCCTTCATATCCTTTGCGATCTCTCCGCTTAATGCCAGCAGACAGATAAGGTTCGGAATCGCCATGAGCGCATTCGCTATATCTGAGAAGTTCCATACAAGATCCAGTGATATCGTCGCGCCTACGTATACAACGAGCGAGAACCCTATCCTGTATATCATATTGTACTTGTGTGACTTGAACAGATACTCAAATGCCTTCTCTCCGTGATACTCCCATCCAAGGATCGTGGAGAATGCGAAGAGCACAATTCCTATAGTTACGAGCCAGCCTCCCACCTTGCCAAGTGCAGAGCCAAATGACAGTATCGTGAGAGCTGCACCTTTTATAACAGTTGAGCAGGCAAATGTTCCATCCTCAGCAAATGTATAATGGTTTCCGGCTGCATCAGTCCATGTACCGGTAAGACTTCCTATGGCTGCCTGACTCTCCTCCACCGCAAGCTCACTTGCAAGCTTTGTATTCTCATCCTTGTTGAGTTCGTCGGATGGAAGGACTGAAAGCATCAGGGTATTTGACGAATTGGATGTATCTGTCAGAATGAGCTGGTCATCTGTGAATTCATATGTATAATCCGTTGTGGTAGTCTTGTTGTCGGAATCAACAGCCTCCACAGTAACCTCCGTTCCGCTCACCTGATAGCTGCCCTTTGTGCTGTTCTCCGTGATTCCAAGCACACCCGATGATGCAATACAGAGACCTGTGATGGTACAGACTACTATGGTATCCCAGAATGTACCTGTCATATTGATGTAACCCTGACGGACAGGATTGTCTGTTGTGGCAGCTGCCGCCGTGATGGCCGCAGAGCCCATTCCAGCTTCATTTGAGAATACTCCTCTGGCAACACCGAATCTCATGGCGTTCATCATAGCTGCTGTGATCGTACCACACAGACCGCCACCGACTGCCTTGACTGAGAATGCCATCTTGAATATCATGGCAACTCCTGACGGAAGATTCTGGATATTGATGATTATTACAATAAGTCCGGCTACAACATAGAATATCGCCATCAAAGGAACAACAACTGATGACACCTTAGATATAGTCTTGATTCCTCCAACTATTATAAGAAGGGCAAAAACCGTAAGTATGATTCCTGTAACATATGTAGGCACGCTGAATGTACTGCTAAGAGATTCAGATATGGAATTGGCCTGTGTCATATTTCCTATTCCAAATGAGGCGATGACTGCAAAGAGTGCGAACAGCCAGCCCAGCACTGCGCCGAACTTCTTATGCTTGAATGCTTTCTTCATAGTGTACATAGGACCGCCGCTCATCTCGCCCTTGGCATTCACCTCACGATACTTGATAGCAAGCATACACTCTGAGAACTTGGATGTCATACCAAATGCTGCGGATATCCACATCCACACCAGTGCTCCCGGACCTCCCGATACCATGGCCGTTGCAACACCAACGATATTTCCCGTTCCTATGGTTGCAGCAAGCGCGGTGGTCAGTGCCGAAAATGGTGACACGTCTCCGGTTCCTCTGCTCTTTGTCCTTGCCTCCTTGCTAAGTGTACTCTTCAGCGCATAGCCGAGATTCCTCCAAGGAAGAAATCCTGTTCTGATCGTCAGAAATATTCCCGTTCCAACCAGAAGCACCAGCATGACCGGTCCCCAGACAAATCCATCCACCGCCGACACGATCTCATTTAACTTTTCCATACAACCGCCTCCTCTTTCCAGGTTATCCATATCATCCGACCCGGCACTCCCCTCATTTTTGTCCCGAATCAGTTTATATACCCGTAAATTTACTGTATTTTTGTCACAAAGTCCAGAGTATTGTGGTGTTATGGTTATTTTCCTTTATTAATTAAGTTATGCGGGCGCTTGGCGAAATATTATGCGGTGTGGTGGTCATTTAAAGTTCACCGTTATCGGGCATATCTCCGCCTTGGTTCCAACTCTCATATCGGGGCCAAACACACCGACTCCGGATGTCACTATGTTGTGCATGCCGTCAACATTCAGGTAACCGCAGGAATTTTCCCACATCATCGCCACAAGGATGTTGCCTGGGAACATTTGTCCGTCATGGGTGTGTCCACACAGATCCATATCCACACCTGCCGACGACAGCTCCTCCAGCTCCTTTGGCTCATGATCAAGGATTATGATAGGTTTTGATTTGTCCATATTTTTCGTGATCTCGTCTGCGGATACTCTGTCTGTGACTCCATTTCCCGGTCTGTGGGCATCGCGGCGGCCATAGATGTATATGGAATCGTTTATCAGCACTCCCTCATCACGAAGAAGTGTGATTCCCGCTTTCTCTATAAACTCGTCCATCTCAGGGCTGCTGGTCTTCTCCTTCTGTCCGCCAAATGTAAATCCGGCAAGCACCTGCTCCTGTATATCATGGTTGCCGTAGCAGGCATACACTCCATACTTTGATTTGATCCCCCGGAGTATTTTCTCAAGCTTCTCCGGCTGGTCAACGGCTTCCCATTCGTTGTCAAATATATCACCCGCTATCAGCACCAGATCTGCGTCCTGCTTATTTATAGAATTCACTATTCTTTGAACCTGCCTGACGCCTATGTTGTATCCAAGATGAAGATCTGCAACCAGCACTATCTTCATGGAATCCATCTTCTGACCATTCTCATCCTGTGCTTCCTTATTGATGGTCACATCATAAGGCGTCACCCGCACAAGTCTCGCATTTACCACTCCCCAGAATGATATACACATGATAAGTGTTGCGCACGCACAGCCCACTATCCTGCGTACCCTCGGCACGCATATCTTATCTTTGCTCACTCTGAATACATGAAGCAGAAGGAATCTTCCAAGCTCAGCTATCACTATGAAAAATATCATATACAGCAGAACGCCCAGCCAGTAATTGCCCACCAGCTTCATGCCACGTCTGAACCTTCCCTGTGGCAGGAAGAATGCGATCACCAGCGCCGACGCCAGAAATGCGTATAGCACTATCGGGACTATCCAGCCCTTCTTGCCTTTGAGTTTCGGGAAATATGCCTGTACCCAACCCTTTATTCTCCAGAACAAATATATATTTAACGCTATGTAAAAAGGCGCAATAAAAATTGCTATCATCTTTTTTCTCCTTTGTTTTTCTGACTGGCCAATATACATATTGACGGCAGTCCTTTGTACGATTTATTCATACAATAATATACTCCCAACACCACACATACACAAACTTAATAAATCGTAATTCCACCGTCATCCCCTAATATCCAAATATATTTAAAGAAAGTACAAAATTTTCCTAAATCACATAAAAATAGCCCGAAAGATACAAAATCTTTAAGATTTGTACCTTTCGGGCCGTATTCTCTTGATCAGGGATAATTTTTTCCAAAATGCCTGTTTTAAACCCTAATATTATATCCCTTAGTCGTTCTTCTTCACTCCGAGAGTTACCTTCTCGCCGTTGATGTTCCACTCCTTAGAGTAACCATCAACTGAACCGGTGATGATCTCTGTTGCCATAACGTCGCCGATGATGGCATCTGCATTTGATGAAATGATGTCTTTTGCCTTCTGGCTTCCGTCTGCGTATACAGTGATCTTGTCCATAACCTCGAATCCAGCCTCTTTTCTCATAGTCTGAACCTTGGATACTATCTCACGGACAAATCCTTCCTCAAGAAGCTCCTCTGACAGATTTGTGTCGATGACTACTGTCACACCGCCGTCTGCCTCAGATACGAAACCGTCCATCTGAGCCATGTCGATCAGAAGATCAGCCTCAGTGAGTACGATCTCCTCTCCGTCTGCCTCAAACTTCAGAGCGCCCTCTGCCTTGAGCTCTGCCATGGCTGCGTTGCCATCCAGTGCTGACAGATGCTCCTTGATCTTGCCAAGGTGCTTGCCGTACTTAGGTCCGACTGTACGAAGCTGTGGCTTGAAGCTGTATGTTGTGTAAGCGCTTACATCATCATCGAACTCAACATTCTTCACGTTCAGCTCATCCTCGATGATAGCCTTCTCCTCGCCGAAAAGCTTCTTGTCAGCCTTGACATACATCTTGCCGATTGGCTGTCTGTTCTTGATATTTGCTGTATTTCTTGCTGCACGTCCCAGAACTACGATCTTCAGGATCTCGTCCATAGCAACCTCAAGCTCTGGATCGATCATCTTCTCATCCACCTCAGGGAATGAGCACAGATGAACTGAGAGAGGTGCATCCTTGTCTATATTTCTAACCAGATTCTGGTAAATATCCTCTGCCATGAATGGGAGCATAGGAGCTACTGTCTGTGCGATCGTAACGAGCGCTGTGTAAAGTGTCATGTAAGCATTTACCTTGTCCTGCTCCATGCCCTTTGCCCAGTATCTCTCACGTCCACGACGGACATACCAGTTACTCATGTCATCCACGAACTCCTCGAGAACTCTTGTTGTCTCAGGAATCTTGTATGCGCCAAGGTTTGCGTCAACTGCCTTGACTGTTGAGTTCAGCTTGGACAGAAGCCACTTATCCATAAGTGACAGCTTGTCGTACTCTAGCTCATGCTCAAGTGGATTGAAGTTGTCTATATTTGCATAGAGTACATAGAACGCATATGTGTTCCACAGTGTACCCATGAACTTTCTCTGACACTCAACAACTGCATCCTCATGGAATCTGTTAGGAAGCCATGGTGCTGAATTGCTGTAGAAGTACCATCTGATGGCATCTGCACCGTACTTGTTCAGAGCATCCATAGGATCTACAGCATTTCCCTTGGACTTACTCATCTTCTGTCCGTCCTTATCCTGGACATGTCCGAGAACGATTACGTTCTTAAACGGAGCCTTGTCGAACAGCAGCGTTGAGATCGCCATAAGTGAGTAGAACCATCCTCTTGTCTGGTCAACAGCCTCACTGATGAAATCAGCAGGGAAGTGCTTCTCAAATATATCCTGATTCTCAAATGGATAGTGCCACTGTGCAAATGGCATTGATCCTGAATCGAACCAGCAGTCGATAACCTCTGTGACTCTGTGCATCTGCTTGCCACACTCAGGACACTTGATAGTTACAGCGTCGATGAACGGACGGTGAAGCTCGATGTCCTCAGGGCAGTTGTCACTCATTGAGCGGAGCTCTTCCTTTGATCCGATGGCATGTCTGCAGCCGCACTCACACTCCCAGATGTTCAGCGGAGTACCCCAGTAACGATTTCTTGAAAGTCCCCAGTCCTGAACATTCTTCAGCCAGTCGCCAAAACGTCCCTTACCGATGCTCTCCGGGATCCAGTTTACAGTGTCATTATTCTTAACCAGCTTGTCTCTGACTGCTGTCATCTTGATGAACCATGTATCTCTTGCGTAATAGATAAGTGGTGTGTCACATCTCCAGCAGTGTGGATACTCATGCTCGAACTTAGGCGCATCGAAGAGAAGTCCTCTTGCGTCCAGATCCTTGAGTACCTCAGGATCTGCATCCTTTACGAACATTCCGGCAAATGGAGTCTCCTCAGTGAGGTCACCCTTGCCATCTACAAACTGTACAAATGGAAGATCGTAGTTTCTTCCGACATTTGCATCGTCCTCACCAAATGCAGGTGCGATATGAACGATACCGGTACCATCTGTCATAGTTACATAAGTGTCACATGTGATGAAGTGGCCCTTCTTGTGCTGCTTCTCACATACAGGCTTTACGCACTCATAGAGTGGCTCATACTCCTTGTACTCAAGATCCTTACCGACATATGTCTCAAGAACCTCGTATGCAGGAACTGCTGCCTGATCGTCTGCTGCTTCCTTTGCAAGACCGCCGAGAACCTTGTCTGCAAGTGCCTGTGCAAGATAATATGTGTAGCCGTCTGCTGCCTTAACCTTCACGTATGTCTCATCTGGATTTACACAGAGTGCTACGTTTGAAGGAAGTGTCCAAGGTGTTGTTGTCCATGCGAGGAAATATGCATCCTCTCCGATAACCTTGAATCTTACTACTGCTGAACGCTCCTTGACTGTCTTATATCCCTGTGCAACCTCATGGCTTGAAAGAGGTGTACCACATCTTGGGCAGTAAGGCACGATCTTGAAGCCTTTGTACAGAAGTCCCTGATCCCAGATCTTCTTCAGTGCCCACCACTCTGACTCGATGAAGTCATCATGGTATGTTACATATGGGTTGTCCATATCAGCCCAGAAACCAACCTTGCCTGAGAACTCTTCCCACATGCCTTTATATTTCCATACGGACTCCTTACATTTCTGGATAAATGGCTCCAGTCCGTACTCCTCTATCTGCTCCTTGCCGTCGATTCCCAAGAGCTTCTCAACCTCGAGCTCAACAGGCAGACCGTGTGTATCCCATCCGGCCTTTCTGACTACGTTATGTCCCTTCATTGTCTGATATCTAGGGATCATATCCTTGATTACACGTGTGAGAACGTGTCCGATATGTGGCTTACCATTTGCTGTTGGAGGGCCATCATAGAATGTGTATGTTGGCAGATCCTTTGTCTCTTCAACACTCTTCTCAAATACCTGATTTTCTTTCCAGAAGTCCAATACCTTCTGCTCTCTGTTTACGAATTCCAGTTTAGTCGAAACCTTGTCGTACATGTCGTCTTTCCTTTCTGTGATAAATATAAAAAAGCCCTTCGTCGTAATCAGGACGAAGGGCTTTGAGTTCGTTATACCACCTATTACTTACATACTAACATATGCGCTCCCCTTAACGCAGGAAATACGTCAGAGCCTACTTGAGCAAATCTCTTTTGGTCTGCAACTCCAGAGTGATATTCCGAAAGTCTCTACTGTCACCGGGCTCGCACCGCCCCCGGCTCGCTGCTGATCTCGCAGACTCCGTACTGTCTCTGTCATCGTTTTTAACTTATATGATCCAGAAACCCGCCTGTATAAGCCATTTCTGAACCTATCCATTCATTAGTATAGCAAGTATTTGTGGTTTGTCAATCGCAATATGCGCAAATAATTTACTATTCTACTTCTTTATAACCACATTCTTTGTTGTGCTCCATGCAGAATAGTAAGTTGTTTTTCCTACCTTCTTGAAGCTTCTGACTCTCACATAATATTTCTTCTTAGCCAATTTTGCTATTGTGACATTTGACTTTTTAGCTCCGGTCACTTTTACAGTCTTTGCCTTGGCAAAATTGCTCTTTACAGAATACTGTATCTGATATCCTCCTACCTTGGAATTTACCGACCACTTAACAGTCATCTTCTTTCCTGCCTTGTTCGTGGTCTTGGTAACCTTTGACGAAGTGATTCTCATAATGGTTTTCTGATTGCTGTCAGCCGCATTGTAACTTGTCTTGCCTGCCGTCTTGCACGCAACAATCTTATATGTGTATACCGTTCCATTTTTAGCTGACTTATCTGTATAGCTAAGTATTGTGTTTTTGTCTATATAGGCCAGCTTGCTGTACTTTCCCTTTCCAGCCTTTCTGTATACGATATATCCACCAGCTCCATTATTAAGATACATATAAAAATTTCTTACGTTTTTTATATTATCACCATGCATATACAAATACAATTTGTTTTTTATGCATATTTACTACAAAACACGTTCGTATTTATCTAATATTTACAAAAATCTCATGAACTGAGAAATCAATCCTCAATCCATGAGATTTATTTTCTAATATACGTAGAGATCATAGTCTACAAGATACCACTTACCGCCAGTCTTTATAACTGTGTATATGATCTCGCCATCTGATTCGTCAGTAGATCCTTTTATCTTGACATCAAGGTCCACCTCGTAGCACTTGTCAACCGTCATGTCGACATCCAGCATGTCAAATGTATCATTTACATCCTTAAGCTTATCCTCGTCATATTCCTTCTCTGATCGGTCCTCGACCTTGATACTCTTGACCTTGCCTACCTCATCTACCATGTCGCTGACCTGCTCGTTGAATGTATCCTTGACATAGTCATCACTGCCTGTATAGCTTCTTATTCTGTTATACAGCTTGTAATATTCCTTGTCCATCAGATCAACCATGGCATCGGCATCGCCTTTTTCATAGGCTGTCACCAGCTTGTCTCCGACCTTCTTGGCACTTCTCTCACCGGAACCACCCGCCAGGATCAGAACAACGACTATTATCGCGATCAGGACTGCCGCTGCGATTCCTCCTATTATTGCTATAAGCTTCTTGTTCACCTTTTTACCCGGCTCCATAACACCCGGAGTCATGCCCGGCTGCTGGCTGTACTGTGGCTGCCCATACTGTGGCTGCCCAAATCCTCCATACTGTCCACCTGTCGGCTGGACATTTCCACCAAACTGCTGACCCTGACCGTACTGCGGCTGACCATACTGTGGCTGTCCAAATCCTCCATACTGTCCACCTGTCGACTGGACATTTCCACCAAACTGCTGACCCTGACCGTACTGCGGCTGACCATACTGTGGCTGTCCAAATCCTCCATACTGTCCGCCCATCGGCTGTCCAAATCCACCCGGCTGCTGATTCTGCTGTGGCTGACCCGGGTTCGGCTGCCCTTGTGCACTGTTCTGCACCGGAGAAAATGCGCTCACTCCCGGAGTCGTGAGGACAGTAGTTCCCTCGTCCTCATCGTCGTCCATATCATTAAATCCATTTACGTTATTCTCGTCCATCTTTCTCTCCTTATTCTGCTCATCCCTTTTGCTGCTCTGGAACAATAATGTTCCCATAGAATCATGGTAGCATTTTATGTCTGCCATGTCCAACCAAAAACATCACATTACCTCAATTTTTACACTTTATTACCTGTTTTCTTTCGCTATTATGTAATAAAAGGCGTTATGATGATGAACACACAGAATAAAAAACAATCCGCCACGGATACAGATTGTATCCATGGCGGATTCTTCTATTCCTTTTGATATTATCTCTTCTTTATTACAACCGATTTCTTTCCACTCCATGCGGAATAGTAAACCTTACCATCAATCTTCTTAAAGCTTCGTACTCTGACATAATATCTCTTGCCCTTAGTAAGTCGTTTGATGGTCTTACTTGTAACTGAACCTCCGTTTACATTGGCCGTCTTTGCAGATTTAAACGATGCATTGTCTGCATACTGTATCTGATATCCGGTGGCCTTGGCTGCCTTATTATATGTAACCTTGGCTGTTCCGGCCGATGCACTTGTGAATTTCTTCAGCTTCACGGCAGGTACATAACTTCCTGTCTTCTCGCCGCCAAATGCCGAATTGTATGTCACATCGCCAAATGTCTTATAAGTTCTTATCTTATATGTATACTTTACACCCACATTTTTAGCTGTGACGTCCACGAACGATGTTGTATCCGGATTCTGAACAACACCTGCTATCGTATATGCTTTTCCATTTACTCCTCTGTAAACAACATATCCCGATGCTGCTTTATACTTCTTCCAGCTCAACTTTATTCCATTTGCTGTGTTGTCAATGGACTCAACTTTTCTCACACCCATCTTGATGTCAAATGTGAGTGTCTTCTCCCCTTCATAGTCACCCTTGAATTTGATGACAACTTTGGCCTTGCCGATATTCTTGTTATTTGAATATGAAACGCTGTAATTTCCTGCGGCAACCTTTCTGCCCTTTGAGTCTTTGACCTCTACCGCAGGCTTCTTAGCTGTACCATCATACTCAACAGCGCTGTATGCAAGCCTGATACTCTTTATCCTGTATATACTCTGAGTTTCCTTGCTGGCTGACTTGCAGTTTTTGCACACATGCACCTTATATCCGTCACGGGTCTGTGATGCCTTTTTCTTAACCGTCCACACCGTCTGATAATCGTGAGGAACTGTGGTCTCATCGTCTATGATAGTATCCTTTTCTCCGCAGTTATTGTCACACTTTGCCGTCTTGGTTCCCTTCTGCGAACATGTGGCATTTCCATCTGACTCATACTTTGTGAAGCTGTGTCCTGTAGCAGGGATCACCTCGGTCTCATATATATCCTCATCCTCAATGTACCTTGTCTTCTCTCCGTTCTCAGTACATGTCGGAGTCTTGGTTATGATCCATCCCTCGTCATCTCCAGCCCCAAACTTCTGGGTCTTTGACTCAGCATATATCCACTCTGATGAACCCGTATTCTTATATCTGAGATCCAGGGTCACATCTGTGTATGTGTCATTTTCCACAACAGACATGATTCCCTGAATGATATTTCCATATGCATCAGTCCATCTTCCGCTGACAAATGGTGTCTTCTGGCTCTCATTATTTGCATATGTTATCTCTATATCTCCGGTTACACTGTATCCGTCCTCTGTCTTCTTCACCTTGCATCCTGATATGCTCACAGCGGAGATATCGTACTCGTTCTCTACCTCTGCCTCCACCTTCTCAGGAGTGATCGTCACGCTTCCTGTCTGCTGCGACGCAAGGCTGATCCTGAATGTATAACTGCGGTTCGCCTCAAATGTCCTGTCTATAATGAGTTGTCCGCCGTTCCGTGAGTATGTCTTTTCCAGAACCCCATCAGCATAGATTCTGGTGTATACTGTATTATCTCCGCAGTCCACCGTAAATCTGTACTCTCCGGTCTCCGTTGGGATAAATTCATACTCGATGCCCTCTCCGTCATAGCTTATATCCGCTGTTGTCTTCTGACCCGGTGTTATTTTCCCATTACCTGTCACATACGAATCGTGATATGTAAATGTTATCTGATCATCTTTCTCTCTCGCATAGAGTGCTATAATATAGCTTCCCTTTTTCAGAGAGAAAGCATCTCCACTGCTATATGTATCTGAAAAGCTGCCATCATCCTCAATGGTATATATACCCTTAAGCTCAAAGCCCTGTCTCTGAAGGGATACCACTCCATCTGACGCAATATCAAATCTGTACAGCTTTACATCCCCAGTGTTCTCAACACCTGAAAGCACCGCAGGCTCACCTGATATCAGGTACTCCAGCTCATCCACATTCAGATCCACGACATCAAATGATGCTCCCTGAACTTCACAATCGTCAGCCATTCCCCATATGTAAGGTATTATCTCATATGATCCGGTCTGTTCTGTTATCGTGTCGATGCTTAAATAGCTGCTCACCCTGCCGTTTTTCGTGATCGTATAGCTTGTATCATCGTCATCCGCATCAAATGTTCTGGTGCTTCCATCAGAATATGTGACAACGGTTTTTATGCTACCCTTAAGCTCATCAAATTCCCTCAGATATTCAGTCTTAGAAACGGTTGTGCTTACGCTTACAGCCTTGACGATCTCCTTCATTGTCACGCCGCATTTATTTACATTTTTTCCCGGATACACACATACATACAGATCCCCGCCTGCTGTGTCAAATCCCGCACTGCCAAATCCATCAGATGAATAAGCCACGTTTTTAGTCGTTATCTCTATTCCATTTGCATCCAAAATCCTGATGCCATCGATCTTCTCATCTGCGGATACCACATACGAACCCGCCTGGGCACTTACCTTATATATATGCACATATCTGTCGCCTGAAATATCAAGCGTCTTTGAGCTGTTCCATGTTCCAAGGCTCATGCTCTGTGCAGTCTTCACTGCAAATGGTATCTCAACCGTATCCATGCCATCCGCACCAGCGATTGCAAGTTCAACCATGTATCTGCCAGTATCAACCCTGCTGCCAAAGCCTGCGATCTCGACATACTTTCCAGTTTTCTCGTTATATCTGTACCATGTACTCGTGATCAGCTCATTATCCTCGCTGTCACCGACACTGGCCTCTTTTACACTGCCATCATCATATACAAACTGGAGAGTCTCTCTATCCAGAAGGTTTTTGATACCTGATAATTTCATATCTGGAAGGAATTCATAGGTTCTGTTATCTCTCAGCTTCCATGAACTGATCTTTGAATTTGACAAAGTTTCTCCCCTTGTCACATTCATGCTCCAACTGGTCTGCGTATCTCCCCACTTGTCCTCTACTCCGCCATCGAGACAGATATAGTATGTATTGCCACTCTCAAGTGCAGCCTCGCCATCCGATACACTAAGTTTCTTCAGATCATACATTGTCTCATCGTCAGCGTCGATCTTGCTGTAGATCTCCATACCGCCCACTGGGGCAAATGTATACCTGGCAGATATCGAAGGCTTAAACGTATAGTATGCACTGCCATTCTCCGACATGCTTACCTGATTAGAGCCCTCCGCAAGACTTCCGGCAGCAACATCCTCTATATCCTTTATCTCTATGTCATATGCATAAGAGTCCTCACTATACAGTGTGTATATCCTAATCTGTGCCGCTCCGACAGGGCACTCATTTTCCATATCTGTAACTATCTCAGCACGTACCTCGTCTCCTCTGGAGGTTTCCACACTGTCCGAATCGTCAAACACCAGCTCCTCTGTTTTTCCGTCAGCATACGAGATCTTTACTCTGGTTCCATCTACATAACTGCTGATATCCTTATCGTAGCTACCCATTCTGATGAAATCTGTGTTCTCGGGAACAGCAATCATATCTGTCACTTTCGGAATAAAGCTCAGTCTCACATTTGTCTTGGAAGTAGATAACTCATTATACAGGCCTACGTAATAAGTGCTGCCTCCAGTAAGTTTTCCTGTAACCTCTACCGGGCCCTCATCACCGGACTCATATACACAATAAGGACTGTCGCTTTCTATTACCACACTTCCGTCAAATGGCATGACAAAACTGTAATAGGCCTTGTCATACTCATCCGTTCCGACACTCACATTGTTGTCACCTTCGGAGAGCTGTCCTGCGCTCAGCTTGTCTATGGACACTACCTTAAGCACTGCCGTGCCGAGCAGCTCCTGATCTTCCTCAGCCGCATCATATCCCACAGCTACTTTGTACTCGCCCTCTGAAAGATTTACACCTTTTTCATATTCGTACTCTTTCCAGTTATCATCAGATGACGAATAATATACTGTATATCTGTTTCCATTACTGTATCCACTTCCACCGGTCAGATCTATGCTTTCCGTGGACTTATCATTATACTTTATTGTACTGCTCGCACCATTCATGAAGCTTATCGGCGTTCCTGCTGCCCATTCGCTCTTTGCCAGCTTCAATGTCACCCCTGAAGGTGCCGCATACTTCTTCGCCTTGAGCCTGACCTCATTCAATGTTTCATTGTCATCATCCGTTGTTCCTGAAAGTCTGACATAATAGATCTTTCCCTTGACAAATGAATACCTGTCATTATCGGTCTCAACCACCGCCATGTCCGAATCATATACATCTATAAATGCAGTTGATGATTTATCTACTTCAAACACAAAGTCAGCAGTTGCAGATGGTATAAATCTGTAATACTCGTAACCGTCCACCCTGGTATCATATGCGTAGGTATCCGTCTCACTGATATTCCTTTTTCCTACAAAATATTCAGCAGGAGTCTGCACCTTTGCAGTGTACGAATCGTATATCTTGGTCGACTGGTTCGGCTCACTATCCATTTTATCTGTAAGCTGAACAGTATACGTACCGGCCGGAAGTTTTTCCGCATCCGCATACGATACCATATCCCCTTCATCGCCCTCATAATAATAACTTCCCTTGGAATCCTTCACCCACAGACTGTATGTAACTCCATCTATCTTACAGTCTGAGCCGCTGATACCTGAACTGCGCACCTTTCCACCGGAATAGGTTACCGTTGCGTACGCCGATGTTATGGAGTCTGGTGTTCCCTCCAGTATCGTTGTATTATCCGGCACCATTTTTATTGCCGCCACATCCGGAAGCTTTCTCACGCTTATATTTGCACTTTCGGAAACTGTATAAGAACGGGCATACTTAGACCCAAGAATGTATTTCTCCCCCGCAGTGCACTTGTATACCAGCCTGCAGCATCCACTGCCATCCTTTTTACCTGTAGCAAGGCGCTTACTCTTACTGTTATACAAGGTCTCCTGAAGCATCAGCCGTGACTGGCTTCCCTGCAATATTATCTCATAATATCCTGTCTCATCCGTGACAAATGATATTTTACTCTCCTTGCCATTAACTATGTTCACAACCCCATAGTCACCCTCAAGCTCTGAAATATCCTCTGTAGCTGCTGATATCTCAGCTTCATTCATCTGTACGGCATACGCTGTCATATTTGACAGCAAAGTCTGTGCCTGTGCAGTCGTCATCGGTATATGAATGCACGACGACACCATGGCTACAGTTACAGCCGCAGCCATTATCCCCTTCAATTTCATATGTAACCTCCCTTTTTCTCCCATACATATTCAGCACATTTATGCCGAATATATAAGCACAAAAAATTACAGCCTCATATTATCATGAAGCTGTAATTTAATACAATATAATTAATAATTATGTATAAATAACACAATATCACTTATGCAATTTTACTTTCTAACCAGATGGATCTGGTAAGCATTGTACTCGCCGAACTTGAGTGGTACAGGAAGTCCTATCTGGTCAAGTCCCTGTCCGCTGTACTCTGCTCCGGTCTCCTCGTCAACGTATGTGGCATCCACATCAAGTCCCTTTACTCTGACAAAAGGTACAGGGGCATTGCAGAAGCTCTCCACCGTCACGATATTGACAAGGGTCTCTGACTTGTCCCTTGCGACAAATGACCATGCAGCTACACCTTTGCTCTTATCCGCATCCGTCAGTCTGTAGTAAAGTCCATTATGAAGAAGATCCCAGTACTTCTTGTAGTTTTCTACCTGAGCCTTTACCTCTTCCTTCTCCTCATCGCTGACCTTGTTCAGATCAAGCTCGTAGCCAAAGCTTCCTGCCATGGCAACAACGGCTCTTGTATTGAATGGAGTTGTCCTGCCTGTCTGATGATTTGGAACCGCTGATACGTGTGAACCAACCACCGATATAGGATAGCCAAATGAAGTTCCATACTGTATGTCAAGTCTGCAGATGGCATCTGTATCATCACTGCACCAGATCTGTGGTGTGTAATACATCATTCCGGCATCAAATCTTCCGCCGCCACCGCTGCAGCCCTCGATGAACATCTTTGGATATCTTGCCTGAAGTCTCTCCATGAAGTCATATACACCGAGTACATACTTGTAGAGGATAGTTCCATTGTTCTGGATTCCTTCGGTCATGGAGTATACGTTCAGTATACTTCTGTTCATATCCATCTTTATGTAATCAACATCTATCTTGTCCAGCACTGCTGTCATCTGGTCAAATATGCAGTTTACGACCTCTTTTCTTGAGAAGTCCAGATTGAGCTGGCTTCTTCCCATGACAGGCTTTCTTCCAGGGATCACAAAAGCATAATCCGGATGCTCCTTGAACAGGTTACTCTTCTCAGATACCATCTCAGGCTCGATCCAGATACCGAACTTCATGCCGAGATCCTTAACCCTCTTGACAACATCAGCCATAGGGCCGCCCATCTTATCCTCATTTACAAACCAGTCGCCGAGACCTGACTTGTCATCATTTCTCACACCGAACCAGCCGTCATCCAGAACCAGCATCTCAACGCCGAGCTCTGAAGCCTGCTTTGCTATATTAACTATATCATCACCGTTGAAGTCGAAGTATACTGCCTCCCAACTGTTGATGAGAATAGGTCTTCTCTTTGTCTTGTACTCACCGCGGCAGATATTGTATCTCACAACATCATGCATCTTGTGTGACATGTCGGCAAATCCATCAGGTGAATAAACCATAACTACCTCAGGTGCCACAAACTCGCTCTCAGGATAGAGCACATACTCAAACATCTCATCCTGAACACCCATATTGAGTCTCACCTGATCTGTCTGATCCTTCTCAACCTCACAGTTGAAGCTTCCGCTGTAGAGAAGTGAGATTCCATAGCAGTCACCTGCATCCTCATTCGCATCCTTGCCTGCTATAACCACAAATGGGCTGTGCTGATGGCTTGATGTACCCCTTGTGCTTCCGATCTTCTTCACACCATGATTTATAGCTTCTCTCTCATACATGCGCTCCATAGCATGTCTTCCGTGGAAGTGGATGAGATCATAATCACCTGTCACAAAATCCAGGCTCACACTTGATGCCTTTGCCACAAATATATCCGCATCGCTTATATTTCTGATTATAGCTGATCTTGTGATCAGATCCTTATCCTCTATAATTCCATACAGAAGATCAACCTCCACTCCCACCTGAGGATCCTGAAGAACGATCTTAAGGGTCTCACCCTTCTCGCCGTCATTTGTGTAAGCAGCAGGAAGTCCCTTGAGACTATACTTACTGTCCATCACCTCATATGAAACATATCTGAGATCACATCCATGTATTCCCTCTATGTCCTTTATGTTGAATGCCGGAGTCCTGAAATCTCCGTTGCCGTAGCAGCTATATTCCAGTGGAATGTTGTCCAGAGAGAATTCTCTGTGCTCCTGTGCTTCATAAGGATTGCCTGAGAATCCTCTATCGTAATGAGTTATGACATATGACATATCCCCGTCCATTTTCTTGCCATAATACAGATGAGCCAGATACCCATAGTCGATCACCTTCATCTGATATGTAGTATTTTTGGTGTTCAATGTGAAAAGCTTTTTCTCTTCATTTATCAATATTGCCATGCCCAAGTCCTCCTTTTCGTGATCTCCAGTTTCTCTACAGCCAAATTTCATTTGACTGGTCTTTCCTCATAATTTATCTACAACCAGCTCCGCCGGATTGTATTCCAAGTTCCACCATGTAGTCCACAAATTTCTCCACATATCCATAATCCGCCGCATATGCTGACAATCCAATATATGCCTTGCCATCTGTGTACTCAGTAAGTCCTGCCGCCTTGTATCCTTCAGATACATCTATTCCGACAGGTATCTTCTTCCCCTCTTCATCCTCGTAATAAATTATCCTATCCTTATACTTATCATATATATCGCCGACCTTCTCATCCGACAGGTCTGCAAGTCTGCCGCTCTTCGCCAGACCTATGAGATTGTCATACTGGCACAAGACTGCCTGAGCAGTGTCCGCCTCAAGGTATGCCAGCACCTTCATATAGTAACTGTTCTTATAATCTGAGTTATTTGCCAGATTAAAAAATGCATTGTTGTCAAACGTAACCCTTCCCGGGAGATTTTCTTCCCCTACATACGACACAAATCCCTGTGTCAGCCTGCAGTCCTCTGAAACATCATCGTAGTTGTTCACAAGGACGACATCCAGTATCGGCTTGTCCTCCCTCGTTGCAAACACAACAGTGAAATACACTACAAGTCCCACGAGAACGACCGCACCGATTATCCAAAGCTTGTAATAATCCCAGATATATCCTATTTTTTTGCGGGTGGAGTCCATCTCTTTGATCTTCTGTTTTTCTTCTTCCGTGATTATCGGCTTTCTCATAGACGTCCTCCTTTTGTTTCTGTGTTGAGTGGACGCGTGAGAGGCGCTTCGCGCGGCGTCCACGGCATAGTAAATACTTCGTATTTACGATATATTTTGGAACAGACGCATGAGAGGCGCTTCGCGCGGCGTCTGCAGCATCGTAAATACTTCGTATTTACGATATATTTCACAAGGGTGGCGTCAGTAACTGACGTCACCCTGTGGTCATATATAATATCTTCTTTAACTTTCTTTAGAGCTTTCCACCTGATGTTGCGATACCTTCTACGAACTGCTTCTGGAATATCAGGTATATAACGATCATTGGTATACATGATATAAGAGATGCAGCCATCAGCTGTGGATAATTGGACTGATACTGTCCCTGCATTGTTGCAAGAGCTGCTGAGAGCGGCATCTTGTTTGCACTGCTGTTTACAACCAGTGGCCACATCAGATCCTTGAATGCGAACACTGCTGTGAATATACCGAGGGCAACCATCGATGATCTTGCAAGCGGAGCCATGACAAACACGAATGTCTTTGGAATGTTACATCCGTCAAGTCTCGCTGCCTCCTCGAGATCTCCAGGAAGTCCCATGTAAGCCTGCTTGAGCAGGAAAGTACCGAACGCTGTTACAATTCCCGGGAATACCAGAGCAAACATTGTATTTGTCATGCCCATCTTACTGATCATCAGGAACTGTGGGATGATGAATATCTGTGAAGGAATCATCATCTGGAAAAGTATCAGGGAGAACATAAAGTCTCTGCCCTTGAACTTAAGTCTTGCAAATGCATATCCTGCGAGTGTTGCTGTGAGACATGCACACACAACTCTGAAGAATATGAGCAGTAATGTGTTCTTGTAGAGAACAAGGAAGTTCATGTTATTCCAAACAGTAGTGAACGCGTCTGTACGCCACTGTGATGGGAATATTACGAATGGACTTACCGAAGTTGCCTCTGTTACTGTCTTAAATGCTGTGAGTGTCATCCATACAAATGGCACTATCATAATGATTGAGAATATGATCAGAATGAGGTGAATCAATAATCTCTGCATTCTTCTCTTAAACTGTACGCCTCTTGTCATATCGATTCCCCCTTCCTAGTTATAATGAACCCACTTCTTCTGACCGATCATCTGGAATACTGTAAGTACCATGATGACTGCGAGAAGAAGAACTACTATTGCTGATCCATAACCCTTGTTACCATTCTGGAATGAGTACTGGTAGAACAGATATACGATGGACTCTGTCTTCTTGAGGGCCGGATTGGAAATATCCATTACCATGTATACAAGGTCGAATACCTGAAGTGCTCCGATTACTCTTGTTACGAGTACGAAGAATACTGTAGGGGAGAGAAGTGGAAGAGTAATCTTGAAGAATGCTCTTACTCCTGATGCTCCGTCAATATCCGCTGCCTCGTAGTAATCCTTAGGTATCTCCTGAAGTCCTGCAAGGAACAGAACCATGTTGTAACCAATGATCGACCATACACCGATGATCGCAACTGAGATCCATGCGATCTTTGGATTGGATATCCACTCGATCTTTGTACCGAGGATGTGGTTTAACAGACCGAACTGTGAATTGTATAACCATCTCCATACCATGGCTACAGCTGCAGGTGCAACTACCATTGGCAGGAAGAATATTGCTCTGTATATTGTTCTTCCGTGCATCTTGCGATTCAGGAATACCGCAAGTATAAGTGCGATGGCGATTGAGAATGGAACCTCAATGATCGCATACTTGAATGTATTGAGAAGTGACTGCCATACCTCAGGGTCAGCAAACATCTTCTTGTAATTTGCAAATCCTGCAAATGATGAATCTCCGAATGAACCGACCTTGCAGAATGACTGATATATTGTCTGTACTATAGGCCATAAGTTAAGTACGATGATTCCTATCATTGTTGGGAGGATGAATGCCCAGCCCCATTTGCGCTGGTTTCTTTCCCATGTTGTTGACTTCTTTTTCTTGAACTCTTTATCTTCTGCTGCTGCCGGCTTAACTGTCTGTGTCTCTGTAGCCTGAATTATCTCAGCCGCTTTTTCTTCAACTTTCTTGTTGTTATCTGACATAAAATCCCTCCTCTTATCATTTATACTGTAATTAACACCCCATTGTTTCTGGTAAGCAATGGGCAGGACCTTCATCCTACCCACTGTTATGTTATCTTATAAATGCTCTGTAGGATTACTTGTCTTCCTCATCGATGTACTGGTTCATCTGAACTGCGAAGTCCTTACATGACTGCTCCATCTTTGATGGATCTGCCCATGCATCTGCGAAGAATGTCTGTGCTGCCTGTGACCATACTGTTGAATTGTATGTGTAAGGTCTGAGCACGAGCTCATTTGTAACACCTGAAACTGTTGAATCCTTTGTGATATCAAGGTAAGCGTTGAGGTTGAACTTGTCTGTGCAGTTAACCCACTTATCTGATGTGTTGTTGTAAGCTGACATTGTTACACCGAGCTCAGCCTGCTTCTCCTGCATTTCCTTTGAACCTAACCACTCGATAAGCTTCCAACAGTCATCTGGTCTCTTTGTGTCTGCTGATGCAGCCCATCCAAGTCCGTTACAGATAGAAGTTCTCATACCTGTTGTCTTGTCGTATGGAAGAATTGCTACGTCACAGTTCTCAACGAGATACTCGTTGTCAAGGAATCCTGCTGTCATCCATGAACCCTGTGTGATCATTGCTACTGTACCTGACTGGAACATAACGTCTGTACCTGTCTCTGACATTGTTGTTGCCGGTGGGCAGCAATCCTTGAGGAGCTTTCCTACATAATCCATAGCCTTGATAGTGTTGGCATCGTCATATCCTGACTTTGTGTGATCGTCATTTACGATGTAACCGCCCATTGAGTAAACCATGTTGTAGTATGTGTCCTGATCGTTTGATGTGTTCATACAGAAACCGTACTGATCGCCATTAGTAAGCTTCTTAGCTGCATCATAGAGGTCATCCCATGTCCATGTCTCATCTGGATAAGAAAGTCCTGCATCATCAAACATCTTCTTGTTGTACCAGAGAGCGATTGTATCGTAATCCTTTGGTACTGCGTAATATGAGCCATCATATGTGTAGAGCTCTGTGATCTCTGACATGTAGTTGCTCATATCAACCTTATCGCTCTTCTCAATGTAGTCATCGAGCTTTAAGAGCTTGTTGTTCTTCATGTACATCTGTGAGTTGTTGGAGTGCATCCAGAATACATCCGGCATATCTCCACCTGATGCTCCAGCCTCAAGAAGTGTCCAGTATGAATCCCACTCCTTAACCTGTACATCAACCTTGATTCCTGTCTCTTCTGTGAAGAGATCACATATCTGCTGCAGACCCTTCTGCTGATTGTTATCCCAGATAACCACCTCAAGTGCATCCTTACTGCTACCCTTGCTTCCATCACCGCCGCCACATGCGCACAGTGAAAATGCTGTTGCTGCTGCAAGCCCTACTGCTACAGCTTTCTTCATTGTTCTTCTCATAAAACCTTCCTCCTTTTTACATCACCGGCAGGATTTACGACACCCACATTCTCTTTCATACCCTGAATTCTGCGTCCTGTTCTGCCGGTTCGCCTTACGGCGTTCTGTGTGCTTTCTATGATTGAATTATAAAATTTTGGTGAAGATTTTTACATGGAAAAATGTCAAAATATCATGGGGTTTTGTCACAAATGTATATTTTTAAGTAGTTAAGTTCGCTGTTTTTGTGCTATTTTATGGTAAAATGTAGAATACATATGGTAAATTGTAAAATTCGCTATATATTGGCATACATTTTTGTGCTATAGTTAAACAAACGATATTATCACTTTTTACATCAGGAGGAATTTTATGAACATTTTCAGCAGTGACGGCTGGTTTTCCAGATTTTTTGGAACGCTCGGCGATATTATAATAGTGAACATTCTATTTATATTGTGTAGTATTCCCATAGTCACCATGGGAGCTTCCATGAGCGCAATGTATTTCACTCTGTTAAAGAAGCAGAGGACAGGCGAAAATGGAGGTGTAGTGAAATTATTCTTCAAAGGCTTCAAGGATAATTTCAAACAGTCAACGATTTCATGGCTGCTATTCCTTCTTATATCATTTATATTCACTCTGGATTTCAACCTTTTTGGCAAGGGTGGTCCACAGGAGAACAAGCTCATGTACTACACCAGTGTCGTGCTTATGATATTGACATGCTTCATCGCAATTTACCTGTTCCCTGTCATAAGTGCCTTTAAGAACACATTGAAGAACCTTCTCTTGCAGTCCATTTACCTGGCAGCCAAGAACTTCATATTTACAATAGTGATCATGGTTCTCTACACTCTGCCTGCATATGTTCTGCTATCCAGCACTCAGGTATTCATGGTAGGTATATTCGTGTTCATAGTATGTGGCTTTGGCCTTATAGCATATGTATCATCATTCATGTTTTTGAAGGCATTCACCCCATATCTGGATGAGGTCACAAAGAAGTACACGGACGACGATCCTGCTTCATGGATGCACAGCGATGACCAGACATCTGAATCAGATGAGGATAATCCTGAATCCACAAAGGTGACCAAGAAGCTTATCGTTGACAATTCATATCATGGCAGACAGTAGTTTTTACCGTATATCGTAAATACAGCAAAGGCGGATGTGCGACAAATCGCACACCCGCCTTTTGCTTAATTCAAATTTTTTGATTCAATTATATCTTAAAGCTTCGAAGCCTCATGTCCAAACTTGGCATCATTCGTCTCAAGCTCAACCTCAAGATTCCTGAATGACTTAGGACTCATTCCAAACTTCTGCTTGAATGCTTTAGAGAAAGAAAGAGAATCCTCATAACCACACTGATATGCGATTATATTGATCTGTTCCTTTGATGACCGGAGAAGACTTGCAGCTTTCTCCAATCTGAAGTTGATAAGATACTCCTGAGGAGATACACCCATCTCCTTCTTGAAGCTTCCTGTCAGATGACTTCTGCTGATTCCTATGAAATCCGCAATGTCATCGATCTTGATCTTGTTCATGTACTTCTCTGTTATGAAGTCGACAGCAGCCTTTACATATATCTTACTTGGATACTCAATGTTATCAGATTCCTGCGCATCGGAGGCATTATCCTCCATAATGGTTGCAAAGAGAAGCATCAGTGCACTCATTCTCTTCACCTCGTTTATACGTGTGATCTGGGAATATTCGAGCATCTTGTTGATACATTCTGCACACGTATCCATCTGCTCTATCTTGATGATAGGTGAGCCCTTTACATACCCCATCGCCTCAATAAAATCTTCAGCTCTGTAGCCATGAAATCCAACCCACATGTAGCTCCATGGATCATCATCGTCAGCCCTGTAAGTAGTCTCCTCACCAGGTCTGATGATAAACGCCTGTCCAGGTCCCAGTTCATAAGTCTTCCCCGCAATTGTAAATGTACCCTTGCCCTTCTTTACCATATGGATAACATATGATTCTCTGACGTATGGACCAAACTTCCAGCCTTTTATACAATCCTCTCTGCCACAATAGTCCAGACTGATTGCGGTACCCCACATATAGGAGTTCGACAACTGTAGATCTTCCAGACAAGCAAAACCAACACTGTCAGTTAAACCAACCTTTCTTACCATAACCCGTCCTTTCCTTTACCATATCTTTGCCACCCTTTTATATAAGTTAACACCAAAAACACCTTTATATTTTAACAAAAGCAGACAAACCTGTCAATTTTCAGATCTGTCTGCTTCCTGTAAAATATCTATAAATTATGTCTTACCAGTGACGGTAACCAAATACTGTTGCAGCGTTCTTGAAGTAGCTGAGTACCTGCTCTGCACATGTTGCGCTGTCACTGAATATCTTTTCTGCGATGTTATCTATAACAGTGATGAGGAATACTGAGATAACTATAGCAGCGATAACTGCAAATATCTTTGAGTTGTCATTTGTCTCAAGGTTATCGAATAACGCATGAGCTGCGATCACGATTCCGCAAAGGCTTATTCCGAGGAAGAGTATGTATCCAAAGCCTCCGATGATTCCGCTGAGGAAATCAACCTTGTGGAAGAGTGCTGAGATGATCTCAAATATGATTCCTGCAACCATTGCTATTGCCTCATAAAGTGCAAATACACCAACGGCGTTAAGTGCTTTTCCAAATGTGATTCCACCCTTGAATATAATTCCTCCGGCGATAAATACCGCTGCTGTCATGATGACTGCTGCGATTATAGTGAAGAAGAACATGTAGAATCCCTTTGCTATTGAATCGCCAAAGTCAAATCCCATTATGAGGAATCCGACAGTTACAAATATAAGTGAGAGGATGGCATTTACTCCTGCAAGTATTCCGCCAGGAACCATGTTGTCACTCTGAACCATCTCACCCGCTGTATCTGCAGGGCTCTTGAAAAGACCTATCACATTCTTGAGAAGATCATTTATCATATTGCCCGCTGCTGATGGCTTCTTCGGCTGTGGCTGTACATAGCCCTGCTGGCCGTACATCTGCTGGTTCATCTGTGGCTGGCCGTAGCCCTGCTGACCATACATCTGCTGGTTCATCTGCTGACCGTAGCCCTGCTGATTGTATGCTCCCTGGTTCATCTGCTGGCCATAACCCTGCTGATTATACATCTGCTGGTTCATCTGCTGACCGTAGCCCTGCTGGTTGTATGCACCCTGCTGGTTCATCTGCTGGCCGTAACCCTGTTGATTGTATGCACCCTGCTGGTTCATCTGCTGGCCATAGCCTTGCTGATTGTACACTCCCTGCTGACTCATCTGCGGCTGGCTGTAAGCCGCTGCCTGCTGATCTGCCTGTGGCTGGCTGTTCTCCGCCGCCTGCTGATTTGTCTGTGCCTGATCTGCCACCTGCTGTTCTCCCTGTGGCTGACCAAACTGCTGATCCTGATTCTCGTTCATTCCTGTTACCTCCAATTCCTTTCCCTGTGTGAAAATATATCAAAAATATGATACCAAATTCCCCTGGTTTTGTCATCATATCATTGCTCTATAAACTTCTATGCGATATTGAAGGATCTGACTCAATCCTTATAATAGCCATCGAAATAGTTAATCGGGCTGTGGCTGTCATACTTTGCATGATACACAAATGTGGCATAATCAACATATTCCGCTTTTTTCTCCTCATTCTGTCCAATATTGTTGGATCTTACAAGAGCAGAAATCACTATGGATACCGTTAAGCATATCCCGCACACGATACCTATTGCAACATACAAAAATACTATCGAACCCATGTCTTATCCTGCCTTTCCTTAACGTATTCTATAGTGCCATAGCTTCTGAATCTGTGAATATCTATTCTAGATCTGTGAAGCTTGTTGATCGCACGCCAGAAGCTCACCAAACTATATATAACTCCGGCCACATACGCGGAAAATACCATAAAAGCTCCACTTGAATCACCCACATCTGCACTTATCCTATACAGATCCGTCATAAGTCCCCCAACAAATACAGATACATATGTACACAGCACAACCATCACTGTCATAAGTATTGCTATGTATGCCCCAACCTTAAATCTGTTGGATGGGACATTTCCCACGACCTTGCCGGTCTGCCCATTCACCGCCACGGTATAGAGTATTCCCTGATAACGAAAAGTCATGAACCACGCTGGCAGCAATGCATACTCGATATCTGTCATCTTTATATCCGTTTTTTCCTCAGTAATCCGGGCGTTTTTCGGAACATCGCTCATCATCTCTTCCTTCACCGCATCATTGCTCTTTCTCTTTGCAACGGCTGCGATCTCGGCAGCTGGTACATCGTACCTGTCCGTGTAAAATCCGGACAGATATTCTGGAGAAAACGTCAAAGCCTTCTCTAAATCATAAGGCTCCAGTCTTGCCGAAATGTGATCATTCAATCTTCTTGTTGCATCACCAGGTACCCTTGGAACTGTACACTCACAATCTCTCATACAATTGTGTGTGACTGTTTTGTCTGCAGTTTTCTGTGCAACTGCTGCTATAGAACCAAAGCATTTTTCATAATTACTAACGCGCTCGCCTTTTTCATTCTCCTGAAATACATACTTGAGCTTTTTTCTAACATGATAAGATGCCAGCCAATATGGTATATATATTCCTCGTATCTTATCAATCTCAAATTTCTTTATCTCATCCGGAACAAACCACCCCTTACAGAACCTGTCACGTATAAGCTGTTCTGCTCTCTTCTGAGAAATTCCAAATGGAATAATAAGGTCCGGCTCCAGTTCATCCTTAACTCTGTCAACCAATATCATCGGCTGCCCGCAATACGCACAGAAACTGGAAGTTTCCGTGGATTTCACCATAAGTCTTGCACCACAGGATGTACATTCATATAGATTCATATCCATATACCTTGGTGATTCATCATCCTTTCCAATATTGATCTCATCCAATGTGTATATCGTATCCGTGGCATCAGTTATGTATCTTTTTATTCTGGCAATCTTCTGAATTGCCTTATAGCTTCTCTTATCTACAAGCTCTCCATCCTCATTCCTGACCATGGCAGAGTTTTCTTCTCCTATGCCTCTGCTGATCACCGAATCACACTGCGTACACTGCAGCTGCCTCGTCTCGGGATTCAGTACCACAACACCGCCGCAGGATGGACATTTTACTGTAAGATTCATTGCATGTTACCCCCATGTCTACCAAACATAAGCCCCATTTGACTAAAACAGTATCATCTAAATTATAAGCTATCAAGTAGTCAAATTACAACTATATGTACCTGTAACGGATGTAAATATTACATAAAACGTCTTATCATCCAAATAAAGCTGTATCATAACCATTCCATCACAATACAGCTTCATAATGTTATCAATTTATCTTATTCACGTCGTCTTTATTGGTGTCGGAAATTATATAATGTGGTCTTCCCTTGGTCTCCATATATGTCTTGGCGATATATTTACCCATTATTCCTATGCACAGGAACTGGAGTCCTGATACAAACAGTATGATGCACACAAGTGACGGCCATCCCGCAACAGGGTCTCCCCACACCAGCTTTCTTATGAAGAAGAACAGCATCATGACGAATGCGACAAATGTACAAAATATTCCAAATCCTGAAGCTATACTCATCGGCGCCTCGGAGAAGTTGATTATTCCGTCCAGTGCGTATTTGAAAAGCTTCCAGAAGTTCCACTTCGTCTCGCCCGCAACTCTCTCCACATTCTCGTATTCCAGCCATTTTGTCCTGAACCCGATCCAGCCAAATATTCCCTTGGAAAATCTGTTGTACTCGCACATCGACACGATGGCATCCTTCATCTCTGCCTTCATAAGCCTGAAATCCCTGGCGCCATCCACGACATCGGCGTCGGATATCTTGTTGATGATCTTGTAGAACATCCGCGCAAACCAAGATCTTATCGGCGGCTCGCCCTTTCTGGTGACTCTTCTGGTCGCCACACTGTCATATTCTCCCTGCTCAAGTATACCGAGCATCTCCGGGAGCAGACTTGGCGGATCCTGCATGTCGGCATCCATCACCGCCACGTAATCCCCATCTGCATTGCAGAAGCCCGCATACATTGCAGCCTCCTTACCAAAGTTTCTGGAAAATGACAAATACTTGAAATAATCGTATTCCTCTGAGATCTTTTTCATGGTCTCAAGAGTCTTATCCGACGAACCATCATTTACCATAAGAACCTCAAAATCATACTGTCTGAGTTCCTGTCTCACCTTGTCCAGCTCCCCTGCAAATATCGGAAGAGCCTGCTCTTCGTTATAGCATGGAATTATCAAACTAACTTTTTTCATTTTGTTTCACCTGCTTTAAATTTATAAATTCGTATTCCTGAAAATCTGTATTCTATAGATTTCTTTGTATACTTTGTTATCTCTGCTATTTTCTCAGTCATCTTGTGTATCTTTTTCTCTTCAAATTTTGGATCATTGATGACCGCCACATATATCTCATCGCCGCAGTCCTTCACCAGATCAGCGATGCTGTCTATATCATCCTCGTACACATACCGGCATCTTCCCATCTGGGAAAATACGTTCATTCCCGCGTACACGTTGTTCCATTTGCCATCTCCGTGACACAGTATGATACAGTCCTGTCCCTTCATCTCCTCCAAGGCTGTGCTCCAGTCGCTGTAGCCCATGTACTGCCAGTCTATACCCTTTACAGCTATACTGCCTGCACATAATACCAGGCATATGACAGCGGTTACAACTGCACATCTCTTCCTGGTTATTACTGGAACCAGCTTCATCATACACCATATCATAAACACAGCCACTATAGGAAGTGCCGAGTAAATATATCTTGCATTTACAAGCTCGGACCCCTGTATTCCCACAAATGCAAGAACGGCGTCAGCCACGATAACCCCCGCCAATAACAGTGAGCGTGACTCTATCCTTCCTGTTCTGTCCGCATCTATATCTCTCCTGTGTATACATACTCTGTAGGATAATCCATCATTTTCCCTGACCAAGGATATCTTTATATCCACAAATGAAAGCACTATCCTTGCCACGATGAGCACCAGTGCCACAAGCACGATCAGCGGAAGCAGTCCTGCAAAATACGACCTGTTTATATAACTGATATAATATAAGAATTTGTGACCGGAAAGTCCTATCAGATTATCGGTAGCATAGCTTCCCCTGTAACCAAATATGTGCTTTATCGTCGCGGGAAATACCGCTATTGCCGCACCAAGTCCAGCAACAAGACTAAAGCCATACGCAAACATCTGCTTTACCTTTCGCATATACAGCAGGTATATACATACACACAATCCAAGTCCGGCAACATAGAAGTAGAAATAATAGTGTGTGAGTCCGCCGAACATGACCGCCAGTGCCAGCAATATAAAATACGGCACGGTCATCTTCTTTTTATGTCTCAGTATATATACATGAACCGCCGTCAGCAGCAATACATTCAAGGTCTGAAGAAGATACATCCGTATGAGCATACAGTTGCTTATGCCCACCGATGATACGCCCCACAGAGCTGCCGCCATCAGTCCATACCATCTGTTTCCAAGCAGATATGCCGCCACATACAACAGAAGAATATCCACAAATATCAGGAGTATGAGGTTGAGCACTATTCCCGGAACTGCACTGTATCCCGCTCCTTTGAAAAAGTAGCACACCGTATGCAGCAGCATATAATATACCGGCGGGTGGACATCATTTTCCTGATTTCTGTATGCCGCACTGTAGTTGAATGAATCATCGTTATAATTCATATAGTTCTCAAAATATGACCCCGTCACCCACTCATCAAGTGGCGTGTTGTCCTCTCCCGGATGGAGAAAAGTCTTGTCCGTGGAGTTTGCAAGGCCATAGCTGTACACCTCATCGCAAAACAGATACTGTCTCTTAAGCCCGTAGTGGATGCACAGTCCATACTGCAGTAACACCAGCACTATGCATGCGATCCAGAAATACCGATTTGTCCTGATTTCTTTATTTTTCTTTACACTCTCTGTCATAATCTATTCTCCCACTGTCTTTGCCCATATAATAAGAGCAGTTTACCTCCTTTGTATACTTAATTTATTTTAAAATAAAAAACGGACTGCTACATTGTGACCGTATATTATACGTCACTGTAACAATCCGTTTGTTTATGATTATTTTTCTTTATTACTTTTCAAGTATATCGTAGATAAGATCCATGACCTTGTCACCAAATGCTGCTGACTCCTTCTGTGCCTCATCGTATGATGAACCCTTGATTCCGTAGTAGAACTTGATCTTTGGCTCAGTTCCTGATGGTCTTACCGCAAGCCATGCATCGTTCTCAAGCTCGTAGTAGAGTACATTGGCATTCGGGAATCCGGTAGGCTTAACCTCACCTGTCTCGATATTCCTTATATACTCAAGACGATAATCACGTACCACTCTGGTCTTGTATCCTGCTACTTCCTCAGGTACATTTGCACGGAGGATATTCATGATGTGTCCGATCTTCTTTGATCCCTCAACACCCTTGAGTGTTACGGTCTTGATATCATCTACATAATATCCGTACTTCTCGTACATATCCATCATCGCATCCCAGAGAGTCTTGCCCTGACCTCTGTAGTAAGCTGCTGCCTCACAGAGAGCCATAGTTGCAACAACGGCATCCTTGTCTCTTGCGTGGGTTCCGATCAGGCATCCGTAGCTCTCCTCGAATCCGAAGAGGTATGTTCCCTTGCCTGTCTGCTCAAATCTGAGGATCTCACGGCCAATGTTCTTGAAACCTGTGAAACACTCGATGAGATCTGTTCCATAATACTTTGCTATAGCATCTACCATGTTGGTAGTAACGATAGTCTTGATGATTGCTCCGTCTGCTGGAAGGCTGCCATTCTTCTCCTTCATCTGGCTTACCTCATACTCGCAGAGTAAGCTTCCTGACATGTTACCTGTGAATACCTTGTACTCACCTGTCTTGGAATCCTTGGCGTAGCATCCGAGTCTGTCGGCATCAGGGTCTGTTGCCAGAACGAGATCTGCATCGACCTCCTTTGCCAGCTTGAGTGCCAGTGCAAATGCTTCCTTTGCCTCTGGGTTTGGATACTCAACTGTTGGGAACTCTCCATCCGGAAGCTCCTGCTCAGGAACCACGTACACATTCTCAAATCCGATCTCCTTGAGAATCCTTCTTACAGGGATGTTGCCTGTTCCGTGAAGTGGTGTGTACACGATCTTGATATCCTTGCCATACTTGTCAATTGCATCCTGATTGAGGATGAGCTTCTTGAGCTCGCCTATGTATGCGTCATCAACCTCTGAACCGATAGTTACAAGAAGCCCCTTCTTCTTTGCCTCTACCATGTCCATGGTCTTTGTATCTGCGAAATCTGTGATGGCCTTTACCTCGGCCATGATTCCCTGGTCATGAGGTGGTGTAATCTGTGCGCCATCCTCCCAGTATACCTTATATCCATTGTACTCTGGTGGGTTGTGTGATGCTGTTACATTGATACCAGCTACACAGTCCAGATATCTCACTGCAAATGAGAGCTCAGGTGTCGGTCTAAGTGACTCGAATCTGTAAGCCTTTATGCCATTTGCTGCCAGGCAGAGAGCTGCCTCCATAGAGAACTCAGGTGACATTCTTCTTGAATCATAAGCTATTGCCACACCTTTGTCCTGCTTGCCCGCCTTGATGATGTAGTTTGCAAGTCCCTGTGTAGCCTTGCGCACTACATATATGTTCATTCTGTTAGTACCAGCTCCGATGATGCCTCGAAGTCCAGCTGTTCCAAATACAAGATCACAATAGAATCTTTCTTCTATCTCTTTCTCGTCGTCCTTGATCGCTAAGAGCTCATCCTTGGTTTCCTGACCAAACAAAGGATTGTTCACCCACTGCTCATACACGTCCTTGTAATTATAATCGCTCATCATTTTGCCTCCTGTGAAATCTATTGCTTTATGTTACCCATAGAGCATCCTACAAATGGAAAACACACACACGAAAAAACCATCTGTAAAATACATCACAATTCAGTATCACGTGTCTAACTCGATTATTATCCACGCCCCAACATTATACTCTTAATTTGTCAGCTTGTGAAGTCCATAGGTATCGTTAATTTCACTCAAAATTTTGAGCTTTTCTTGGTCATCTTCGATAACTTTTTGGAGTTTTTCCATCAAAACCGGGGATATGTAGCTCTTTCTGGTGTTCATATACCGGTTACTTATCTTCCAGAACTTCTCCGGGAAACTGTACATAAGATATATGAATTCATAATCCTCATGTTCAAGATAATTGATCTGACTGTACGCACTCAGAATGTCCTTCGCCATGGCGATATCATACCTGTTCTTCTCCATGGCTTTGCGGAGAAACTGGTACAAATCCATGAGCTGGTATCCCACATGGAACCGGTCAAAATTTATGGTTGCTATGTACCCATCACAGAACATCACGCTGTGATAATTATACGAGCCGTGACAATAGCCAAGCCATTTGTCGTTGTATGTGAAATTATCCTGAAACAGCGACAGGCACTTCTCTGCCTGGCTGTAAAAATAATCAAATGTCTTTATGTACAGCATCTCAAAGTCATTCTTCAGGGTTCTCCTGCTGACAAAATTTCTTATCCTGCGAAGCTCATTTACCTTTCTGTCCAGATTTCCCGGAGTTTTTTTTGTGTATGACGTATTCTCCTCCATGTACAGTTCCCTTCCGGCTCTGTGAAACCACGCCAGATTTATAACTGCTTTCTCAAGATCCCTTATGCTTGATGCATTACACTCCCGCCCTTGGAAATATTCCCTGCACACAAATGGATTTCCATACCTGTCGCAGGTCACCAGCTCGTCTTCTCTGTTGGCCACGACCCGGTCTATATTACAGAAGCCCTTTTCATATATCTTATCCTTGAATTCCTTCTCCTGCTGAAGCCTCTCGTCAGTTCCATTCAGGGATGACACCTGTCTGACCCCCTTGTCCGTCATCAGGATCACAGCACCTCTGCCTCTGCCCGTTCCCTGTACTTCCATATCGTATGCTTCATACACTTCACCCATTTTTTCAGCCAAATAAAAACCCCCTCCTACAACTGTCGCTCACTTTATAGCAATAATAACCTGCTAAATTATTGTATGAGGGGATGTTAAGATTCATTCTTAAGTTATTATATTTTACCGGATTTTTTTACGACTGTTATCGCATCATCCAATAATTCTTTTTTATATGATATGGGAAATACATACTCCTTACATCATTTTGACCTGTTCAATAAGATATTCCCTGTCGTTCTTCTCCGGGTCTTCTATAACCATATCCAGCAGTTTCTGAAGTATCTCGCCCATCTGAGGTCCCGGCTTTATTCCCAGCTTTATGAGGTCTCCGCCATTTACCTTGAGGTCCTTGATCCTGACGCAGTCAGCATCTGCCACGATCTCTTCATATTTCTTCTCAAGCTCCGCAAGCTGGCTCTGTCTCTCCTCCAGCTTGTAATCGCTCTGGGCAGCCATATCGGCTTTCTTGATCTCGATTATATATGGGAAGAAATCCTTTCCAACCTCTCCGAGAAGCTTCCTGATGGTATTCTTCTTCGGAACGCAGCCCATGCCAAAGTCATGCCATCTCACCAGCTTGCACACGTCCTTGATGGTATTGTTGTCAAACTTCAGTCTTCTGAGAACCGCCTCCGCCAGTGGAACTCCCGCGATCTGGTGGTCGTAAAAGTGATCTGTTCCATTCTCGTCCACAGTGTGTGTGGATGGCTTGCCTATATCGTGGAGAAGCGCCGCCCATCTCATGGTGACGTCAGCTCTTATATTCTTAACCGCCTCAATGGAGTGTACACCCACATTGTATCTGTGATACTGGTTGTTCTGTGGCTGCTCCATCATCTTGTCAAATTCAGGAAGGATATATGCAGTGATCCCTGTAACATAGGCCTCGAGCAGCTTGTCCGGGTGATCTGATACAAGGAGCTTTGTGAGCTCCACCCTGATCCTCTCCGCACTTATATCCTTGAGGTACTGTGCCTGGATGATCATGGCCTTTCGGGTATCCCTCTCTATGTCAAATCCAAGCTGTCCCGCAAATCTTATGGCTCTGAGTATCCTAAGTGCATCCTCATCGAATCTGTCCCTTGCCACACCGACAGCTCTTATAACCTTGTCATTCAGATCCTGCACACCGCCAAACATATCTATTATGCCCTTGCTGTGGCTGTACGCCATGGCATTTATGGTGAAATCTCTTCTCTTCAGATCCTCCTCAAGGCTGGCTGTGAACTCCACCTGATCCGGTCTCCTGTGATCACTGTACTCTCCATCTATCCTGTACGTCGTGACCTCATAGCCTTCCTTGCCCATCATGACTGTTACGGTTCCATGCTCTATTCCTGTATCTACGGTTCGCCTGAATATCTCCTTGACCTGCTCAGGTCTGGCAGATGTGGTGATATCCCAGTCCCCCGGCTCTCTTCCGAGTATGCTGTCTCTCACGCAGCCGCCGACTATATAGGCCTCATAGCCTGCTGCCTCAAGACCCTCTATAACTTTATTTGCTCCCTCTGGAATGTCTATTCTCATATATCTTCTCTCCGCATCTTTATATCTGTAAAATAATAACTTCTCCAGCAAAATGCTGAAGAAGTTATTATACATGATTATTATCTATATTTTAGTATGCTCTTCCGAAGTATACCATCTTCTTGGCCGGCTTGCCGCAGTGTACACATACATCTGAAAGATGCTCCTGTGCAAATGGCATACATCTTGTGGATGCTCCTGTCTCATCCTTGATAGCCTCCTCACAAGCTGTCTCGCCACACCACATAGCCTTTACAAAGCCCTGCTCGTTGTCGATGATATTCTTGAACTCATCCCAGTTAAGCGCTGCATGTGTATGTGAATCTCTGTGAGCCTTTGCTCTCTCGAACATATCCTTCTGGATAGTCTCAAGAAGCTCTCCAACCTTTGTATCTATCTCATCAAGTGATACTGTGATCTTCTCTCTTGTGTCACGGCGTACCAGAACTGCCTGATTGGCCTCGATATCCTTTGGTCCGATCTCAACTCTGATAGGAATACCTCTCATCTCCTGCTCTGAGAACTTCCAGCCTGGGCTCTTGTCGCTGTCATCGACCTTTACTCTGAATGCTCCAAGCTTCTCACGGAGCTCTGCTGCCTTCTCAAGCACTCCTGCTTTCTTCTGCATGATAGGAATGATCATGACCTGAGTTGGAGCAACCTTTGGAGGAAGTACAAGACCTGAATTGTCTCCGTGAACCATGATGATGGCTCCGATAAGTCTTGTTGTCATACCCCATGATGTCTGATGAACATACTTGAGCTTGTTGTCCTTGTCTGTAAACTGTATTCCAAATGCCTTGGCAAATCCGTCTCCGAAGTTATGGCTTGTTCCTGACTGGAGCGCCTTGCCATCGTGCATAAGTGCCTCTATTGTGTATGTTGCCTCTGCTCCTGCGAACTTCTCCTTCTCTGTCTTCTGTCCACGGATAACAGGCATAGCCAGTACATCCTCACAGAAGTCTGCATACAGATTCAGCATCTGTATTGTTCTTGCCTCAGCCTCCTCAGCTGTTGCATGAGCTGTGTGACCCTCCTGCCACAGGAATTCTCTTGAACGAAGGAAAGGTCTTGTCTCCTTCTCCCAACGCATTACTGAACACCACTGATTATATACCCTTGGCAGATCACGATATGACTGGATATCATTCTTGTAGAAATCGCAGAACAGAGTCTCTGATGTAGGTCTTACACACATACGCTCTGTAAGAGGATTGAGTCCACCATATGTAACCCATGCTACCTCCGGTGCAAATCCCTCAACGTGATCCTTCTCCTTCTCAAGAAGGCTCTCTGGAATAAGCATTGGCATGTACACATTCTCCACACCTGTAGCCTTGAATCTCTCATCAAGCTGCTTCTGTATAAGCTCCCAGATTGCATATCCTGCGGGCTTGATAGCCATACATCCCTTCACGTTGGTATATGCGATAAGTCCTGCCTTGAGGACAACGTCAGTATACCACTGTGCAAAATCTTCATCCATGGAAGTAATAGCTTCAACCATCTTCTTATCGTTTGCCATCTTATTTATCTCCTTAATTCTAAAACATTCTATATCTGCTGCATAGCTGAACTACCTAATGCATACACTCTTTAATCTACAAAATTTCAGGACGTATGTCAACACGAAACATGCCAACATCCGCCCTGTAAATACCATTTTAACTAAAACTCATCCAGATCCAGAATGGCAAATGCTCCGCCCTCCGGCTCATGCTTGAACACCATGTGTTCCCCTGTTGTCGGATGGTCAAATTCCAATCTGGACGCGTGAAGTCCTATCTCCTTGTACTTCTTCTTTGTCTTCTGAAATTTAGGATTGTACTTTGTGTCACCCCAGATTCCACACTTTCTCTTTGCAAACTGTGCCCTGATCTGATGATGTCTGCCTGTGATAAGCTCCACCAGCACGTATGTGAGAGTTCCCTCGTCTGTATCCATAACGTCAAGTACCTCATACTCAAGCTCAGAATACTTTGCTCCAGGTGTGTCCTTGTCCACGACCTTTGTCACATTGTCCTTAGTATCGTGAAGAAGATAATCCTTCAAAACTCCCTGGTCATTTGGAAGCTCACCAGTGAGGATCGCCTGATAATACTTCATCATAGAACCATCCTCGCTCTGCTTTGAGAGATTTGCAGCCGCCTCAGGAGTCTTGGCAAATACCATAACTCCGCCTACAGGCCTGTCCAGTCTGTGAATAGGCACAAGATATGGCTCCTCTTTTCTGTTCTCCTTCTCGTATATCCTGAGCTTGAGCATACTCACCATGCTCTCTGAATTGGTCTTGTCCGGCTGAGTTGGCACACCACATGGCTTTACAGCCACGATTATATCATTATCCTCATGTAAAATGTTTAATTTCATTTGTTTTCTCCTCATTCGCCGTCTGGGGCTTATTATAATTGTGATAAGAAAGCCTTACGATTACTTCGCCACTTCGTGGCTCTCGTAATCGCACATTCATTCGCATTCCTGCCTATCGGCATACATGCTCATGAATATCTGCCCATCCGATGAACATGCAGCGTTTCATGCAAGCATGAACGCTGCATGTTCGCCGTCTGGGGCTTTCTTATCACATCCTAAACCTATAGCCCACGCCCCACACAGTCTCTATGTACTGTGGATTCGATGTGTCAAATTCAATCTTCTCTCTGATCTTCTTGATATGAACAGTAACCGTGGCTATATCTCCTATGCTGTCCATATTCCATATCTTGCTGAACAGCTCATCCTTGGAAAATACCTTGTTTGGGTTGCTGGCAAGGAAGCACAGTATATCGAACTCCTTATTCGTAAATACCTTCTCCTCGTTATCAACATACACTCTTCTGTCCGTCTTGTCTATCTTAAGACCTCTGATCTCGATGACGTCATTCTTGAGTGCCGTTGAACCAACAAGTCTCTCGTATCTGGATATGTGCGCCTTGACTCTTGCCACCAGCTCACTTGGACTGAATGGCTTTGTGACATAGTCGTCAACTCCCAGACCAAGACCTCTGATCTTGTCTATATCATTCTTCTTGGCTGTTACCATGATGATCGGAATATCCTTCTTCTCCCTTATCTGTCGGCATATCTCAAATCCATCCACCTCAGGGAGCATGAGATCCAGAAGGATAAGACTGTATTCCTCATCCAATGCCTTCTCAAGACCCTTAAGTCCATTTGTCTCTATCTCTACCTCGAAATCATTGAGCTCCAGATAATCTCTCTCAAGCTCTGCAATACTAAGCTCATCTTCTATGATCAATATCTTACTCATCTGTATCTCTCCTTTTCTTTAGTGAATTTATGATCTGCAATGATCCTTTTCTCTGATCATCTTTTTTCTGTGTATTCTTTTTTACATTTGCCTGCTGTTCACCGCTGGCGTCAGAAGTATCACCCTCGATCTCCTCAACCTTTGGAATATACTTCTTCAGGGTAAATACTATCGTTGTTCCGACACCAAGCTGGCTTGTGGCATATATGTTGCCGCCGTGCTCCTCAACGATCTTCTTGCATATAGCAAGTCCAAGACCACTTCCGCCTCTTGACTGTCTTGCGCTGTCAGCTCTGTACATTCTGTCAAATATATGAGGCAGGCTCTCTGAATCTATTCCACGGCCATTGTCGCTTATGGATACCTTAACCTCCGCGTCATTGTCATATATGTTGATATCTATCTGTCCATATTCCTTATCGGTATACTTGATAGCATTTGTAATTATGTTGTTGATGACCCTCTTGAGCTGGTCAGGATCAACTATGACCTTCACATCGTCATCACAATAGTTCTTGTATGTGAGCGTCATGTTCTTGGAAAGGAGCGTCGTATATACCTCCTCCATACAGTCATCAAAATAATCCTTCACCGATACCCTGTGGAACTCATATGGTATGGCGTTGTTGTTGATATTCGTATACAGTGAAAGCTCATTGATGAGGCTGTCCATCTCATTTGCCTTGCTGTATATCATCTTCAGATATCTCTCCTGCTTCTCAGGGGTATCTGCAACTCCATCCATGATTCCCTCCACATAACCCTTGATGGTCGTGATAGGAGTACGGAGATCGTGTGATATATTGCTTATGAGCTGCCTGTTCTCTTCCTCATATCTCATCTTCGCCTTGGTAAAGTCTGACAGTTTCTGTCTCATATCCTCAAATGACTCACAGAGCTCACCAACCTCATCGACTCTGTTATCGCCAAAGTCTATCTTCTCGTCAAGGTTGCCTGAGCCCATACGCTCTGCTGCCTCCTTGAGCTTGACAAGAGGATTCACAAACTGCTGGTATACAAGGAATGCCACGACACCGCTCAGGAGCATCATCATTAGAACCATCAGTATGGAATAACCCATGATGGTTCCCCTGAACTTCGCCATATAATTACCATAGTATGTGAGCATGTAAATATCTACCTGACTTCCATCCAGCACATATGATACCTGGTTGCACAGATAGAATGACGGCTGGGTTATGAGATATTCCTGAACCTTTATATCACTGTTATTTCCGGTATCAATCGAATCACCATCTATCGCATTGATATTCGAACTGTTATCATTTCTCTTTAACTGCTCCTTCAGGCTCTCAGAAAAAGGATCAACGGAACTATATATGTACTCTCCATCCTTCTTAACTGCTATATGAGTATTTAATACCGAGCTCTTTTCATCCAGGGCATCTGCATTATCCTGGGTTGTATAGTATGAAGGATCCTTCTTCACCTTGCTTATAACTTCCTCACGCAATGTGGACAGAGATTTGTACACATCATTGACCGGATCGTCCTCCGAATATAAAAGCTGCAGTGAGTGATTACGGCCATAAGTTCCAGTGATAAAATATCGCCCTATGATAGCCGTACCTATAACCATGGACAATATCGCTGCTATCCATATAAAAATTATCGCTATCTTAACTTTCTTAGTAATCTTCATTCGTGTTAACTCCCATCTTACTAGCGCTAATTATAGCATTAATCCCTATTGTTAGTGTGTGAAGTTTTTATAAACTCTCTCTCTGTTTTCTTCTGAAAATGCCCTTTTTCTTTCTCTTTATCTCCGTTGCCGCAACCTCCTGTCTGGTCTGCTGAAGTTCTCTTATGGTGGCGTCAAGCTTTCTGTATCTCGCTTCCTCCTGATCCTCCTTCTCCTTCATCAGCACATCCATCTGTTTTACCACGTCATCGGACACCGCAGCGGACACTGACTGTGTTATCACCTTAAGGTTGTCCTTTATGGAGTTGCTGATTATCTTGTCCATGATATTCTGGAATTGTGCCATCTTGAAATCAACTATTCTTGAATCATCCCCCACATCGCTGCTCACCCTTATGGTTTCTATGGTCTTCTTCTCTGTATTTTCTCTCTCTGCGATAAGCTCCGCCACCGCATCATCCGCATTTTTTTCCTCTGTGCTCTCTCCCTCGTCAAGAAGTTCATACATTCTGTGAACCATATCCTTTATCGCCTTGAGCTGTATCCCCTTATCCTTCAAAGTCTTAACCCTCTGAAGTATCTTTACATCCTTCTCACTGTAGCACCTGTGACCCATGTCATTTCTCTTGATATCGATCTCAAGCTCTTCCTCCCAATACCTAAGCACATGTGACTCAACCTCAACCTTGGCTGCTGCCTCACTTATACTGTAAACTCTCTCTGTCATCGTGTATATCTCCTCCTTGTCTCAGATCAGGTCCTGTCTTAAGTTATTTCCTGTCCTGATACAATTCTAAGGACTTTAATACACAGTCTCAACGCGAATCGTCCTCTAAATTTTCCCACTATACTCCCATACTTATCACATTCTGAACTTATCCGTGGCAAATAGAACTTTTTCAGTATTTTTAAACAGAAAAATCCCCTGCACATATCAGTTTGTCCTTATGTGCAGGGGATAAATATCAGTTATTTATTTTCGTGATGACAAATTGTCCATCATCGTTCAGTCTGAAATGTACATTTTTATAGTTTGTTCCAATTACATATTCGGAGCCGTCGTTGGTTTTTCTCAGATTATCCAGTGCATTCTCATCGTTCAGAGCCTTCATAAGAATGTCAGTGAACAGCGCCTTCTTATCAACATTCAACAGCTCATTTTCATTTGCTATGGACTGTCCACCACTTGTCTCCTGAGGATATAAAACCATATCCTTCATGGTCTCAAGATCTTCATCATTGAACACCTTCACGATCTTCTCAGCAAATGCTCTGCTGTCCGTCTCTATCTGCTGCTGGACATCAGCTCTGTCCGTATATCTGTTCTCAAATACTATATGTGACAGCACTTCATTGAGTACCTCATCACTGGCTGTGACGTATATATATAGCGAATAGTTAATTGTTCCATCGCTCCAGAAAGCTATACGTCCGGGAGTCAGAGTGTAATAAGTAGCACTGTATCCCTGGATGTTGCCGGTTATCATGTCACCATTGCTGGTGTTCTCAACGCCCGCCAGATCGTACATCTCGTATTTGCAGGAGCCTCTGAGTTCAACCTTCACTCCGCTGTACCTGAAACTCACGATACCTATGTCACCGGATATCTTGTACTTCACATCCGTTATCTCGGAACTGTTCTTATCCACATCGAGATACACTCCTATCTGAGTCATATCCTCCGCGGATTCAACATCACCGCTCTTTATCTGGATACCGGTACTCTCCTCCTGACCGTCATCCACCTTCCCGCATCCCATGCAGATACCTGCAAAACAGATGACCGCAATCATAAATAATATATATTTTCTGCCCATGTCCATCCACGACGCTTTTTTCATATATCTATTCTCTCCACATTGAACACGATATTACCATGCTATTCCCTTATGACATCCGTTCTCTCTACACTTGTATGCCATGGTTGGATCTGTAGGATCCCATGTATGGCTGTAATCAAGCTGAACTGATGTAGGCTTAGGGAACGGGCCGCTCTTATTGCTCTCGAATATAGTTACCTTTGTTCCAAGATCGCAGTTATCATATATCCACTTTGCATCTCCTGCCTTAAGTCTTATACATCCGTGTGAGCATGTCGTTCCGAGCATGTTATAAGCGCTGACTGATAATGTGGTAGGATCCTCCTCTCCGTAATACACAGAGTGGAAAAGTATATCACCTGTTATAAGTGTATCCCACTGTCCATAGCATGGCCCCATCAGTGTCCACCATCTTCCCTTTGCCGGGGTACAGAATGTTCCAAGAGGTGTTGTGTCACCGCCTGAACATACAAATGCCTTTACCGGAATGATATATCCCTTGTTGCCATCCTTTGCATATACAGTCACAACATTTGTGGTCTTGTTGACCTTTATCTCATAGGAATCCTGTTTTCCGAGGATCTTATCAACATCTGTGAGTCTCTTGCCACCTCTGTTGAAATAGAACTTATATCCATTCGCATATGCCCACTTGCTTCTGTACATGGCACCGCTCTTACTGAAGTAATAGTATGCTCCATCCACATATCTGTATCCGGTGAGTAATGTTCCCTTGACGCTTACGAAGTAACGCCTGCCGTTGTAATATTTCCAGCCTCTGCCCTTCACCAGTGCACCATTCTTGTCGAACAGATACAGCTTGCCATTTACCTTCTTAGGTCCTTTGTATGCAACACCTGAAGCGCTGTAATACTGTCTGTTTCCAAGCTTTGTAGTATACCATCCTGTATATGGCTTTCCATTGGAACCAAATCTGTATGTCACGCCATTTATCTTTCTGACACCCTCCGCAAGATAACCATTACTTGAGAAATTATAGTAATACTTGCTATTCTTTACCTTATGTGCACCCTTATAGGCTTTTCCATCAGAACCAAAGTAATACTTCTTACCCTTTATTTTCTTCCAGGTATTCACCAGTGCCTTGCCATTTGTTCTGAAGTAATAGTAATTATTCTGGATTTTGTTAAGACCTCTCACCATGCGGCCATATCTGTTAAAATAATATTTGTCGCCCTTGTATGTAAGGAACTTGCTCTTTAACGCCTTGCCGTTCTCATCGTAATAATATGTCTTACCGTTCTTGGTATACCAGCCCTTCTTATTCTTCACAGTGGCAGTTGCATCCGTCAATGTCGCAACACTCTCTCCGACATCAGCCTGAGCCTCCGCAGCGTACACCGTGTACTGTCCGCCGACCCTGCTTTCTGACAGATTTGAGATTCCTGTCGCACAAGTTGACAACAATACTGCTGCCATTGTCAAAAACGCAATTTTTCTAAACTTTACCATATACTACCTCTCTTATTCCTCACATGGATTTTATTCATTCAAATGCTTCTGATACACTCTTCTCGTCTGCTGCCTTCTGATTCCTATACACATACCACACTCGACCATTGTCATGAGAAGTGCGGAACCTCCCGAGCTTATGAAAGGAAGAGTGACACCTGTATTCGGAATTACATTTGTCGCAACGCTTACGTTGATCACTATCTGGCATACAAGGTGTACCATCACACCTATGACCATCATGCTTCCAAATACGTTCGATGACTCTTTAACTATAACATACATCTGGTATAACAGATAGCCATACAGAAGAAATAACATGATTGCTCCTGCCACACCAAGCTCCTCGCAGATTATCGCGAAGATCATATCATTCTGGGCCTCCGGTATAGCCGAAAGCTTCTGTGTTCCATTTCCAAGTCCCTTGCCGAAGAAAGATCCGCTTCCTATGGCATACAGCGACTGTATGACCTGATATCCTGCACTCTTCTCATATTTCTCTGTGTACAGCCATCCCAGGATTCGCTTTGCACGGAAGTTGTCATTTGACAGAAGTTCTTCCTCCGTAGGCAGGTAGCTCGTGGCTACCTTCACATAGACCACCGCCACCACCACAGCTATCAGCAATATTCCCAAATGCAGTTTCCAGTTCTTGCTGGCTATAAATGTTGAACAGTAACATATTCCAAGAACGACCAGACACGAACTCAGGTTTGTGGATATGACGAGCAAAAGTCCCGCCTGGAGTCCCACAAGCACCCACAGTATTATGACAGTCTGCCACTTGTGCATCTCTCTCCATTTGCTGCTTATAAATGAAGCTATGAATATGATCATGAGAGTCTTCACTATATCAGCGATCTGGATTCTGAATGGTATGTGAGGGATCTGGATCCATCTCGTCGCACCATTTACATTTACTCCCAATGGCGTGAGAAGCAAAAATGTCAGTATCAATGACAGAAAATATGCAGGCCATGTAAGCTTCTTATACAGACCGTATGGGAAAAACGCCAATCCCCATATTGCCAATGCTCCGAAAACGATAAACACCAACTGGCTTCTGAAATTGCTGGCAGCCGTGCCGTAACTGGATGCGCTGAATATCATTATCAGTCCAAATGCCAGAAGGAACGTTATAGCAATTATCATCTTATATATGGTTCCCGATGTATATCTGCTTTTTTCTTTGCCCGTGGAGTTATCCACAACTGATGTATCACTCATATACAAATCTCCATCTATCTGTTCATTATCTCTTTTATAAATTTATACGCACTTATCACATCTGTGTCAAATATATCCAGGCTGTCCCTGTATTCCGGTTTCTCTATCGCTCCTGAATCACAGCCGATATGCATGCTTCCATCACTGTCCCCGCTCCACGCAAGATCAATGCTGTTACCCTTATCATATCCGGTGATCTCCGCATTTTTTCTGAACACGGCATCTCCAACCTGTATACCAAGAATTGCATCACTTCCAGACAATCTAAGCTCCAGCGATGCACTTATACTGACAGGCTTCATGGAATCCATGAGATCGGCTGCCGATATATCCACATCAAACACCACTCCTGTCTCTCCGTCACTGCTCACATCCCTCTTTTTTATCACAAGATGGTTGTCAGAATTGTCAGTAACAGTGAACTCATACGACTGTGCTGTATATTTGTCTCCGTAAAATGTCAGCGACATGCTCATATCCCTGTCGGACACATGATCCGCATACAGCTTGACCAGCTCATTTTTACTGTTCACAGCAAAATAGAGCGTGATATCCCTGCCGTCTAACATTTCATCCACAAATTGCTTTATATCATGTACCAATTCTGCCGTATTGTCAATGGTATCTATCTCCGGTATGTATTTGCCAAACATGTCATACACTTCCTGAAGATCTATATCATGTGTGCCAAAACATTCATCCAGATAACTATAGAAATCATCCACATTGAAGATGACCGAGTACACCTTGCAGTCCTGTGTACTATCCCCAGTAACCACAGTCTGTTTTCCCTCACTCGTACCCTCCATATTGAAGAAATACTTAAGTGTCTTCTGGATAATATCTGTCTGGATATCGTCACCGTTGATGTCCGCATAATTATTTGCAGCCATCCTCATACAGTTCTCATAGGCAGTGCCAAATGAGTACACTGTGTCGCTGTCTATCCCAAGCAGTGATACCACCTGAGAATTGCTCATGTTCGTGATGAGATTGTCAGCGTACTGTATTCTGATTGCCATATCATCTATATATATGAGAGAAGTCCTCTTATTTGCATAGAGCTTGAATGTCTTGTCATCAACTCCTGCCTCCGCAAGAAAATTGTGATCCGAAGCACTTCTCTTCAGCGATATGTCAACGCTGTGATCAGAATTATCCTCAAATGAAAAGCTCTGACTGCCATTTATCATGTTCATACCCATGTCAAATGTGCCATACTGCTGATTCATCTCCGACTCTCTGGAAGAATTGATGGTATTTACCATGGCCTCCACAAGCTTTATCTGAGGTTTTCTCATAAGATGAAAAAAAATAATTGCAACAACTGCTGCCATCAGAATGATGACAGTCGCTGTTATTCCAATTATTCTTTTAAGTAGTTTACTATTGTTTTTTTTGTGCATATGTATCATGATTTTCATTCAACCAGGCTATGGCCTCACACAATCCTTCCTCGGAAAAATCAAACTGCTTCGATCCCTTCTGTTCATCCGGTGTGACCTCAAAACAGAATGGCTCCGGCCATATAAATGCCGTGAGTACAGTCTTTGTCTCCTTCGGTGCATCTTCCTCTGTCTGATCTTTTTCACCCTCCGGCTCAATCTCCACAACATCCTTCTGTATCATGTAACGGATACCCTTGTCACTGCCCTTAAAAGGCCGCGACTTGTAGAATTCCAGAGCCAGCAATTCAGGTCTGTTTATCACATATATCACCCTGTCTCTTTACTTTATTGTGAACGGATATACCTCTATGATCTTCTTGGTCGTCTCGTTCTGAAGATACAGATATGTTACACCCTTAGGTGCACTGTCACCTGATATCTTGACCCATGTTGACCAGCCGTCAACCACAGGATCTGAGAATGTTATGACGTCAGACTTGTTTCCATCCGCATACACAACGTATCCCGATATCTTCATAGAGTCATCACCGTCAAATCCAAATGACGTATGAATATATATATCTGATCCATCCTTTGTCTTGATGCTGTTAGATCCCTTATCAAGATCTTTTTCACTGCTGTTTACAAATGATTCTATATTCCACTTCACAAGCTCTGAATACAGCTTCTGAGCCTTCTCGTTGCCGTCGTATCTGAGTTCTCCGAGATATGTCATTGTAGTCTCATTGGCTGCGTTCTTATTTGCATTTGCAAATGCAAGCTTTCCATTTGCTATCTTCTTGGACACATCAGTCTTGACTACCTTCTCATAGTAATCAACTGACTTCTTGTATTCCTTGTCCTTGTATGCCTGGGCTCCAAGGGCCTGATAACACTTGTCTTTCTCAGCTACACAGTCCTTGTAATCCTTGTCCACCTTATCATAGCTCTTGATGGCATTCTCGTAATCCTTGTTCTTGTAATACTGCTCTGCCTTCTTGTATGTACACTCACTGGCCTTGTTCTTGTAGTCATCAAATTCTGACTTCATGTACATATCATACGCATCGTCATATTTGCCGCCGTCGAGCAGCTCTGATGCCTTGTTGTAATAGCACTTTGCAAGAAGAGTCTGGGAATCGCTGTACTCCTCTATGGTTGACAGAATACTGATGGCGTCATCGTACTTCTTGGCTGTTATAAGTGCCTCCGCTTTCTTATATGTACACTCGATAACCTTGTCCGATGCATCCTTGTATGAGCCTGCGTTGTTGAATGCATCTATGGCTGCATCGTAGGATGCCGCATTCATCTGATCCATTCCCGCATTGTAATAACACTGATAAGCCTTATCAAATGCGTCATCGCTGCTGAAACTCTCCTCGTCACCGTCAGATGACTTGCTGTAGTTCTCTGCAGCCTTTCTGCTGTTGCCTGACTTCTTATAATATTCAGCCGCCTCAAGGTTCTTGCCTTCTTTTTCAAGACCCTCGGCATACTCATAATAAGCGTCTCCGTTTGCCTTTGTATAGGAATCCTTGAATTTTCCAAGATCCTTATACAGTGTCACGGCCTCTTCAACCTTTCCCTGGTCCATGAGGTCGTTGGCCTCGTTATACTTTCTAAACTTTGGAACAAATATAAATGCAAAGACGCCTATAGCGATGACGATAACCACTGGTATAGCTATGAGTGCGGCCTTTGCACCCTTGCTCATACCCTTCTTCTCGCCCTTTTTCTTTATCATTATATCGGCGCCTTCCTGTGGCATTTTCTGAGGTTGTGGCATTCCCATCTGAGGCTGCTGCGGTGGCACAGGATTACCCTGTGGCTGCTGCATCATCTGAGGCATGCCCTGTGTTCCGCCTGTCAGGACAGTTGTGCTGTCATCGTCCTCATCGACATCCGGCTCACTTGTAAGCACAGTTGTGCTGTCGTCAACTTCCGGCTCTATCAAAGGAAATTCTTTTCCACAGACAGGACACTTTCTTACGTTCTCCCCCAATTCACAACCACAATTATCACAATACATATCTCTTCCTCCATCCTTACGGATCAACCTGATTTATTACATTTATCGAACTCCATATTTAAGAATTTATCCTGAATATGAACTCCTCATTTGAAAGCCTTATCACACTGTTATCAGGGATAGCCACATCAACATTGCTGTACACCTGAGTTCCGTTCAGGAATGTATGGTTTGTTGAGTTGTTATCTCTCAGATAATGTGTTCCATTGATACTGGTGATATAGGCATGTCTTCTACTTATAGACTTGTTTCCTGTTACCTTATAGTCAACACCCTGATCAGCCTTGCCAATACAGAATACCTGTTTATTAATCTGAACGCTCTCACCCGTAGTCTTTCTGGTGAGGGTCGGCTTGCTGCCTGTGACAAGTGTTCTGTTGCTGAACAGTGTTGTAGGTGGCTCCTCATCCGGCTGCTCGCTGAGTCTCTTGGCTTCCTCCGCCTTGAGCTTTGCAAGGCCTGCCTGTCTCTTAGCCTCCTCAGCATTCTTGCGGGCTGCAAATTCTGCCTGCATTCTAGCCTCCTCAGCATGCATCTCCTGCTCTCTGGCACGTCTTATCTCATCTGCATACTGCGATGAAACCTTCTCTGCCCTGATTCGCTCCTCCTCGGCATTCCTGAACATTTCTTCAGCCTTAAGCCTCTCACTGTCATCGGAATTGCCCTGATATGAGTACATATCCTGAGCTGTGAGTACCGCTGTCTGCTCATAATCCTTTGCCTCAGCAGTGACCTTCTGTCTCCATATCTCGGCTTCGACCCTTGCCGCCTCGGCCTTCATACGGGTCTCCTCTGCCTGTCTGGCAACTTCCGCCTGATACTTTGCTTCCTCTATCTGTCTCTTTACCTCATTCTCGGCCTGCATTCTTGCCTCTTCAGCCTTTCTGGCTGCCTCCTCGGCTTTGTGGATTGCAAGCTCTTTATTATTGTCATTTGAAGTGAGTACCTTACTCTTGCCCTTTTCACCCTGTATTATAAGGAGCTGACTTGATGCTCTGAGATCTGACACGAATTCATTGAAATGAAATGCATCAAACTCCCTGTGATCGTTGAAATAATCAACTATCTGGTTAGCACATTCTATGGCTGGTGTGTGTGCATAGACAAATCCTGACAAGATGCTCTTCACGAACTCCCCAATGTCCTTCTTGTCAAATTTGCTTTCAAATGGAAGATACAGAAGCTGTATGGAGAAGTCACTAAATCTCACATACATATAATTCGTATCCCACACTACCTTCTCGGGTGCTAGTCCATTCTGTATGACTGACACAAGCTGCTTGCTTATGCTGAATATGTATTCCACCAGTTCATCCCTGAAAACCGGTTTCTGCATTATCTTACTAAGACTCATATCCCCATCTATTGAGAATTCGAGTTTTCTTTCCCCCTTAACAAACACTTCCCTGCACATGCTTGTGTTGCCTGCAAAAGGCACATTATAGGCATTCATTTCATATTTGCTAATAGGAGTAACCTGATCAAGTTTGTATTCAATTTTTATTGAATCTTTTAAAATTTGAGTCATACCCCACCTCCTACTATTTCAATAGCCAATATACCTCTACAGTATAACAGACAAAAAAAGCATATTCAAGGTTACAAAAAAAGGAAGATATATATTACATATATCTTCCGCTTGAGAGGTGCGAGCCGGATTTGAACCGGCGATGACGGTGTTGCAGACCGGGGCCTTACCACTTGGCTATCGCACCATATTATTTAATTAAAACTCCCCGAGTAGGGCTCGAACCTACAACCCCTCGGTTAACAGCCGAGTGCTCTACCATTGAGCTATCGAGGAATAACGTCATAAGCATCTCCAAAAAGGAAACGCAGAAGGAGGGATTTGAACCCTCGCGCCGCGCAAACGGCCTACACCCTTAGCAGGGGCGCCTCTTCAGCCACTTGAGTACTTCTGCAAAATGCCTAAATAAAAATCTCCTACCAAAGAGTATTTAATTTTTGACGCTTGTTTATAATACCAAACCTGGCAGTGAATGTCAAGGAGTTTTTACAAGAAAATAATAAGCCAAAAATCGACAAAAAGGCGGATACTTTTTTGTATCCGCCCTCTTATCGTTTTGTAGATGTTTCTTACTATCTTATCTATAGTAGTAACTGCATCTTATATACTCACAAGCCTGTCCTCTGTAGGTCTTTCCTCTTACCTTGACAACAGGGATAACATATACTCCAAATGTAGAATATGCCTTAAGACCTCTTATTGTATAAGAGCTGCTCTTAGCACTTACCTTTTTCTTTATCCATTTTGCATTTGAAGCGTATGGATTCTTTGTATAGTATACAAGATAATACTTTGTATTTGCTACTTTCTTCCATTTAACCTTTGCAGCAGTGCTGCTTACAGAAGTTACATTACTCTTCTTTACACATGCCTGAGGTATGATTGTCTTGAATGCTGACCAATCGCTCCAGCACTTAGCACCACCATTTGCCTCTTTGTATGCACGGATTCTTACCTTGAATCCCTTGTTGTTGATTGCCTTACGAACCTTTGCGTTGTTGATCTTAACTCTGGTCTTTGTTGTAGCCTTTGTTGTGTATAATCTGGTCTTTCCGTTGAGAGAGTAGATCTGAACCTGATATCCTGTAGGATAGTCATAGTTTGGATTTGCCTTCCATCCGATTGTTATTACATTTCCACTCTTAGCTGGACTCCATATAAGAGTTCCTGCCTTTGCATCGGCAACATACTGTGGGTTAACAGGTGCTGAGTAGAGTGTACCTGTTGACTGTCCATAACCAAGTGCTATGTAGTTTGACTCTGATCTCTTATATGAATATACATAATATCCACTATAATGTGTTCCGGCCTTTGCAGGTACAGTTGCCTTGTTTGTAGTAACATTATACTGAGCCTCAACCTTTGAACCGCTGATCTTGGCAACTACATATCCTGTTACACCTGAAACTCTGTTCCACTGTAAACCGATCTTATTCTTTGTGCCTGAAGTCTGCTTTATTGACTTGTAATCTACGCTCTCAGGAGTTGTTATGACCTGAAGAGGATCTGACTGTCCAACAAGCTGCTTGTTGACATATGTCTGAACTATTACATAGTATGCTCTGCCGGCCTGAAGATTGTAAATATACTTCTTATTTGATGTTGAAGTATAAGAACTTAATGCCTGATATCCTGAAGATCTATCCTGGGATAAATACACTAAGTATTCCTCTCCATAATTACCGCTCCACTGAACTGTGACACCTGTCTTGGTATCATCTGTCTGCTGAAGATTTGTTACTGCTCTTCCTGATGCTGCCGATGCTGTTATTGTCATTGCAAAGAGCATGATTGACATGATTGCAAGGATCAATAACGATCTGTTGAAAACTTTTTCTCTTCTCATTAAATCTCTCCTTTTTCTTCTTTCCCTTGTTAATACAACAATTAATTTAATATGAGACTAACTCATATTAAAATTTTACAAGTTTAATATATTTTAGTCAACATTATTGTGACTGTAATATTCAACAATTATTTTGTGCATTTTTGCTAATTCATTGTTGAGATTCTGTATACTTTTTATTTTATTCCTGTATTATTTATTCTGCTCAAGATAATCCTTTACCGCTGTTTCATACAGGTTGTGTCCCTCTGAATCTATAACCACAATAGCTGGGAAATTCTCCACTGTCATCTTCCTTATAGCCTCTGTTCCGAGATCATCGTACGCGATCACCTCGGATTTCTTGATACATTTGGAGAGAAGCGCTCCTGCACCGCCAACGGCTGCCAGATACACAGCCTTGTTGTCTATTATTGCCTGTATAACCTCCTGGCTTCTCTTTCCCTTTCCTATCATTCCACACAGACCCTTGCTGAGAATGAGTGGAGTGTATTTGTCCATTCTGCTGCTGGTTGTCGGTCCCGCCGAGCCTATGACCTGTCCAGGTTTTGCCGGTGTCGGTCCGAGATAATATATCACATTGCCGTTAAGGTCTATAGGAACTATGCCCTTCTCGTATAACTCAGTTCCACTGGCGTCCACGCATCCTGATTCCATGATGGCATCATACATTCTCTTGTGTGCGGCATCCCTGGCACTGTACACTATTCCATCTATATATACATAATCCCCTGCCTTGAGGGTCTTTACCTCTTCTCTGTCAAATGGTGCCTTTATATGTCTATCCATGATGAACCTAACCTCCTCCTATAATACTCTCGTAACGTGTCTGTTCACATGACAGCACATATTAACTGCCAATGGCATTCCGGCTATGTGAGTGGCATATGTCTCTATGTTCACAGCCAGTGCCGTGGTCTTTCCTCCAAGACCGCCAGGTCCTATTCCAGTGTTGTTGATCATCTCCAGAAGCTCACTCTCTATCCTTGCTATATGCTCTCTGTCTGAGTGAACTCCTACCTTTCTTGTAAGAGCCCTCTTTGCAAGCTTCGCAGCAAGCTCAAAGTCTCCTCCAAGACCCACACCTACGAATACGGGAGGACATGCATTTGGTCCGGCATCCTTTACAGCCTGAAGAACAGCAGCCTTCACGCCCTCTTCTCCATCTGCCGGCTTGAGCATGTACACCTTGCTCATATTCTCGCTTCCAAATCCCTTTGGAGCTATAGTTATCTCTATTTTATCTCCCGGAACTATATCATAATGTATAATCGCCGGGGTATTATCCTTTGTATTTTCTCTGATAAGAGGATCCTTTACCACTGATTTTCTCAGGTATCCGTCAGTGTATCCCTGTCTCACACCTTCGTTTATGGCATCAGTTATGTTCATTCCTTCTATATGTACATCCTGTCCAACATTCACAAAGAAAACAGCCATTCCCGTATCCTGACAGATAGGAATATCATTCTCCTTTGCTATATCCAGATTCTCACACAACTGTCCAAGTATCTGCTTTCCGAGTGGACTGTCCTCAGATTCTACTGAATCCCTGACCGCCTTCTCCATATCCTCAGACAGATTTACATTTGCTTCGATGCACATCTCCCTTACATTTCTGGTAATCTCTTCTGCTGCAATAACTCTCATCTCTTCACCGCCATTTTATAAATTTGTTTTAATCATCCAGGAACGTATCATCGTTCTTTTTGTAGTTTGGATCTCTCCTGTTCATGATGAATTTGTATATGTATAACACCACTGTAAATATCGCAACAACTATGATCATCGCCGCCAATATATATATGATGTTCATTATACTGTAAGAAAGTTCAGACGCCTTCTCGGAACTCTGGAATATCTTGTCCAGTTTTCCTTCCGTTGTTGCCTCTGTAACTGTAGATGCAGCCGTTGTAGCTGCCGATGCCACCACCTGTATCACATTCGCCGTCATGCCTTTTACCCCCAATAATTTTGTTGTATTTTCCCATAATTCCAATCTCTTTATAATAACCTTCAAAATCCTGCGTTCAGGATTATTTTCTCCCAATGTGTAATCCAAGATAAGTATATCATAACGGCTATTTGCACACAATCTGTAAACATCCATGGACATAAAAAAAGATGTACTGTCTTGCATATTACAACACAGTACATCTATCTTTATTTGTGATTATAATTACTCCTCTGAATTACTCTCGGCATCATTCTCCGTATCGTTCTCTACATTCTCTGATACTTCATTTTCTGCTGATTCTGGATTCTCTGAGTCCTCTGCCTCTTCATCTTCATCACTTCTTGCAAGCTTTGCAACAGATGCCACAAATGTGTTGCCATCCTTGCCGATATTCATAAGCTTGACACCTGAGGTTATTCTTCCTATTACAGTTATATCTGAACAATGCATTCTGATCATGATTCCCTCATTGGTCATCATCATAATGTCATGGTCATTTGTCACGGCCTTTGCGCTGACGATGTCACCGGTCTTCTCGGTTATCCTGTAACATTTGACACCCTTACCGCCTCTCATCTGAGGGGCAAATTCTGACAGTTCAGTTCTCTTACCCATACCCTTTGTGGTTACGAAGAGCATCTCGTCGCCCTGAACATCAAGCTGCATTGCTATAACTTCATCGCCCTTGTCGCATCTTATTCCACGTACACCCATGGATGTACGTCCTGTATCACGGACACATTCCTCATTGAATCTGATACACATACCCTTGGCAGTTACAAGAAATACATCATTCTCACCGCTCGTTGCCTTAACCTCTATGAGTTCATCTCCCTCATTCAGTGTTATGGCTGCCAGACCGGTCTTTCTTATATTCTCAAATGCCTCTATCTTGGTCTTCTTTACAATACCATTCTTTGTAGCCATCATGAGATACTTCTTGTCAAATCCGGCTATAGGGATTATGGCTGTTACCTTCTCACCAGGAAGAAGCTGAAGAAGGTTGACTATCGCAACACCCCTTGCATTACGTCCCGACTCAGGTATCTCGTATCCCTTCATTCTGTATACTCTTCCCATATTGGTGAAGAACATTATGAAGTTGTGGGTATTAGTAAGGAATATCTCATCGATTATATCGTTGTCGATGGTGTTCATTCCCTTGATACCCTTGCCGCCTCTGTTCTGTACCTTGAAGGTATCCTTTGGCATTCTCTTGATATATCCGAGCTTTGTCATGGAGATAACTATCTCTTCTCTCTTGATAAGCTCTTCATCTGTTATATCATCTGAATATGCAGTTATGGATGTTCTTCTCTCATCACCGTACTTGTCAGCTATCGCTGCAAGCTCAGTCTTGATAACTCCAAGAAGCTTATTCTCATCTGCAAGTATCTCCTTGTACTCAGCTATCTTCGCAATAAGCTCATTGTACTCGTTCTCGATCTTCTCTCTTTCCAGACCTGTCAGAGCACGGAGTCTCATATCAACGATTGCTCCGGCCTGTGCCTCGGAAAGTCCAAATCTTTCGATCAGCTTTGCCTTAGCCTCTCCAACATTCTTTGAATTTCTGATGATCGTGATGACCTCATCTATGTTGTCCAGTGCTATGAGATAACCCTGTAATATGTGGGCTCTCTCCTCAGCCTTGTTCAGATCATACTTTGTTCTTCTTGTGACAACATCCTCCTGATGCTTCAGGTAGTATGTGAGCATGTCCTTGATGTTGAGTATCTTAGGTACTCCATCCACCAGAGCCAGCATGATACATCCAAATGTATCCTGGAGCTGTGTGTGTTTGAAGAGCTGGTTGAGTATTACGTTGGCATTGACATCCTTTCTAAGCTCAATGACAACTCTCATTCCCTCTCTTGAAGACTCATCTCTTATATCTGTGATTCCATCGATTCTCTTGTTCTTGACAAGATCGACCATATTCTTTATAAGAAGTGATTTATTTACCATATATGGTAGTTCGGTTACAACAATACGGTGCTTTCCGTTGTTCATTGTTTCGATTTCTGTGATTGCACGTACTTTTATCTTGCCTCGACCTGTTCTATATGCATCGTTTATTCCCTGTCTGCCCAGTATCTGTGCGCCTGTAGGAAAATCCGGACCCTTTACTATGTCCATGATCTCATCTATCTCTGTCTCACGTCCTTCTTCCACTCTGTTATCGATGATCTTTATGGCTGCATTGATAGTTTCCTTTAAATTATGTGGTGGAATATTGGTAGCCATACCTACTGCGATACCTGATGTACCATTTACCAATAGGTTGGGATAACGTGATGGTAGTACCACAGGTTCTTTCTCTGTACCATCAAAGTTAGGTGTGAAATCAACTGTATCTTTGTTTATATCTGCCATCATCTCCATGGATATCTTGGAAAGTCTTGCCTCTGTATATCGCATGGCAGCGGCATGGTCACCGTCGACCGATCCAAAGTTTCCATGTCCATCCACAAGTGGATATCTGGTATTCCACTCCTGAGCCAGCTTTACAAGTGCCTCGTATATTGAACTGTCTCCATGTGGATGATATTTACCCATTGTATCACCGACGATACGGGCACATTTACGGTGTGGCTTATCAGGTCCATTGTTAAGTTCTATCATAGAATGAAGTATTCTTCGCTGAACAGGTTTAAGACCATCTCTTACATCAGGAAGAGCTCTGGCAGCGATAACGCTCATGGCATAATCTATATATGAACGCTCCATTGTTTTTTTCAGACCAACTTCATCTATTTTATCAAAAATCTTATCGTCATCCATTTTTTGATTTCCTTTCTCTCGATATTGGTTATGTTCTATCACATTTATTTAATCAATATACTATATATCGAGATTCTTTACATACTTGGCATTTGTCTCTATAAACTCACGACGTGGTTCAACCTTATCTCCCATGAGTACATTGAATGTCATATCGATTTCTGACTCATCGTCATCATCAATTGCCACTCTGAGAAGAATTCGTTTTTCTGGATCCATGGTTGTCTCCCAGAGCTGTTCTGCATCCATCTCTCCAAGTCCCTTGTATCGCTGTATCTTGTTGTTCTGATCTCTTCCGACTTCATCAAGTATACTGTTCAGCTCATCATCACTGTACGCATACCATACCTTCTTGTTCTTCTCCAGCTTGTAAAGTGGTGGCTGTGCCAGATATACATGTCCCTTTCTAATAAGATCAGGCATGAATCTGTAGAAGAATGTGAGGAGAAGAGTTGCTATATGAGCTCCATCCACATCGGCATCGGTCATGATGATGATCTTGTTATATCTAAGCTTCTCTATATTGAAGTTCTCATGGATACCTGTTCCAAATGCGGTGATCATGGCTTTGATCTCTTCATTTCCAAGGATTCTGTCTATTCTTGCCTTCTCAACATTAAGGATCTTACCTCTGAGTGGAAGTATGGCCTGTGTTGCTCTTGATCTCGCTGTCTTAGCTGAACCACCGGCGGAATCTCCCTCGACTATGTAGATCTCACAGTTCTTTGGATCCTTGTCTGAACAATCCGCAAGCTTTCCAGGAAGTGCCATGTTGTCTGAAAGATTTGCCTTTCTTGCAACATCCCTTGCCTTTCTTGCAGCTATTCTGGCTCTCTGTGCAACAGCCGCTTTATTCACAATTATCTTAGCAATCTGCGGATTCTGCTCAAGATAATATGTAAGCTGCTCAGTTACAACACTCTCAACTGCAGGTCTTGCCTCTGAATTACCAAGCTTCTGCTTTGTCTGACCCTCGAACTGAGGATCACTTATCTTGATAGATACAATGGCTGCAAGTCCCTCTCTCAGATCATCACCCGAGAGATTGTCATCCTTCTCCTTGATAATATTATTCTTTCTTGCATAATCATTGAACACCTTTGTTATGGCTGACTTAAATCCTGTCAGATGTGTTCCACCCTCAGGTGTGTTGATGTTATTTACAAAGCTGTATGTGGATTCATTGTATGAATCATTGTGCTGAAGTGCCACCTCAACACTTATTCCATCTCTGACTCCCTCACAGTAGATTACCTCATTGTACAGAGGATCTCTGTGTCTGTTCAGATATGTTACAAACTCCTTTATACCACCCTCATAGTGGAATGATCTTACCTTCTCAGGAATAAGTCTCTTATCTGTAAGACTTATCTTCAGGCCCTTTGTAAGGAATGCCATCTCACGAAGTCTGTTTCTCAGTATATCGTAATCGTATATGTTATCTTCAAATATTGTATGATCCGGCAGGAATGTAACCTTTGTTCCTGATACTCCCTCAGGTGCTTCACCTATAACCTGAAGCTTGTACATAACCTTGCCCTTCTCATATCTCTGCTTGTACACCTTGCCATCTCTGGTAATCTCGACTTCAAGCCATGTTGAAAGTGCATTTACAACTGATGCTCCAACACCGTGAAGTCCTCCGGATACCTTATATCCTCCACCGCCGAACTTTCCGCCGGCATGAAGTATGGTAAATACCACCTCAACAGCAGGTATTCCCTGCTTTTTATGTATTCCAACAGGAATTCCTCGTCCATCATCCACTACGGTGATGGAGTTATCCTCATTTATATACACCTGAATGTGGGTACAATATCCTGCCAGAGCCTCATCTACAGAATTATCAACTATCTCGTATACAAGATGGTGAAGTCCAGTGGAGGATGTACTTCCTATGTACATACCAGGTCTCTTTCTGACTGCTTCCAGTCCCTCCAGAACCTGTATCTGTTCAGCTCCATAATTATCATTTTCCATTGTCATGCTTCCTCCGTTCTTACTCTGGTGGCCGTTCCCTCTACCACTCTATAAACATTGTTGATTATTACCTGCTCTTTAACAAAATCATCATATCCCGTACAGGTTATGATAGTCTGTATATCTTTTATCTCTTCTATCAATGCATCACGTCTGCTGGTGTCCAGCTCGCTCATGACATCGTCCAGAAGCAATATCGGATTATCATTGATTATCCTTTTTACAAGTTTTATCTCCGCCATCTTGAGTGACAGGGCAACTGTTCTCTGCTGTCCCTGTGAACCATATTTTCTAGCGTCTATTCCATTTATGAGAAAACTTATATCATCTCTGTGTGGACCAGATTGTGTACTTGAATATCTGATATCCATCTCAGTCTTTTCCTGAAGTGTCTCATCGAATTTATCTTCATCGACATTGCACTCATACACTATCTCTAGCTTTTCCTTGCCCGATGTGAGATGACTGTGGATCTCCCCAATTATCTCATTCATCATGTCGATAAAATTTCTTCTCTCTTTTATTATCCTCGACCCATAGTCCACAAGCTGCATATTCCACACATCCAGTGTATCTATGAGACTTCTGTTATGATAAATCTGCTTTAACAGATTATTTCGCTGATTGAGTATCCTGTTATATGATGCCAGATTCTGATAATACAATCTGCTTATCTGACACAATTCAAGATCCATGAACCTTCTCCTCTCGGCTGGTCCATTTTTAATGATAGTCAGATCTTCAGGTGAAAAGAATATGACATTGAGAAGACCATATAATTCCGTGGCCCTCCTTATGGGTATGCCATCGATCGCCACTCCCTTATTTTTGCTCTTTCGAAGATGCATATCTATCTTGTGCGATATGTCTTTCTTGTTGACAAATAATCTTATATGGCTCTCATCTTCACCTATCTTTATGATATCTTTATCCTGCGTATTTTTTCTGTGTGACTTCGTAGTCGCTGCCATGTATATGGATTCAAGTATATTTGTCTTGCCCTGGGCGTTATCGCCGTACAGGATATTCGTATTTTTTCCAAATTCTACTTTCACATTACTGTAATTTCTGTAATTACTCAGCTCTATCGACTCTATATACATAACCTTCACCATCTGCAAGATGGCGACCACAATTATTTCTGAATACTTATCTTATCACCATCAAATTCTACTTCATCACCATCATAAAGCTTTCTTCCACGTCTGGTCTCTATCTCACCGTTAACCACAACCAGTCCCTGAACTATGACCTCCTTTGCGTCAACTCCTGACTCCACCAGACCGGCAGCCTTAAGCGCCTGTCCAAGCTTTATGAACTCATCTCTTAACTTGATTATCTCCATATTCTCACCCCTTCTTACTCTTCGTTGATTCCCATAGGAAGGATAAGGTAGATATATGTCTCTGCATCATCCTTGATAACACATGGAGATTTTGTATTGTTGAAATAAATAGTTACATTCTCATCGTCAATTACTCTGAGTGCATCTATTATAAGCTTTGGATTAAATCCAATGACAAGATTGTTACCTTCCTTCTCGATATCTATCTCCTCATTCAGAGAACCGATGAGAGAACTGATCTTGAGACCGAGCGTTCTGTCATCAATGCTGAGTCTGATAGGCTTCTTGTCTGAATCCTTTATAAGAAGAGTTGCTCTGTCCAAACTGTCAAGAAACTCTCTCTTGTTTATCTTCATCTTGATCTGATAATCAACTGAGAGCATATGGCTTATTCTGAAATACTCGCCCTCTATCAGTCTTGAAACAACCTTTGTATTGTCAAACTCAAATAATATATTGTTGTCCGTGAAATAAATATTTACAGGATCATCAACTCCACCGTTCATGATCTTACTTATGTCGCTGAGGGATTTTCCTGGAACTACAACCTTAATGTCTGAATTATCTCCCTTGAGCTCTATATATCTGATGGATATTCTGTGTCCATCCAGAGAAACCACGCTGAGCTTATTGTTTGATACCTCAAATAACTCACCGGTCATAAGCTTATTGTTCTCATTATCTGATATAGAGAATATTGTCTGATTGATAACCTCTCTCAGCGCAAACTGAGATATGGTTATGAACTTATCCTTTGATACAACAGGAAGATTGGAGAAATCCTCTCCTGACTTTCCAGGTATGTTGAACTCAAGTCTCTCACACTTGATAAGTGTCTTGCTGTCCTTATCACTCTCTATAGTTATGTCGCTGTCAGGAAGCTTTCTTATGAAATCTGAGAAAAGCTTTGCCTCGAGTGCAACCTTTCCGTCCTCTATAACAGTACCGTCAACATAACTTTCTATTCCTATCTCCATGTCATTAGCTGTGAGCTTAATAACACCGCCTGCAGCTTCAACCAGGATACAAGACAGTATCGGATGGGTCGTCTTGTTGGAGACAGCCTTTGATACGATATTTATACCCTGAAGTAAGTTAGATTTTCTTATGGAAATTTTCATTTTAAGTGTGATCTCCTTTCATGTCCAAATATAATGATCATCAAAATATGATATGTGTGTATAACTTCAAATAACAACAAACAGTGCGAGCGCTTAACTATAAATATATTAAGATAATTAGTAGTATCAGTAGTAGTGCTTTTGATAATGTTGAAAGTGTATCAAGCCCTTACAAATCAAGGCTTAGAGAATTATGTGTCCATGTTACTAATCAATTTTAACCTGTTCATAAACTGACCATTTACCAACATGGCAAAATCCTGTTCATCAGGAGTAAGAACAATTCTCAAACACATAACAACATGTAACAAACATCAAATAACAATATACAATCAAGTTATGTTTGTAAGGTTATAAACAAATAAGTGAGTTTATAAGATAAAAATGTGGATAACTTGCTATTTTTGTGGATTAAGCTTCTTGATTATGACGTCAACCATCTCAGCAAATTCCGGATCCTTCTCAATCTTATCTTCAACCTTCTGTATATTGCTGTGCACGGTGGAGTGATCCTTTCCTCCAAATGCATCTCCTATACTCTTCAGACCCTTGTCCGTGTACTTTCTGCACAGGTACATGGATATCTGACGGGCAGTGGCTATATCCTGGCTTCTCTTCGTGGATACAATGTCACTGACTGATATATTAGTATGTTCTGAAACCGTGTTGATAATGAGCTCAGGTGTTATGGTAACCTTGGAATCCTTGGATATGAAATCCTTGAGGACGTTCTTGGCAAGTTCCTCAGTGATCTTGATATCTCCGAGCTCTGAATATACGCTGAGCTTGTTGAGCGCACCCTCAAGCTCACGTACGTTGTAGGTTATATTGTTGGCAATATACTCAAATATCTCTTCGCTGATGATATCGGTAAGTCCCTTTATCTCAGCCTTGTTCTTGAGGATAGCCATACGTGTCTCATAATCAGGAGCGTGGATGTCGATAGGAACACCCCACTCAAATCTTGATCTGAATCTCTCATCCAGAGTCTTGATCTCCTTTGGTGGCTTATCCGACGACAGGATTATCTGCTTACCTTCGTCATGAAGAGCGTTGAAGGTGTCAAAGAATTCCTGCTGCGTACTTGCCTTACCAATCAGGTACTGGATATCATCGATCAGAAGAACATCCACTGTTCTGTATTTGTTTCTGAATTCTTCAGTTTTATTCTTGGAGATTGCTTCTATGATCTCATTCGTGAATTTGTTCGATGGCACATAGAGAACCTTCATATTACTATTGTGCTGGAGTATATAGTGGGCTATGGACTGCATAAGATGAGTCTTGCCCAGTCCTGATCCTCCATACAGGAAAAGTGGATTGAACTTGTCCTGTCCAGGTGAATCGGCAACTGCCAGACATGTTGCGTGAGCGTGCTTGTTACTCTCACCAACAATAAAGTTCTCAAATGTGTAGTCAGGTCTGAGATTGCTCTTGGCAATGGCATCGTTGTAGTCCTCTGAATATGTAGGGGACTTTTCATCCTTTCTCATCTGACTCTCGAGTGTGAATATAACCTGAATTGAATCGTCCTGAAAGAGCTCTCTGAGAACTGTTTCAAGATATATATCAAATAATTTTCTCTTGAGAAATTCTACGCCTCTCTGTCCGTAATCCTCGTCCAGAGTGAAATAGACCTTGTTATCCTCAACTGAATATATCTTGAGAGGTTCGATCCATGTATGGATCATGATATGGGAAATTCCATGTTCATTTTCAAGTATATTCAAAATGTCATTCCACTTGGCTAATATTAAGTCCTTCATCGTAAAAAACCTTCCTCAAAAAAATAATTCTTCCTATTATTAATAACACTATTACATTTTATAATAAATGCACCCCTATTTCAAGCATATTAAGGTCAAAAACAAGATAAATTGCCTTTATTTTGATTTTACATGCTTATACGGTTAGGTACACGTATTTGGGGGTAAAATCAAAATAAACGAGAATAAGGGGCAAAAAATGAAAAAGTTAATAAAAAATCTTATTTGTGTATAATCCACATGGAATGTTGATAACTTTGTTACATAAGTTTCATAATAATTATTATTTTCAAACTTATGTAAATATAAAAAAATGACTGTTTTATATTTGTGAACATCACAAACAGCGATAAATACTGGGTTTTTTAGAATTAAACCCACAAAAGTAAAAAGTTATCAACAAGTTACCAACAAATTGTGGATAACATTATGTAAAGCGACTGGTAACAAAAATTAAATGCTTACAAAAATGTGATTAATCTATGAAACCACAACATTTTGTGATTAATATTAATGTATCCACCTAATTAATCCAGAACGATTCGTCACCTTTATCAAATAGTGGCTGAAATCCTTATAAAATATAGGAAAAACGGCAAAAAAGGCTTGACTCACATTACCTATTTATTTATAATAGGCAAGTAAATTTGTAAAGAAGGAGGTGTTTTGTAATGAAGATGACATTCCAGCCTAAGAAGAGACAGAGATCTAAGGTTCATGGCTTTAGAAAGAGAATGAGTACTGCTAATGGCAGAAAGGTACTGGCCGCTAGAAGAGCTAAGGGAAGAAAGAAATTATCAGCGTAAGGTCACATGGTTGTGACCTTTTTTTATAGGGTCACAGCGACAGTTTTTCTAATAATCAAAGTTTCGGTGGTTACACAATGAGTAAGATGATTACATTAAAAAACAGCAGAGAGTTTGGCAGTGTGTACAGCACAAAGAATTCGGTAGCCAATAAATATTTAGTTATGTATCTGAGAAGCAACGGCTTGGATTACAACAGACTCGGAATCTCTGTTAGTAAGAAAGTTGGTAACAGTGTGGTAAGACACAGGGTAACCAGATTGATTAGAGAAGCTTACCGATTAAACAGAGCAAATATTGATGTTGGCTATGACATAGTGATAGTAGCCAGACCGTCATCAAAGGACAAGAAATGTCAGGACATTGAGAGTGCTTTGATGCATTTGTGTGGGTTAAAGAAGATAAGCCACATAGGGTAAAAAAATGAAAAAAATATTTATTGGTTTAATCAAATTTTACAGGAAGTATTTGTCACCGCTTAAGGGACATGCTACCTGCAAGTATTTTCCTACTTGTTCGCAGTATGCAATTGAGGCTATCGAAAAGTATGGAGTTTTAAAAGGTGGTCTCCTTGCAGTATGGAGGATACTTAGATGCAATCCTTTTTCAAAAGGAGGATATGATCCAGTTCCATAAAGGAGAAAATTATGTTTCTAACTAGAGAAGATGGTATGATACTCGGACCAGTTTGTTGGGTTCTCGGTAAGATATTCAACTGGATATATATGTTCGTTGGATTTATCGGAAATCATATGGGAATCACATATGTCAATTTAAGCGTGTGTGTTATATTGTTCACATTTGTACTGAGAGGTGCACTGTTCCCATTATATTTCAAACAGCAGAGATCTACCAAGATCATGAGTTTCATCCAGCCTGAAATTGCCAAGGCAACAAAGAAATATAAAGGCAAGACTGATCAGGACTCAATGATGAAGCAGCAGCAGGAAACTCAGAAGATCCAGAAAAAATATGGTGTCAGCATGGCATCAGGATGTCTGACTTCGCTTATACAGCTGCCTATATTCTATGGTCTGTACAGGGTTATCCAGAACATACCTGCGTATGTTCCTTCAATGACCAAGAAGTACAGCGAGATCGTGGACATATTGAGTACAAAGACTGATTATATCAAAGCTATAAGTGATGTAGCCGGAGAGTCAAAGGTCAGCACTGTGACAATGGCTCTTAAGCAGATGGGAGATGATCCTACAAGAAACCAGATCATTGATGTTCTTGACAAGTTTGCCAAGAGCGACTGGGATAAATTGATAAGTAATCTTGATCTTGCAGGCAATGCTACTCTCACAAGCTATGTTGACCAGTTCCACAACATGAATCAGTTCCTGTTTGGACTGAATATTGCAGATGCACCGGGATGGAAGCTTTCAATAGCTTTGGTGGTTCCTATCGTTTCTGCTCTCCTGCAGTTCTTACAGACAAAGATATCCATGAAGTCATCACAGAATAACAACATGGATAGCAATCAGCAGACAGCCAACAACATGATGAAGGGTATGATGTACTACATGCCTATCATGTCACTTATATTCTGTATAACTCTTCCTATAGCTATCGGTCTTTACTGGATAGTTGGTTCTGTTATTATGATAATATCTCAGCTTATAGTTGATGCTTATTATAATCATCAGGACAAGGATGAGCTGCTTGCAAAATGTGCCGAGAAGGCTGCCAAGAAGCAGGCAAAGAAGAAGAACCCTGACAAGAAATCTTTCTATGAGAGAATGATGGATGCTCAGAATGGTAACGTTCCAACAGAGAACAGTCAGTCAGAGAATATAAATAAGATGGCTTCTTCAAGACTTAAGAGTTATGTTAATCCTGCACATTCAGTGAATGTTGACAGTGATGATGTAACCCGCAGAGAAAATGTAAACTATAAACCAGGCAGTATAGGAGCTAAGGCGAATATAATGCTTAAGTACCAGAACAATAGCAACGATAAGGGAGGAAATAAATAATGGAATTCTTAGAATTCAAAGGTAAGACCAAAGATGAAGCCCTTATGCAGGCCAGTGTTGAACTTGGAGTCCCTAGTACAGATCTTGAGTATGAAGTTATCAGCGAAGAGACAAAGGGATTTCTTGGTATAGGTTCAAAGCCTTGTATCATAAAGGCAAGAAAAAAGAAGACATTCCTGGACGATGTTAAGGAGTACCTTGACAGCCTGTTCAAGGCTATGGATATCCAGACAGAGATCCAGATGGATTTTGATGAGGAAGAGAATGTTCTGTCTATCAATCTTGAGGGACCAGAGATGGGAATTTTGATTGGAAAGCGTGGACAGACTCTAGATGCTCTTCAGTATATTATAACACTTGCTATCAATAAGAAGAGCGAGTCACGTATCAGAGTTAAGCTCGATACAGAGAACTACAGAGCAAGAAGAAAAGAGACACTTGAGAATCTTGCCAAGAATATAGCATTCAAGGTTAAGAGATCAAAGAGATCATTTGCTCTTGAGCCAATGAATCCTTATGAGAGAAGAATAATCCATGCTACTCTTCAGAACGACAAGTATGTAGCAACCAGAAGCGAGGGCGAGGAGCCATATCGTAAGGTTATTGTATATCTCAAGAAGAAATAATAGTCACGCTGATGCGTGTAAAGATCATCGCAATATTTTATGGTGACAGGAAAGAGATCATTTGAGAAAATGGTCTCTTTTTTGTTGCAGTTTAGTCTTTTTATATGGAAAATGAATTGGTAATGTTGTACACTACATAGATAGGTTGTTTAATCACGGTGAAAGGAAAAGTGTAAGACAGATATGTTCAAGGAAGATACCATTGCAGCTATAACCACCGGTATGAGTAATGCCGGAGTTGGAATAATAAGGATCAGCGGAGACAGGGCATGTGAGATAACAGACATGTTGTTCCGCGCTGCAAATAAAAACAAAAAAGCGGTAAATATGAAATCTTACACTGCTGCATTTGGTGGTGTGTATGAGGATGACAGAATGATAGATGAGGCTATACTTCTGGTCATGAAGGCTCCCCATACGTACACATGTGAGGATGTGTGTGAACTTCAGTGTCACGGAGGTATAGTAGTTCTCCGAAAGATACTTGATCTGGTAATAAAATGTGGTGCAAGGGCAGCCGAACCTGGAGAATTTACAAAGAGAGCATTCCTCGGTGGAAGGATAGATCTGTCACAGGCAGAATCCGTCATGGATATAATAAATGCAAAGAATGACTTTGCAGCCAGAACGTCTGTGGAGCAGCTTCAGGGAAGACTTAGGGATAAGATCATTGATATGAGAGAACAGATTCTGTACAATGTGGCGTTTATTGAATCTGCTTTGGATGATCCTGAACACTACAGTCTGGATGGTTTTCCACAAAAGTTAGAAATAATTGTGGATAACCTTGTAGATAGTGTGGATAACCTTTTGACAACATTTGACAATGGAAAAGTGTTGTCTGAGGGAATAAATACGGTTATTGTTGGTAAACCGAATGCGGGTAAGTCTTCGCTGATGAATATGTTTGTGGGCGAAGAAAGGGCGATTGTAACAGATATGGCCGGCACAACCAGGGATACGCTCAGTGAAGTGATAAATGTAAGAGGTATAACTCTGAACATAGTTGACACTGCGGGAATAAGAGATACAGATGATGTAGTTGAGAAGATAGGTGTGGATAAGGCATTAGAGTCTGTGGATAAAGCTGATCTTGTGCTCTATGTGGTAGACAGTTCAATTGACCTGGATGAGAACGATCACAGGATCATGTCCAGAATACAGGATAAGAATGTTGTTGTGATACTCAACAAATCTGATCTGGAAAAGAAGATAGACGAATCGAATATTAAGAAATATATAGATGCAGATATAATTCAGTTGTCAGCACTGACCGGTGATGGCAGTGAAGAATTGTATGAGCTTCTGAACAGGATGTTTTTTGAGGGTACACTGACATATAATGATCAGCTTTATATCACTAATACCCGGCACAAAAATGAACTTGTGTGCACCAAAAATGCACTGTTAAAGGTTAAAGAAAGCATAGATATGGGAATGGAGGAAGACTTTTTCTCCATTGATCTCATGGATGCGTATGAACATCTCGGTTTGATAATAGGTGAAACTGCCAGAGATGATCTGGCTGATAAGATATTTAAGGAATTCTGTATGGGAAAATAGATTGCAGGATATAAGGTACTGGAAGGAGGACATTTGTATGCCTGTTTTGAATGAAGAATATGATGTGGTAGTTGTGGGGGCAGGACATGCAGGATGTGAGGCAGCTCTTGCAAGTGCAAGACTTGGTCTGAATACTATTATTTTTACGGTGAGTATGGACAGTGTGGCCATGATGCCATGTAATCCGAATGTAGGAGGAAGCTCTAAGGGACATCTGGTAAGGGAAATAGATGCACTTGGCGGAGAGATGGGCAAGAATATAGACAAGACGTATATTCAGTCAAAGATGCTCAATGCGTCTAAGGGTCCGGCGGTTCACTCTCTTCGTGCCCAGGCAGACAAGGCAAATTATTCCAGAACCATGAAGCACACCCTTGAGAATACGGATAATCTCACATTGAGACAGGCAGAGGTGTCGGAAATTATTATCGAGGATAATGTGGTTAAGGGTGTAAAGACATATTCGGGAGCAACTTATTTTGCAAAGGCTGTGGTTCTGTGTACAGGAACATACCTCAAGGCGAGATGTATATACGGAGATGTCGTATATCACACCGGACCTAATGGACTTATGGCAGCTAATTATTTGTCAGATTCCATGAAGAATGCAGGGATAGAGATAAGAAGATTTAAGACGGGAACCCCTGCCAGACTGGATAAAAGAACGATAGATTTTTCTCAGATGGAGGAACAGAAGGGCGATGAGAAGATAGTTCCATTCTCATTTACAAATACTGAGGCGGATATAAGACGTGATCAAATATCATGCTGGCTCTGTTACACAAATGAGAAGACACATGAGATAATCAGAGATAATATAGACAGATCACCTCTGTTTTCAGGCGTGATCGAGGGTACAGGACCAAGATACTGCCCTTCCATTGAGGATAAGGTTACGAAATTCCCTGATAAGACCAGACATCAGATATTTATTGAGCCTGAGGGTGAATATACGAATGAGATGTATATGGGTGGAATGAGCAGCTCTCTTCCTGAGGACGTTCAGTATGAGATGATACACAGCATGAAGGGACTGGAGAATGCAAAGATAATAAGGAATGCTTATGCCATCGAGTATGATTGTATAAATGCCATTAACTTAAAACCTTCTCTGGAGTTTAAGAGTGTATCAGGACTTTTTGGTGCCGGCCAGATAAATGGAAGTTCAGGATATGAGGAGGCTGCAGCCCAGGGTATAATGGCAGGAATCAATGCTGCCAGAAAAGTACAGGGCAAAGAAGCGGTGGTTCTTGACAGATCACAGGCATATATAGGAGTTCTTATAGATGATCTTGTCACAAAAGAGACATCGGAGCCATACAGAATGATGACATCCAGAGCTGAGTACAGACTTCTTCTCAGACAGGATAACGCTGATCTGAGACTCACGGAGATCGGACATGAGATCGGTCTTATAGATGACAAGAGATATGCTGCATTTACAAAGAAGAGACAACAGATAATGGATGAGATACAGAGACTTGAGAGCACCATGGTTGGAGCAAATTCAACCATACAGAAGTTCCTTGAGAATCTTGGAAGTACAGGACTTAAGACTGCTGCATCTCTTGCAGAACTTATAAGAAGACCGGAACTGTCATATGAGGCGATTGATCCAATAGATGAGGGAAGAACCAAACTTCCGGATGATGTTATAGAACAGATAAATATAACCATAAAATATCAGGGATATATAGACAGACAGAATCAGCAGGTAAATCAGTTTAAGAAGCTGGAGAAGAAAAAGCTGCCGGCAGATATTGACTATAATGATATATCAAATCTCAGAATCGAGGCCAGACAGAAGCTGTCTCTCATCAGACCTGAAAATATTGGACAGGCGTCAAGAATATCAGGAGTTTCTCCGGCTGATATATCAGTATTGCTGGTGTATCTCAAGATGAAGGGTAGAGACTAAACTGGTATAGAAGTTATTCAGAATAATTTGTTGAAGGAGAACAATATGGACAGATTAAATTCCATAACAAAACAGTTTGGTCTGGAATTGAGTGATAAGCAGATAGAACAATTTTCAAAATATTATGATATTCTGGTTGAGTGGAATAAGGTAATGAATCTTACAGCCATAACTGAAAAGGAAGATGTAATAATAAAGCATTTTGCTGACAGTCTGCTTCTTTCAAAGTATAAAGATCTTCATGAGAATATTGACGTTATAGATGTTGGTACAGGTGCAGGATTTCCGGGAATTCCTCTGAAGATTGCTTTTCCAGAGCTGAATATAACACTTATGGATTCGTTGAATAAGAGATTAAAGTTCCTCGATGAAGTTATAGATGAACTTGGACTGCAGGATATCCACACTGTTCATTCAAGAGCAGAGGATGGAGGCAGAGATGAGATGCATAGAGAAAAATATGATCTGGCTGTATCCAGGGCAGTTGCCAATCTTGCAACTCTGTCGGAATGGTGTATTCCATTTGTCAAGCCGGGTGGATATTTTGTATCTTATAAGTCAAATGCTTTGCCGGAAGAGATGCGGGATGGAAAGAAAGCAATCAGGATTCTTGGGGGACAGGTCGAGAACATATTTAATACGAATATACCGGAGACCAATAACCAGAGAAGCTTTGTGTTTGTAAAGAAGATTGCAAATACAGACAACAAGTACCCGAGAAAAGCGGGAGCTGCTAAAAAGCCAATAGCATAAAAAAATAAAACAGCCTCAAATGGCTGTTTTATTTTTTAGTTTGAAGATTTCATATGTCTTTTTTCTTTTCTTTTTTCACGAATATCTTCCTGTTTTTGTTTAATTGCCTCTATACCCTGTTTGTCGATAGGTTTTATTGTCTTGTGAACATAATAGTTATTGTTTACAGATTTGAATTTTATCTTGCCACAAAAATAACCATGCATCCAGCATTTTCCAACACACATGTACGATGATGGACTATTTGCAAACCAGTCAATATGTGTCTTGACCTTCTTGCTGCATTTGTAACAACGAATCTGAGTTACTTTTTCATCATCCAGTGCTGCATGTTTATTTCTGAAACCCCTTGAGATATATTCGTACTGGTTATTATGAGATACTTCAATCTCTTCTTCTTTATTCTTAGGTGTTATATAGAGATCAAAGCTGTAAAGCTGATTTATATTCTTGGCTTTCATCTCTTTCATAACAAGTGCGGTGTATCTTGCATCGTTGAGAGCTGTGTGAAATGGTTCATTTTCCGGAATATTCATCTCACTGACCGCTTTTTCAAGTTTACTCATACTCTGAGGTATTCCTGAGGTATTCGTAACGCTTGCATATATACTTTGGAGATTCAGAAACTTAAGTGGCCTAGGAAGCTTGTCCATATAATAAAAGTCCATATTAGTCTGAAGCTCTGTGAGGTCCATAGGTCCCCATGTGCAGAATATGTAATCTTTTCCACACCAGTCAAGAAATTCTGAACAGACTTCCTTGAATCCTCTTCCGAGACTCAGGTCATCCTCATCATAGTTCAGAATTGTTCTGATCTTTGAATGTAATTTCTTATAAATTTTTGGTTTGATAAGACTTGAGTATTCGTCAATGATGTTGAGATTCTTATCTACCTTAACGGCACCAATCTCTATAATTTCAAAAGGCATACGTGGATGTTCACCCATATGCCCATTGTAGCTTTGATTCCATTCAAGATCCATAACAATATAATTCATAGTCATGTCCCTTTAGAAAATTTATTAGTGAAAAATAGTGCACCTGACGGGATTCGAACCCACGACCTTCCGCTTAGGAGGCGGACGCTCTATCCTGCTGAGCTACAGATGCACATCAATTATAAGTGTAACATTTATAGAGTTTATAGTCAAGGATTAACTATATGCCCCTGAAGCCACACATCACCCTTGAATCTTCTTCCCGGAGCAGGTTCACCCAGAAGATGGTTTTTGTTGATCGCTACGGTAAATGTCAGATCATTGCTTTCTACATCAATCAGATATATCGATTCATTTGTATAGCTGTTGGTTGTCTCGATATATGATGTGATAGTTCCTATAACTGCGTAGTGATCAGTCTCAATACCGACAGGCATGAAGCTTGATTTCACTATGGACAGAACATCCTCTTTGTGAGTCCTTCTTCCAATGGTGTTATAGGTGTCCATATCTTCAAGAGTAAGACTTTCTATTGCGTCCGGATCACCCTTCTTTGCAGCCTCGATGAGTTTACTTCTCTTTGCATTGCCGTAGGATGTATTTTTATCACTGTGATCATCCACATCAAGAATGATCATACCATTTACTGACAGACCGGAAAAATACGCCTTTGAAAAGTACTTGTTTGATCTGTTCATCCACAATGATTTTTCATAGTCTGCTATGTTGGTTATGAAGAAAATAAGAGTCATTCCAAGACTGAAATCACTGCTAACACCGGCATATGCTCTCTTGTCAGAATATTTCTCAACGTATATATTTTCGTCATCGGTCAAAAGCTTTGATGTGACGTAAGGAAAATAATACTCAATGGATATTGAGCCATCCTTTGACATTTCACCTACAAGCGATATTCCAAATCTCTCCCCAAAGTCTTTGCTGAATTGTACAAGACAGGTGTCAGCACTTATAGTTGATATAAATTTCCTGTCAGGCGATTCAAGAATCTGCCTGTATATAGGTTCAAGCTGCTGTCTGTTTTTTATGTTAGTAAAGCCTATAGATGGAAGAAAACTATGCATTCCGACACCTCCCTTGTTGTATGTTTTTATTTATATTATTACTTTCCTGTCTTCTCAAGATACTCTTTTCCACCCATGTATGGACGAAGCTTCTCTGGAATTCTGACTCTTCCGTCAGCCTGGAGATTGTTCTCAAGGAAAGCGATAAGCATTCTTGGTGGAGCAACAACTGTATTGTTGAGTGTATGAGCGAGATACTTCTTGCCATCCTCGCCCTTTACTCTGATCTGAAGTCTTCTTGCCTGTGCATCGCCAAGGTTTGAACAGCTTCCAACCTCGAAGTATTTCTTCTGACGAGGTGACCATGCCTCAACATCTACAGACTTAACCTTGAGATCTGCAAGATCTCCAGAACAACACTCAAGTGTTCTTACAGGGATATCCATTGATCTGAAGAGATCAACTGTGTTCTGCCACAGCTTGTCAAACCACATCTTGCTGTCCTCAGGCTTACATACAACGATCATTTCCTGCTTCTCAAACTGATGGATTCTGTATACACCTCTCTCCTCAATTCCGTGAGCACCCTTCTCTTTTCTGAAGCAAGGTGAGTAGCTTGTAAGAGTCTTTGGAAGCTCATCCTCAGGAATGATAGTGTCGATGAACTTACCGATCATTGAGTGCTCTGAAGTTCCGATGAGATACAGATCCTCACCCTCAATCTTATACATCATGGCATCCATCTCAGCAAAGCTCATAACACCTGTGACAACGTTGCTTCTGATCATGAAAGGTGGAATACAATATGTGAATCCTCTGTCTATCATGAAATCTCTTGCGTATGAGATAATAGCAGAGTGAAGTCTTGCTATGTCGCCCATGAGATAGTAGAAGCCGTTTCCTGCAACTTTTCTTGCTGAATCGAGGTCAATTCCTCCAAGTGCCTCCATGATATCTGCATGATAAGGAATCTCAAAGTCAGGAACAACAGGCTCACCATACTTCTGAACCTCTACATTCTCTGAGTCATCCTTTCCTATAGGAACTGATGGATCAATGATGTTAGGAATTATCATCATGATCTTCTTAACCTTCTCCTTGAGCTCAGGCTCTAAAGCTTCAAGCTCCTTGAGTCTTGCTGATGTCTCAGCAACCTGCTTCTTAACTTCCTCAGCCTCTTCCTTATTTCCCTGAGCCATAAGAGCACCGATCTGCTTTGCTATTGCATTCTTGTTTGCTCTGAGTGTATCAGCTTCCTGCTGAGCAGCGCGAGCCTGTTTGTCAAGCTCTATTACTTCATCGACAAGTGGAAGTTTGTCATTCTGGAATTTATTCTTTATATTCTGTTTTACTACGTCTGGGTTTTCTCTTAAGAATTTAATATCAATCATGATATCCTCCTATTAAATATATAAATTTATTTGAAAATATATTATAATAATGTAGCTACATAATATATTTTCATGTTTTTGTTTCTTTTTATTTTCTTGTTTATTTTATAAATCTTGTTCTTATCGTTTTAGCGATTTTACGTTTTATACGCTTTTTTGTTTTATACGCTTTTGTATTTTATATACTTTTGTGCTTTATACGCTTTTCTATTTTATGTGTTTCATACACATTTGTACGTTGCATGTTTTGTATAATATTTTTTTGAAATATGGTTATTTTAGTTTGTTTTCAGCTATTTCATCCTCGAGGGTTTTAGCTCGTTCAATAGCCTCTTTTTCCTCTTCTGACAGTGCAACATATGCTTCACCACCTATGATCTCTTTTGCATAGTTAAAACAGCCTTCTCTGGTATGCATACAGTTGAGTACGACACCATTGTTCTCTGTATCCAGAAGAGCAAGTGCAAAACTTAGATTACCACCCATTCCTTCAAATGCATTATACTTTACAAGACCAATTTTACTGACACATGCTGAAAGATGACTCTGTATTTCCTTATGTTCCTTTGTGAGTCGCTTGGAATTGTTTTTTACAGCATCCATCTCAGCGAATCTTTTCATGATAATATCTTCAAGATCACCTGCCTGAGTTCCGCTCAACAGCCTTTTTATCTGTTTGTTTCTATTTTTAATATTGCCAATCAATATGAATAATAGTACAAACAAGGCTATTATGAGAACCAGCATACCAATTAGTATGTAGGCAGGATCAATACCTATTTTTTGTAATATGGAACTTTCCATTATAATATTGTCCTTCCTTGATTGTGCATATGTATGATGCAGATGGTTACTACATCATTTCTTTATTGATTGAGTAAAGCATCTCTGTTATTCGGTCAAGCTCGTCCTGAGAATAGTAGTTTATCTCAATTTTGCCTTTGTCGTTATTAGATGCCTTGATAGCTATCTTTGCACCTAAAATTGACTTTAATTTGTTCTCTATATCAGAATAGAAGACGGATAAATCCTTTTGAGGCTTCTGTTTTTCCTCTTTTTCCGGCTTTTTCTCCAGAATTGCCTTTACATATGCCTCTGTTTCTCTAACACTGAGCTTCTGATCGTATACAATTGCAGCCGTTTCGTACTGTAATTTAGGATCTTCTATAGGAATAAGTGCTCTGGCATGTCCTGTTGATATCATATTATACATGACCATCTGTCTTACATCCTCGCAAAGCTTCAGAAGTCGGAGAGAATTGGTTATTGTTGATCTGCTTTTTGATACTCTCTCTGCAACTTCTTCCTGCTTGAGATTATATTCCGATATAAGAGCTTCGTAAGCCTCAGCTTCTTCAATTGGATTCAGATCTTCTCTCTGAATATTCTCTATAAGAGAAATCTCCATTATTTCTTTGTCAGTATAATCACGTATAACTACAGGAACTTCCTTTATTCCTGCCATTCTGGCAGCTCTCCAACGTCTTTCACCTGCAATTATCTCATAATAATCGCCTTTTTTAGTGACAATCAGAGGCTCAAGAACACCATATTTCTTAATGGAATCAGATAATTCCTGTAATGCCTCTTCATCAAACTGCTTTCTTGGCTGTGACTTATTTGGCTCAATGAGATTGATCTTAATCTTCTGTTCAACCTCTTTTACAACTTCCTTCACAACCTCTTTGGTAACTGTTTTTACCTCTTTACTTGTGTTTTCAGAGGAGTTTTGCTGATTATTTCTACTTCGGGACGGCTTTGAAGCCTCTGAAGTGCCTAAAAGGTCGTTCAAACCTCTTCCTAAACCTTTTTTCTGTGCCATATTAGCCCTCCATTATCTATAGTAGTCATTTTCTATAACTTCATCTGCCAACATCATATAATGCTCAGCTCCGGCTGATCTTGGATCATACTCAATTATTGGCATTCCGTAACTTGGCGCTTCAGCAAGTCTGACATTTCTTGGTATAACTGTGTTGTATATGTGTTGTTTGAGGTTTTCTTTTACATTTTCAACAACCTGAACTGATAAATTGGTTCTTGAGTCAAACATTGTAAATACAACACCTTCTATAGTAAGAAGTCTGTTCAGATTTTTTCTTATCAGTTCAATAGTGTATACCAACTGTGAGAGACCATCCAGTGCGAAAAATTCACATTGAATAGGTACAAGTACCGTATTTGCTGCTGTAAGAGCATTTACAGTAAGCATTCCAAGTGCAGGAGGACAATCAATGATAACGTAATCAAATTTGTTCTTTACCTTCTTGATATGTGTCTTAAGAATGTGCTGCATATCCTCCATTCCGACAAATTCAACCTCAGCACCTGCCAGTTCTCTGTTGGCAGGAATGAGATTAAGACCAGGATATACGTTTATGAGCATACATTCTCCTATGTTGCACTCATTTCTCAACATATCATAGACTGTGTATTCAAGAGAATCCCTGTCTACACCTAATCCACTTGTCATATTGCCCTGTGGATCCATATCAACGGCCAGAACCTTTTTACCCTTTGCTGCCAGACATGCGGCAAGGTTTATGGCTGTTGTTGTCTTGCCAACGCCACCTTTCTGGTTAGCAATCGCTATAATTCTGCCCATTTTGTCTCCTTTTCATTCAAAAAAAGAATGTTTCACGTGAAACATTGTTGTTTGCTTATTTAATATAGATAAAATATGATGATATTTTATGTTATAAATAGTGCTTGTCTATTATAGCACTTATAAAGTGCTAATTCTACAAAATACAGAAAAAATATGATGTTTAATAAAATGTTTCACGTGAAACATTCTATTATCTAATGAATGGATAATATCGTATACAAAGTGGCAATTAAACTGTGTAAAATCTGATAAATAGTGGGTGCATGTTTTGTATTCGTTATATGGGTAAAGTTTCACGTGAAACATTTTATAATTGAATTAATGGTTAAAAAGGCAAGTAAAGTATTGACTATGCTTGAAAGTTCTGGAAATTCTTTGAAAAATCAGAATAATAGACAAGAAAGTACAATTATTATATGTGGATTACTTAGACATATAAATATTATATGTAATGATGAAAATGTTTCACGTGAAACATGAATATTATCAAATAAATCAGAAAAGTAGTTCATGGAGTGATAATTGAGTTGTAAAATACTTTGTAATAATGTAAATGAATAATAAGGTAGCAGAAACAACAAACAAGATGTAAAAGATTTATAAGTGTAGAAAACAAATGTATGCGATATCTGAAGTTTGAGTTGAAATACGTTTATCATAAAGTTTCACGTGAAACATTCAAATATATATAATATTAAAGCAAAATTAAATATACAAATGATCTATTTATTGAAATTATTTAAATCACCATATAATTTATTAATTAACAGCTTTAAAGATTCTGTATTCATAAAAACGCAATGTAGAATATAGAAGTATATAAAGGAATAGAACAGAAGAGATTATATAATACGTAATATGGTTAGAAATATGATTTTGTTATTGTAATAAACAATTTCTTCACAAAGAAATTGTAAAACTTAGAAAAACAAGAGAAGAATACCTAAAAATATTCAGATATAAGAAAAAATACCTGAAGTAAAGATATTCAGAACAAAATTATCTAGGATAATAATTTCGAAACAATGATGTCTGGAAGATAGTGTTTAGAAGACAATATTCAGAATGAAATATTCAGAATGGAATATTCAGAACGATAATACTCAGAACGATAATACTTAGAACAATAATATTCCGAATAATGACAGCCAGATAAGAATATTCAGAACAGAAATATCATGAGTAATATTATTTAGAGAAAAGTATCAAAAACAATAATATCTATGACAATATAATTTAAAATGGTTCCTGGAGATATATGAGAAAAAGAGAATGTTTCACGTGAAACATTCTCTTTTTCTTTAACCAGGTTATTTGGTCATATATTAATATAGAAGAAACACTGATTACATTGCCTCTGGAGCTTCGATTCCAAGGAGGTTAAGTGCCTCAGATATTGTATTCTTAGTGAGATATGTGAGCATAACTCTTGCATTCTTGAGCTCAACATCATCTACATTGATTCTTGTTGAGTTATAGAACTTGTTAAATGCCTGAGCAACATCAACTGCATATCTTGCTACAACAGATGGCTCATACTTATCAGCAGCATCCTTGATCACAGATGGGAATCTGTTGATCTCTTTTAATAACTCTATGGCATCCTGCTCTGTAATGAGACTGTAGTTAACCGGTTTTGATGGATCGAATGACTCAGCAAGTCTTACAACGCTGCAGCATCTTGCATGTGTATACTGAACATAAGGACCTGTCTCACCATCAAAGTTGAGAACCTTATCCCAGCTAAATGATACATCCTTGATTCTCTGATTATATAAGTCATTGAAAAGAACAGCACCAACACCAACTTTCTTGGCTACATCCTCCTTGTTTGGAAGATTTGGGCTCTTTTCGGTGATTATCTCAAGGCTCTTTGCAATGGCATCCTTCAGAATATCCTCTGCGTATATGATATTACCGCTTCTGGTAGAAAGCTTTGCTCCCTCAAGACTTACAAGACCATAAGGAATGTGAACAAGCTGATCCTTTGCCCATTCGTTTCCAAGAAGCTCAACTACCTTGAATACCTGTGCAAAATGAAGTTTCTGCTCCTGACCGGTTACATATAAGCACTTTGAGAAGTGATATGTGTCTTTTCTATAGAATATAGCAGCAAGATCTCTTGTTGCGTATATTGAGCTTCCGTCTTTCTTGGTTATGATACATGGAGCCATATCGTAATCTGAGAGATCAACGATCATAGCACCTTCGCTCTCCTTCAGAAGACCGGCAGCCTTAACCTTGTCCACAACAGCCTGGCACTTGTCTCTATAGAAACTCTCTCCAAGATAGTAGTCGAAATCCATTCCGAGGAGGTTGTATGTTCTCTTGTATTCAACAAGACTTATATCCTTGAACCACTGCCATATGCTGAGTGCTTCCTCGTCTCCATTTTCCATCTTGTTGAACCATGCTCTTGCCTCGTCAACAAGCTCTGGATTCTTGTCAGCCTCTTCATGGAACTTCACATACAGCTTCATGAGCTCTGAGATTCCATCCTTCTCAACAGCTTCCTTTGAACCCCATGCCTTGTAAGCTACGATAAGCTTACCAAACTGTGTGCCCCAATCGCCAAGGTGATTTATTCTTACAACATTGTATCCAAGCTTGGAATGAATCTTGTAAAGAGAGTTACCGATTATTGTAGTTCTGAGATGGCCAACGTGGAAATTCTTTGCAACGTTAGGAGATGAGTAGTCAATACATATGGTCTGTCCCTCGCCTATATCGGATTTGCCGAAGTCATCTGTGTTGGCTGCCTCTATCATTGTCTTTACAAATACATCTTTCTTGATATAGAAGTTCAGGTATGCACCTGCTACATCGATCTTCTCGATGAAATCTACATCTCCTATGGCTTCCTTTATATCGGCTGCAATCATATTTGGGGCTTTTCTGAGCACCTTTGCCAGTCTGAAGCAAGGAAATGCAAAATCACCCATATCAGGGCGTGGTGGAATCTCGATTGAAGCAATGATATCTGACATTTCGATTCCTTCTACGTTATTTGAGATAAGCTGTGCAATTTTTTCTTTCATGATAATGTTCCTTTTATGTTTATTTTATTCGAAATATATATGTGTTGATAAAACAACATATACACAATATAACACTTTGTTACTTTAAGATATCAAACCTGTAAACTAAGTAATATATGTCTTTCAACAGATACGTTATTATTCAAGTGGAATAGTAAATCTTACATTTGTTCCGGTTTTTGAATCTCCATCGATCTTCAGAGTTCCATTTAACAGATATATGATCTCCTTGATTCTGTGGAGACTGCTGTACCATGGACTGTTGGTATCATAATTGTTGTCTATACCCACGCCATTGTCGTTGATATATACATCTATGAGCTTACTGCTCAGATATATCTTGATTGAAACCTTGTTGGCATTTGAATGAACAAATATGTTGTCCATAATATCTTTAGTTATTGATAAAAGATATGTAGCTACAATACCTGGAATATTCATGGCATAATCAGCACAGTTGATGTCGTATGATATGCCACATTCAGGATGTTCATCCCTGTAACCCTGGAAAAGTTTCTCAAGATGATTCCATACAGGCTCTTCGCTGTCTGATTCTCCAGAGAGAGAATTGGCAAGTTCATCTACATGGTCGGCAAGTTTTGCCGTTGATGAGGTGAGCTCTTCGAGTGTGACCTTAGCTCTGTTGATATCTGATCTTATAAGCCAGGACAGTACATCCAGCTTGTGTGAATTGGAGTCAAGAACATCTGTGATGTCGGATTGAATCCTGTCCGCAAGCTGTTTTTTCTCATATTGGTACAATCTGAGGATATTTTTTCCGTGATCCGCTGCTGTCAGGGAATCAGTATCTGGTCCGCCTGTTTCTGTTGTATCTTCATTATTAATAGTAGATACTTCCTCAGTCACCTCCGTCAGAAGATCATCTATATGTCTGTTGGAGGTGGATAAATCAGTTATACGCTTCTTAAGCAATGCGGTTTCTTCTTCGTCCTCTTTGATCTGAAGATGAAGAGTCTGCTGCATATCCTGAAGCTCTTTTAACTGAAGCTCTATCTGAGTAGCCTTTTCCTGCTGTGAGGTGGTGTCTACTGAGAATGGTGAAAATACATTGTGACCAGTGCTTGTCTTGAAGGAGTATACATCTAATGTCTTTATAAGCTGGTCTATTTTTGCCTTGAGTTCAAAATCTTCAGTTTTGAGTGACTGAACCTGCTCAAGCTTGCTGATATATGAATCATTGAAGAAATTCAACAGATCCTGATTGGTCTTGCGCACCAATTTGAGACTTTCTATAGAAGATGTATCCATGATGAAACTCCTTTCCATAAATTTGCTGTAATCTTCATTGTAGTATACCAAAAACTGTGTGTCAACAAATGCAAAATCAACGTTTATTTCTTTTCTCTGTATGCGACGAGTCTGTTGATAGGTGTTCCCATTGCTGAGAATTTGGTCTCATACTCGGTCATGATGTTGCCTTCGTTGTATTCTGAATTGTGAAGGTCATATGTGTAGTTCTCAAGGATCCATCCTGCCTCGGGAACCTGTTCCAGAGAGAAATCAAAGAGACCTCTGTTATCAGTCTTAAATATAACTCTTCCCTCAGGGGCGAGGAGCTGATCATACAGACCAAGAAAATGTGTAGATGTGAGACGTCTCTTGGCATGCCTGTCCTTTGGCCATGGGTCCGAGAAATTGAGATATATTCTATCTACTTCATTTGTATCGAATACGTCAGTTATATATTCGGCATCCATTCTTATAAAGTAGAGATTCGTCATCTCAGGTCCAAGCTCTCTTTTCTCAAGGGCACGCACCAGGACACTTGAATACTTCTCTATGCCTATGTAATTGATATCAGGATTGCGTCTTGCAAGCTCCATGATAAACTGTCCCTTGCCCATGCCTATCTCAATATGTATAGGGTTATCATTGTCAAATAACTCATGCCAATGCCCCTTCATGCCTGTTTCATTGTGCACTACATAGTCATTTGCTGCGATAGTCTCTCTTGATCCTTTTACATTTCTCAGTCTCATAGTAATCTCCATCTATTTATTGTAAAAATCTTCTTTTTATTGAAAAAGTCATACCTTATAATAATAACATAGGCGAAAATGATATTCAAACAATATATATAACTGGTAATTTTGGTATGGGATAGGAGCAGAGTAATACCGAACAAATAAAAATGAAAAAAGTTGAAAAAAACACTTGCATTATAAAAAGAACTAATGTATACTCTAATCTGTTGTGACGAACACAACATGATAAATACGGGCCGCTAGCTCATTTGGTAGAGCACCTGACTCTTAATCAGGGTGTGCGGGGTTCGAGCCCCCGGCGGCCCACTACAAGGTGGATTGACTGCAATATAATTGTGGCTGGTCCATTTTTTTGTCACTCAGTTTGAAATCATTTGCTGGATGTCAGAAAAGTTGAAAAAAATGAGAAAAACACTTGCATTATTCTCAGAACTGATATATAATCTATTCTGTTGTGACGAACATAACAAATAAATACGGGCCGCTAGCTCATTTGGTAGAGCACCTGACTCTTAATCAGGGTGTGCGGGGTTCGAGCCCCCGGCGGCCCACTACAAGATGGATTGACTGCAATATGTTGTGGCTGGTCCATTTTTTTGTGCAAAAATCCATGGTCTTTTATTTATTTCCTTATTTGAAGATGTGTGGGTTACACGCCTTCGTTATCGAATGCTGGAATGAAGCTCTCTTTTGCTGTCTCACCCTCCTGTATAAATCCATTTTCAACGCCGATATCAATGGCATAATCCACAAGCTCATCGTATTCAGAAGAAGTTATAGTTCTGCCAAGCTCTGGAAATCTATTCTCAATTCCCGGCATAGGGGTGTACTGGTTCATGATGCTTATATATATTGAATCTTTGTATGTGTTATATAGATATGTGATTATTGACTTGGAATCATCCAGATGATCAGGAAGCTGCAGATGACGGACGATAACACCTCTCTGCATAATTCCGTCGTCATCAAAGCGGGTCTGGTCTCCTCCGCATTGTCTGACCATCTCAGATATGGAGGCTTTGGCATGTTCAGGATAGTCTGGAGCATTACTGTATTTTGCGGACAGATCCGGTGACATGAATTTGAAATCAGGAAGATACACGTCTATATAGCCATCAAGTAGCTGTATCATCTCGGCCGTTTCATAACCACTGCAGTTATATACAAATGGAAGCTTGAAGTTCCGTGATCTCGCCATGTCTATAGCTGATATGATCTGTGGTATATAGTGATCCGGTGTGACAAGATTGATGTTGTTGGCACCCTTATCCTGAAGCTCAAAGAAAATGTTGCACAGCCTTGATATGGATATATCCTTGCCAGCCTTGCCTCCGGATATGGCTTTATTCTGGCAGAAGCAGCATCCAAGTGCACATCCGGAGAAGAATACGGCACCTGAACCGTTCTCTCCGGATATACATGGCTCTTCCCACATGTGGAGTGCTGCACGGCTCACCCTGACTGTGTCTGTCATATGGCAGGCACCTGTGTGACCGGATGTACGGTCTACACCGCATTTTCTTGGACACAATATGCAGTTGTTCAGGATGTGCCGGATATCCATATTATTTACCTCCAAAATAGATGATAATTGTTATTAACTGATAGGTGAATTAGTATTTGTCAGGGTCAAATGTGCTTATGAGATCAGCAAATTCCTGAAGATCAGCATTTGCTTCCATGTGCTCTATCTCACCCCTATCCATAAGCCCCGCAAGGGAAGGATTGATAGGCAGACGGATCGCGTGGCCTATATACAGGTCTCTTATGACCTGCTCAAGCTGGCTCTTGCCAAATATATAGTGCTTGTTATTGCAGTCAGGACAAATGAAATATGACATATTCTCTATCATACCAATGACAGGGATATTCATGCTGTCTGCCATGTGAACAGCCTTTCCAACGATGACAGATACGAGATCCTGAGGGGTGGTAACTACCACAACTCCATCTATAGGGATGGACTGGAATATGGTAAGTGGCACGTCACCGGTTCCAGGAGGACAGTCGATGAACATATAGTCTATGTCTCCCCAGATGATGTCTGAGTAGAACTGCTTGACTGTTCCCGCTATGATAGGTCCTCTCCAGAGGACAGGTGTTGTCTCGTCGTCCAGAAGAAGATTCACAGACATGATCTTGATTCCTGTTTCCGTCTCATCGGGATACAGGAAATCTCCTTCTGCCTCTGGTGTCTTATGTACGCCAAATGCCTTTGGAATAGAAGGTCCTGTGATATCTGCGTCAAGTATGGCTGTCTTGTAACCCATGCGCTGCATGAGAACGGCGAGCTGACAGGTTACTGAGGATTTGCCGACTCCTCCTTTGCCGCTGACCACGGCAATAATATGTTTTATATGTGAACCTGGATGTGGCTCTATGATAAGACTCTGTGGTTCTGTTCTGCTGGAACAGCTCTGACCACAGGTACTGCAGTTGTGTGTACAATTCTCTGACATGATACTCTCCAATCTACTGCACATGGATGTCTGTGCAATCTGTGTTGTATGCTAAGTTACGCATTTGATTAATATATATCATTAAGAGGTTACAAAGTCAACGAATGCAGGTACTATGAAATTTGAGAGGTGAGTTGAAATTGACGGGTGTCAAATATATAATCAGAGACATGATAGTATACGGATTGTAGAGTTGAAATGAAATACCTGATAGAAAGTATTCTAATAAAGTAATTGGGCATGAAAAATACTATAAAAAGGAGAATATAGCATGGGAGTTTTATCAAATATCGAGCCATATGGAGTTTTTCGTTTCTTTGAGGAGATATGCGGGATTCCACACGGATCGTCGGATACAAAGAAGATAAGTGATTATCTGGTGAAGTTTGCCATAGACAAAAATCTGAGATATATACAGGATGAGAGCAACAATGTGATCATATTCAAGGACGGAACTGCCGGGTATGAGGACAGTGCCCCTGTCATGCTACAGGGACATATGGATATGGTATGTGAGAAAGATGTTGACTGTGATATTGATTTTGAGCGGGACGGACTGAGACTAGTGCTTGAGGACGGAGTGATATCCGCTGATGGAACCACCCTTGGCGGAGATGACGGGATAGCTGTGGCATTTGCACTGGCTATACTGGATGCCGATGATATACCACATCCACCGATTGAGTGTGTATTTACGGTTGATGAGGAGATAGGAATGCTGGGAGCTGCGGCGATTGACTGTAGTCCACTTAAGTCACGGATCATGCTCAATCTGGATTCTGAGGATGAGGGGTATCTGCTGGTGTCATGTGCCGGAGGTGCGTGTGCTACGTGCCATATTCCGGTTGAATATGAGAATGCAGAAGATGATCATTTAGTTGTGAAAATTATTGTAGAGGGTCTTACCGGTGGACATTCCGGCGTGGAGATCATAAAACAGAGGGCAAATGCCGACAAGCAGCTTGCAAGACTTCTATATAATATAGGAAGGGATGTTCCATACAGACTGATATCTATACAGGGCGGTCTTAAGGACAATGCAATACCTAACAAGGCGGAGGCATATGTGGGTATTGATCCGGAGGATGTGGATAACTTTGTAAAATCTGCGGAAAAGAATGAGAATATTCTGAGGCATGAATTTGGAAATACTGATCCAGAGCTTGTAGTGAAAGTAGAAACGGATCTGTCAGATGATCTGGGTTCATATAATAACGCGGATGATGTGCAGAACGATATGTATGGTAGAACCATGATCAACAGAGTTATGACAGAAAAGTCATCGGATATAGTTATCAGGAGTCTTATGATGATGCCAAATGGAATTCAGAAGATGAGCAATGATATAGAAGGGCTTGTGCAGACATCGCTGAATCTTGGAATATTGAATACAACTGAGGATGAGGTCACAGCAAGCTTTTCAGTAAGAAGCAGTGTACAGTCTGAAAAGGAAAATCTGATAGATCAGCTCCGATGTGTATCTGTCTCGGCTGGTGGAAGTCTGGAAGTGCAGGGGGATTATCCTGCATGGGAGTACAGACATGATTCTCCTCTCAGAGATATTATGGTGGATGTGTTTGAAGAGCAGTATGGAAGAAAGCCTGTTATACAGGCGATTCACGCCGGAGTGGAGTGTGGACTTTTCGCTGGCAAGATGCCGGGTCTGGACTGTGTATCATTTGGCCCGGATATGAAGAATATCCATACAAGCAGAGAGTCTATGGATGTTGCCAGTGTACAGAGAACATGGAGGTATACACTGGGTATACTTGAGAAATTGAAGTAATTGACAGCAATATAATTCCAATAAGGAGAAGAATGATGGAAAAGGTAAAAGGATTCTTGAAGAAGAAGGACATTGTGTTCAGTGTCAAGAGATACGGAATAGATGCCCTGGGTGCCATGGCACAGGGATTGTTCTGTACTCTGCTTATCGGAACTATCCTGAACACACTTGGCAATCAGTTTGGTGTGCCATTTCTTAAAGCGGTTGTTGCGACCGTGAATGGGACAGATTATACAGTTGGAGGTCTCGCATCTGCTATGGCAGGACCTGCGATGGCGGTGGCTATAGGATATGCTCTTAAGGCACCACAGCTCGTATTGTTCTCACTGATAACAGTTGGATTTGCGGCAAATGCCTTGGGCGGCGCAGGAGGCCCGCTGGCAGTTTATTTTATTGCAGTTATTGCAACTGAACTTGGAAAGGTTGTCTCAAAGGAGACAAAGATTGACATACTGGTGACACCTCTGGTTACCATCGGAAGTGGTGTGGCTGTGTCTGCACTTCTTGCACCTACACTCGGTGCCATAGCCATGAAGGTCGGAGATCTCATCATGCTGGCTACAAACCTTCAGCCGTTCTGGATGGGTATTGCGGTATCAGTTCTCGTCGGTGTGGCACTTACACTTCCGATATCATCCGCTGCGATATGTGCGGCATTCGGACTTACAGGTCTGGCCGGCGGTGCTGCTGTGGCGGGATGTTGTGCGCAGATGGTTGGATTTGCAGTTATGTCATTCAGAGAGAATAAATGGGGTGGCCTTGTTTCACAGGGAATCGGAACATCAATGCTCCAGATGGGTAACATCATCAAGAATCCGAGAATCTGGATCGCACCTATAGTTACCTCTGCGATCACAGGTCCTCTTGCAACATGTCTGTTCAAGCTTCAGATGAATGGAACTCCTGTATCATCAGGTATGGGTACATGTGGTCTGGTTGGACAGATCGGAGTATACACAGGCTGGATGAATGATATCGAGGCGGGAAGCAAGACAGCGGTCACAGCTATGGACTGGGTTGGTCTGATCCTAATCTCATTTGTACTTCCTGCAGTTCTCTGCCCGCTCATCAACATGGTGGTGAGAAAACTCGGCTGGGTTAAGGATGGAGATATGACTTTATCATAAAGATTGGCTGAAATCCGGTGGAAGAAAATTATCTCAAAATTGTTTCCATCAGGCAGATTACAACAGAAAAGATACAATATTTTCGCAAATAAGATTGAAATTGGCTCGAAAGATACAAATTTACAGATTTTGTGTCTTTCGGGCCTTTTTATATGGAAAAGGAGATAATATTTTCCTAAAATGGGTGATTCAGAAGGAAAAAGATACAAAATATATGGTGCTTGATTTGTGGAGTGAAAATACAGCAAAAATGAGCAGACGATAGAAAAATCAAGAATACAAAAAAAGTCCTTGCCTTGAAGTGAACTCCAAAGAGTATTATTAGATATGTCAGAGAAACAGTTCCTGACGTTTTTCGAAAATATGGTAGTTAAAACAGACAGGAGGACGCTTTAATGAAGAAATTAGGAGCATTTTTAGTGTGTGCTGTTATGGCTTTTGGACTTGTTGGATGCGGAAGTGGTGACAGCACAGAAAGTAAAAGTACCACACAGGCAGAAACCCAGACAGAGGTTGTTACGGATGCGGTCAATGAGGCCGATACAAGCAACGACAACGCTGACTCTACGGTATCAGAGGAACAGACCAGCGAGGAAAGCAGCGCTGATGAGACAGACAATGTTGACACAGAGACAGGTAAGACTCTGGTGATCTATTTTTCAGCAACTGGAAATACAAAAGATGCTGCAGAATATATAGCGGCAGAGACAGGAGCAGATATATTTGAGATCACCCCGGCCCAGGAGTATACATCGGATGATCTGAACTACAATGATGACAGCAGCAGGGTATCAAAGGAACACAATGACGAAAGCCTCAGGGATGTGGAGCTTACCACCACTGAAGTTCCTGGCTGGGAATCGTATGATACGGTATTTGTAGGTTATCCTATATGGTGGGGAACGTCTGCATGGCCGGTAGATTCATTTGTCAAGGCAAATGACTTCACTGGCAAGACTGTATATCCGTTCTGCACATCGGCGAGCTCAGGACTGGGAAGCAGTGCAGATGATCTGGCTTCTGAGGCAGGAAGCGGAGACTGGAAGGATGGTCAGAGATTCTCGTCGGGTGTGACACAGCAGGATGTGGCCGACTGGATAAGCGGGCTCGGCCTTGGACAGTAATGTGTCAGATAAGTAACTGAACAGATGTAATAAACATAGCTGGAAATAATTTGAAATTGAAATAAAAAGAAACAGGAGGATATAAAAATGTTAAAAGAAACTTACACACTTAACAATGGAGTAGCAATTCCAAAGCTTGGACTTGGAACATGGTTCATCGACGATGACAAGGTAGCAGATGCCGTGAGGGAGGCCATAAAGATAGGTTACAGACATATTGACACTGCACAGGCATACGGCAATGAGCGCGGAGTAGGCGAAGGAGTTAGAACCTGTGGTATTCCAAGAGAAGAACTGTTCGTAGTCTCAAAGGTTGCGGCTGAGCACAAGACATATGAGGAGGCCAAGGCGGGAATCGATGGAACGCTTGAGAAGATGGGACTTGACTATCTCGATATGATGATCATTCACAGCCCACAGCCTTGGGTAAAGGTAAATCAGAGCGATGACAGATACGTGGAGGGCAACAGAGCAGCATGGAGAGCACTTGAGGAGGCATACAAGGAAGGCAAGCTCAAGGCTATTGGTATATCCAATTTCCAGATCGGTGATATCGAGAGCCTTATGGAGACTGCTGAGATCAAGCCTATGGTCAACCAGATACTTCTTCACATCAGCAATACTCCGATAGAACTGGTGGATTACTGTCAGAAGAACGATATACTTGTTGAGGCTTATTCACCTATCGCACATGGTGAGATACTCAATCAGCCTGAGATCAAGGCTATGGCGGACAAGTATGGTGTGACTGTTCCACAGCTCTGCATCAGATATACTATCCAGCTCGGAACAATTTCACTGCCAAAGACGGCCAATCCAGAGCACATGAAGAGCAATACAGAGGTCGATTTCGAGATAAGTGCAGAGGATATGGAGGCTCTTAAGAATTTCAAGAAGATCGAGAGCTATGGAGCGAGCAGTGGTTTTCCTGTATATGGTGGACGTATATAATAAAGAAAAGTTCATAGCTATAGTGGACAGCCGTCAGGTTTGTATAGTTTGCAATCATAAATATCTTGCATAATATAATAGTTACCTTATAATAGAGATGTTGCTAATTTTATACATTTAGGAGGAAATGAACAATATGAAAAAGGGAACAAGTTATATTGTAGTGGCTGCAATGATGATGGGATTGATGCTGACAGGCTGTGGGGGCAATGACAATTCTGTAACTAAGGCTACAACTGAAGCTGAGACAGAAGCAGCAACAGAGGAGCAGGATACTGAAACACAGGACACTGCAGATGATACTGAGGACAGTTCGGTCGCCATTGATGAGGAGGACACAGAGGAAGATACAGAGGACAGTGAAGAGGCAGAAGCTGATCCTTCAATAGTAGGTGTATACACCAAGAATGGTTATGAGAATTCGTATTTTGGATTTAAGATCAACCTTGAAGGAAGCTATGGAATTCAGACAAGAGGTTCATTACTGACTGCCACCGATATCTCTGAGGTTGTGGAGGATTCCAATAGCGATGAGACTGTACAGAGGGCATTGGATAATCTGGACAATAGCTTTACGGTAGGAAACGATTATGCATTCTGTGCAAATGATGGTACACACTATATTCTGCTCAAAATAAAGTCCCCTAAGGGTGGTGGAAATTACGGTTATGATGTGTGGGCTGATGAGAATACAGTAGCAAAGGCAACTGTTGCTCAGATGGATACTGTTATTACATCTACAGCAAGTAGAATTGGCGCTGAAGCAAGCAATATTGAGACTGATTATTCCAAGTGTACAGTATTTGGCGAAGAGCACTACATATGTACAGCAACGGCTGATATGTCTGGAACTGAGTACTCTCTGACAAATGTAATAGTAAGATCAGATGACGGAAAGTATACGATGATAATAGCTATAGAGACACTTGGTGACAGAAATTATCAGGATATTCTGGATAACATGTTCAGTCCATTATAAATTTTACAACTTTACTTTTTCAAAAACAAAAAGTATAATACACATCGAAAGCGAGTGGCAAAGATTGCGTAAATCCAGTTTTGTCACTCGCTTTTTATGTGTATATATAATAATTTTCTAGTGTGTAGCTATTCAGCGTAAGTCCAACTAACTTAGGCGGTAGCTGCTTTTTTTGTTCAGGGAAAGGAGTTTGAAGAGTGGAAGAAATGGATAAGAACAAAGAGGAAAACAGAGAGAGAAATAAGATGAAAGATATGCCAGTTGGAAAGCTGATGATCCAGATGGGTATTCCTATGATTCTTTCCATGGCGCTTCAGGCGGTGTACAACATCGTAGACAGCGCATTTGTGGGAAATATGAAGGTGGGAAGTGAGGCCGCGTTAAATGCCCTCACGCTGGTATTTCCGGTGCAGATGCTCATGGTTGCTCTGGGCATAGGCACGGGAGTCGGCACAAATGCGTTTATTGCCAGAACCCTTGGTCAGGGTGATAAGGAAAGAGCTGCCAAGGTGGCTGGCAACAGTCTGTTTCTCGGTGCTGTAATATATGTGGTGTGTTTGTTATTTGGAATATTGGGAGTGAGGACTTATATAGTCTCACAGACTATGGACACGCAGGTCACAGAGATGGCTGTGGATTATCTAAGAATATGCTGTGTGTATTCATTTGGAATAATATTCTTCTCGATGTTTGAGAAGCTGCTTCAGGCAACTGGCAGATCCATGTATTCAACGATAGGTCAGGTGATGGGAGCTGTCATAAACATCATACTTGATCCGCTTCTCATATACGGAGTGGGACCATTTCCTGAGATGGGTGTCAGAGGAGCCGCCTATGCGACTATTATAGGTCAGATAGCGTCTGCGGTTCTGCTGTGCGTGTTCCATCTGAGACTTAATAAGGAATTTGAACATGGATGTGCATACATGAAGCCTGACTGGAGAATCATCCGGGGAATATATGCCATAGGACTCCCGGCCATCATAGCCCAGGCACTTATGTCCATCATGGTATACGCGCTGAATCTCATTCTCAAGTTTAACCAGTCGGCGCAGACTGCATATGGTCTGTTCTACAAGGTTCAGCAGTTTGTGCTGTTTCTCGCATTTGGACTCAGGGATGCGATCACCCCGATCACGGCATACAGCTATGGAATGGGTGACAGAAAGAGGATAAATGATGCGATTAAGTATGGAATAATCTACACAATAGTGCTGATGGTGTTTGGAATGGCTGTGACAGAGCTGTTTCCAGCTGCATTTGCCGGACTTTTTAATGCGGGACAGTCCAGAGTGTATTTTATAGACGCCATGAGGATAATCTCCCTAAGTTTCGTATTTGCCGGGGTAAATGTTGCATTTCAGGGAATATATCAGGCCCTTGAAGGCGGTGTGGAATCGCTTGTGATATCGCTGCTCAGACAGTTGATAATCATCCTGCCGCTTGCCGGAGCATTTGCGGCTCTGGTCAGAGGCGGTCAGGCGGATGTATCACTGATATGGTGGGCATTCCCGATCACGGAGATCGTGTCGTGCGTGGTGGGCATGGTGTTGCTGAGAAGGAAAATGAGGAGGGTTACTTCTTCCCTGCACCTTTCATCATTGACTTAAATGTCAGCATGAATGTTGCGCCGCATGAGAATGCGGACACTATGTCGCTGATAGGCTCGGCGTAGTAAATACTCATGACTGAGTGCGTGCAGTATGGCAGGATGATCGCGAGTGGGATTATCAGTATGACCTTTCTCAGCAGTGCAAATATAAGGGATTTGCCTGCTTGTCCCATGGATATGAAGGACTGCTGACATCCGTTCTGTATGCCAAAGAACATCATTCCGAATATGTATATCGGAAGAACTTTTGCACAGAGTGCCTTGAGTGCTTCATCTGATGTAAATATTCCGGCAGCCACGGACGGAAACAGGAATGCGGCCCCAGCCAGGACAAATGACACTATGATGGACATGGTTATCAGTATGGTACATGTCTTCTTCACTCTGTCCACGTTGCCCTTGCCGTAGTTGTAGCCGATGATGGGCTGGACTCCCTGGGAGAAACCGCTCATCGGGATAAATATAATCTGCATGATACTTTGGAGTATGGTGAATGATCCCACGTACAGGTCATCGCCGTACTTCTGGAGCCCGTGAGTGAACACGATGGTTATAAGGCTCTCCGTGACCTGCATGATAAATGGTGACACACCGAGAGCTGCAATTGACAGGATCAGCTTGCCTTGTGGACGCATCATCTGCGCTGATATGCGAAGACTAGCCTTGTCGGATGTCAGAAATCTGATAACCCATGCCGCACTTATCGCCTGGGATATGACGGTCGCTATGGCCGCACCCTTGATTCCGAGGTTCAGTGCAAATATGAATATCGGATCGAGGATGATGTTGAATATGGCTCCTATGAGCACAGAAAACATGGCGGTCTTTGACTGTCCCTGGGCTGTGATAAATGTGTTCAGTCCGGTGGTGATCATGACAAATATAGTGCCTATAAGGTAAATGCTCAGATAGTCATCGGCATGTGGATAGGTGGCATCGCTGGCACCGAAGAAATACAGAAGCGGTTTCTTCAATGTGTAGATGACAGCCATAACAATAACTGTAAATATGATGAGCAGGGTTACGCCATTTGACAGGATGCGCTGTGCCTTGTCCCTGTCGTCTTTACCGAGAGCAATGGAAGCCAGAGGTGCTCCGCCCGCGCCCACGAACACGCTGAATGCACTTACAAGGGTGATGATCGGGAGACACAGTCCGATTCCGGTGAGGGATGCTGCGCCTACCTCGGGGATATGTCCTATGTATATTCTGTCCACTATGTTGTATAAGAGATTGATGAGCTGCGCCACAAATGTTGGAATGCCCATGGAGAGCATAAGTTTAAATATCGGCGCCGTGCCCATCCTCTCTTCGGAATTTGAAGAAATTGTACTTGTGTTCATAACTACTCCTTAATGTTGATAACTTTATAAAATCCGATGAAAACTCCGTCGTTCATCGTGGGGACGGAGGTACCTGTCCCATCCGTCCCCTAGGATATTTCAGTTGGGTGAAGAAGTCAATCAGGAAATAATTAAGAAAGTATAAAATAAATGATAAGTGGAAAAAGTCCAGTAAATATGCGGTAAACAGTAAAAAACAAGTGAAAATATGACAGAAACTTGAAAAATTAATCTTGACAAATTTACTAGGAAAGCGCATTATGGTTACAAATATAAGATAAACCGTTGATCAAGAGGAGTAGCGGCATATAACATGTTCAGAGAGTTGCAGGTGGTGTGATTGCAGCGATGGGAGTGCAGGTGAATGGACTTGTGAGGGCAAACCGAAAGATTTGAGATTCAAGTAGGGGAGACGGAGACCTACCGTTATAGAAGGTACATATATGATTGTATATGGTCGAGGGCATCGATATATATAAATATATATAAATTATTTATATATATTTTTTTTTATTTATTGATGAAATTAGGTGGCACCGCAGGAGATTAGATTTCTTGTCCTAATGTTTGTAGGATAAGGAATTTTTTTATGTCCTGTGGTGCTTTTTTAGTTTGCAGAAAGACATGTGACATTTGATAGATCCTTTGACGATAGCCTGATAGACATATATGAAAGAGATGAGCACAGGGAAATTTATTGAATGCATGATAGTGTTCAAAAACAAGGAGGATGAGACATGATAAGACCAGAACTTAGTGAGGCAAAGAAATATGCGGCGGGCGGATACAGGATGGTTCCGGTGTGCTGCGAGATGTTATCGGATGTGATCACACCTATCAACTTACTCAGAAAGCTGAAAGCGGCGAATGAGCACTGTTACATACTTGAGAGCGTGGAGAATCAGGAGGTGTGGGGACGCTACACATTTCTTGGTTATAATCCAAAGCTTGATGTCACATGCATGAATGGGCACATACAGCTCAAGGATATAGATGGAAATGTGATAAAGAAAGCGGATGACATTCATCCTGAGGTATTCATAAGAGAGATTCTCAAGGATTACAAGAGTCCGAAAATAGAAGGACTTCCAACATTTACAGGCGGGTTTGTCGGTTACTTCTCATATGATTATATAAAGTACAGTGAGAAGAAGCTTGTGATCGATGCCGATGACGATGAGGGATTTCAGGATCTGGATCTCATGCTCTTTGACAAGGTCATAGCATTTGACAATTTCAAGTCAAAGCTGATCCTCATTGCAAATGCTGACACGTCCGATATAGAAGCCGGATATGCAAAGGCACTTGCTGACATAGAAGATATGAAGAAGCTAATCCTCGACGGAGAGATGGCTGAGATAGAGCCAGTTAAGATGAAGAGTGATTTCAAGCCTCTGTTCAATAAAGAAAAATATTGCAGCATGGTCGAGAGGGCAAAGAAGTACATATTCGAGGGAGATATCTTCCAGGTGGTTCTGTCCAACAGACTTGAGGCTGAGATGGAGGGTTCACTGTTCAATACATACAGGGTTCTCAGAAGCACAAATCCTTCTCCGTATATGTTCTACTTCAGCGGCGACCAGATAGAGGTTGCGGGCGCATCGCCTGAGACACTGGTAAAGCTTGAAAATGGCATGCTTCACACATTTCCTCTTGCTGGAACGAGACCGAGGGGAAAGACAAAGGAAGAGGATATGAGACTTGAGGCCGGACTTATGGCGGATGAGAAGGAGCTGGCGGAGCACAACATGCTGGTGGATCTCGGAAGAAATGATCTTGGTAAGATAAGCAAGTTCGGAACTGTTGAGGTTGAGCAGTACATGAAGGTTCAGAGGTACTCACATGTAATGCATATAGGTTCAACAGTCAGGGGGGAGATCGACGACAGCAGATACGATGAGCTGTCAGCCGTGGATGCGGTACTTCCGGCCGGAACCCTCTCAGGAGCACCGAAGATCAGAGCGTGTCAGATCATCAATGAGCTGGAGGACAACAAGAGAGGAATATATGGCGGTGCCATAGGATACATAGATTTCACAGGAAATCTTGATACATGTATAGCCATAAGGATCGCATACAAAAAAGGCGACAAAGTATTTGTCAGATCGGGAGCGGGAATCGTCGCAGACAGTGTTCCGGAAAATGAGTTCCAGGAATGTATCAACAAGGCAAAGGCAGTTACGACAGCACTCACAATGAGCGCCTTTCATGCGCATGCACAATACATATAAGGAGGACAAAATAAATGACAATACTTATAGATAATTATGATAGCTTCTCCTACAACCTGTATCAGCTTGTGGGGGCAATAAATCCGGATATAAAGGTTATAAGAAATGATGAGTTCACCTGTGAGGAGATCGAGGCGATGAATCCGGATCACATAATCATCTCACCGGGACCCGGAAGACCTTCGGATGCGGGAATGTGTGAGGAAGCGGTGAGATATTTTGCAGGAAAAGTACCAATCCTCGGTGTGTGTCTCGGACATCAGGCGATTTGTGAGACATATGGTGCGACAGTCACATATGCAAAGAAACTTATGCATGGAAAGATGTCGCTGGTTGATGTGGATCTGAACTGCAGATTGTTCAGAGGACTTCAGAGCAAGATACAGGTTGCAAGATATCATTCACTGGCAGCAGCAGATGAGAATTTCCCTGAATGTCTGGAGGTCACAGCCAGGACGGAGGATGGAGAGATCATGGCAGTAAAACACAGGAATTATGAGGTATATGGAGTTCAGTTCCATCCGGAGTCGATATTGACACCGAAGGGCAAGATAATGCTCAGAAATTTTTTAGAGATATAAAATAAGGAGGATATGGCGATGATACAGGAAACTCTTAAGAAGGTAGCAGCAGGACAGGATCTTACATACGATGAGGCATATGCCAGCATGGATGAGATATTCAGTGGACAGGTGCCGGGAGAGACAACGGCGGGATATCTCACAGCGCTTCACATGAAGGGCGAGACGCTTGACGAGATAACAGCCAGTGCAAATGGAATGAGAGACCATGCGGAGTCTCTTCCACATGACGGAATAGATGTTCTTGAGATCGTGGGAACAGGCGGAGATTGTGCGAATTCATTTAATATATCGACAACGAGTGGTATAGTTGCAGCAGCGGCCGGAGTACCGATTGCAAAGCACGGCAACAGAAGCGTATCGAGCAAGAGTGGCGCAGCGGATGTACTTGAGGCTCTTGGTGTAAATATCTCCATATCACCTGAAAAGATGGGCAAGGTTCTCGCTGAGTGCAACATGAGCTTTATGTTTGCCCAGGTATATCATAAGGCGATGAAATATGCAGGTCCGGTCAGAAAGGCACTTGGAATACCGACAGTATTCAATATCCTTGGTCCTCTTACCAACCCGGCAAAGGCTCAGATGCAGATCATGGGAGTATACAAGGAGGAGCTTGTTGATCAGATGGCTCCTGTACTTGTTGGTCTTGGCGTAAAACGGGGACTTGTCGTATACGGACAGGATTGTCTGGATGAGATATCCATGAGCGCACCTACAACAGTTGCAGAGATCAAAGATGGCGAGATCACAAAGTACGAGATCAAGCCAGAGAATTTCGGATTTGAGAGATGCAGCAAGGAGGATCTGGTGGGCGGCGATCCTGAGGAAAACGCGCAGATTACCCGCGATATCCTGTCAGGCAAGATCAAAGGAGCCAAGAGAAATGCAGTTGTACTGAACGCAGCAGCTTGTATCTACATCGCAGGCAAGGCAGATTCCATAGCGGATGGAATCAAGGTTGCAGAGGACGTGATCGACAGTGGCAAGGCTGCTGAGACGCTTGATGCATTTGTAAGACTGACAAATGAGTAGATAAGTTTTATCGCAGACTATGATAGAAAGTTGTATAGAGAGGTAAGAGATGATATTAGATGAGATAGATGCAAAGACAAAGGAACGTGTGGCGGAGCAGAAGAAAAAAGTTCCTCTTGAGGAGATGAAGAGACAGGCACTTGATATAGTTGCCAGAGAGACGGATAACGGCAGCAGCCCATATAGTAAGTTCCCATTTAGGGATAATCTGGCAGCGGATGGAATATCGTTTATCTGTGAGGTCAAGAAGGCATCGCCTTCCAAGGGGCTTATCGCACCGGACTTTCCCTATGTTGAGATCGCAAAGGAATATGAGGCGGCTGGTGCTTCAGCCATATCGGTGCTCACTGAGCCGTTTTATTTCCAGGGAAGCAATCAGTTCCTGATGGATATAAAGAAGGAGGTAAATATACCGCTGCTGAGGAAGGATTTTACAGTTGACGAGTATATGATATATGAGGCAAAGGTCATAGGAGCCTCGGCGGTGCTTTTGATTTGCGCAATACTGGATGACGAGCAGCTTGGATTATACCTGCAGCTTGCGCATGAACTTGGGATGTCGGCTCTGGTTGAGGCTCACGATGAGGATGAGGTCAGACGGGCGATAGCCTGCGGAGCCGGCATCATCGGAGTGAACAACAGAGATCTCAGAACATTTACGGTGGACATCATGAACAGCGTTCGTCTTAGAAAGCTGATACCGGATACGGTGCCAGCCACCCATATGGGGACGGAGGTACCTGTCACTGATACAGGAGCTGCGGCTGACACTTTAGCACCCCAGAAGATGGTGTATGTGTCTGAGAGTGGAATCAAGGCAAAAGAGGACATAGACAGGCTCAAGGCAAATGGAACTGATGCGGTGCTCATAGGTGAGACATTTATGAGAAGTCCCGACAAGAAGAAGTTGTTTGCGGAACTTAGAGGCGAGTAACATATTATATAGAAGAAACACAATACAAAAGTGTAGAAATTACATTTGAAAATATATCTGAGAAGACAAAAACAGGAGGAAAAACATATGTCAAAAGGCAGATTTGGCGTTCACGGCGGCCAGTATATTCCAGAGACTCTGATGAATGCGATGCTGGAGCTGGAAGAGGCATACAAGAAATATAAGGATGATCCGGAGTTCAACAGAGAACTCACAGAGATGCTCAACGAGTATGCGGGAAGACCTAGCAGACTTTACTATGCGGAGAGAATGACAAAGGATCTGGGCGGTGCAAAGATCTACCTCAAGAGAGAGGATCTGAACCACACAGGAGCGCACAAGATCAACAACGTAATCGGACAGATGCTCCTTGCCAAGAGAATGGGCAAGACAAGAGTTATCGCGGAGACCGGTGCCGGACAGCACGGTGTTGCAACAGCTACAGTTGCAGCCATGATGGGCATGGAGTGTGAGATATACATGGGCGAGGAGGACACGATCAGACAGGCTCTCAACGTGTACAGAATGAGACTTCTGGGTGCAAAGGTTCATCCGGTAAAGACAGGAACAGCCACACTGAAGGATGCTGTATCCGAGGCATTTCGTGAGTGGACAAGCAGGATCGATGACACACACTATGTACTCGGCTCAGTCATGGGACCATATCCTTTCCCTGAGATCGTTCGTGATTTCCAGGCTGTGATCAGTAAAGAGATCAAGGCACAGCTCATGGAGAAGGAGGGAAGACTTCCTGATGTCGTCATGGCATGTGTGGGCGGCGGTTCAAATGCCATCGGAGCTTTCTATGATTTCATACCTGACGAGAGCGTCAGATTGATCGGCTGTGAGGCAGCAGGCAGAGGTGTTGATACATTTGAGACAGCGGCAACCATCGCAACCGGAAAGCTTGGTATATTCCACGGCATGAAGTCCTACTTCTGTCAGGATGAATTTGGTCAGATCGCACCTGTACATTCGATCTCAGCGGGACTTGACTACCCGGGAATCGGACCTGAGCATGCATACCTTCACGACATCGGACGTGCAGAGTATGTGGCGATCACAGATGACGAGGCTGTGGATGCATTTGAGTATCTGTCAAGGATCGAGGGAATCATCCCTGCGATAGAGAGCGCACACGCTGTGGCTTACGCCATGAAGCTGGCACCTACAATGGACAAGGATAAAATAATAGTGATCAATGTATCAGGACGTGGTGACAAGGACGTTGCAGCCATCGCAAGATACAGAGGGGAGGATCTTCATGAGTAATATATCAAAAGCATTTGAGCATGGAAAAGCATTTATACCATTTGTGACATGTGGCGATCCGTCGCTGGATGTGACAGAGGAGGTAGTATACGCAATGGTGGAGGCCGGTGCAGACCTTATAGAGCTGGGAATCCCATTCTCAGACCCGACAGCCGAGGGTCCGGTCATTCAGGGCGCAAATATAAGAGCGCTTGCAGGCGGCGTGACGACAGACAAGGTATTTGACCTTGTGAGAAAGCTACGCAAGAAAGTGACAATACCTATGGTGTTCATGACATATGCAAATGTCGTGTTCTCGTACGGTTCGGAGAGATTCATCAGCACATGCAGGGAGATTGGCATAGACGGTCTGATCCTTCCTGACATTCCTTACGAGGAGAAGGACGAGTTTGATGGAATCTGTAAGCAGTATGATGTGGATCTCATTTCACTCATCGCACCTACATCCCATGAGAGAATATCCATGATCGCAAATGATGCGAGTGGATTTGTATACTGCGTGTCATCACTCGGTGTAACCGGAACCAGAACCAAGATTACCACAGACATAGGAGCAATGGTCGATCTGGTGAAGAAGGCGAAGGACATCCCTTGCGCTGTAGGTTTCGGAATATCCACACCTGAGCAGGCAAAGCAGATGGCGGAAAAGTCAGATGGTGTCATTGTCGGTTCAGCCATCGTCAAGCTGTGTGCCCAGTACGGCAAGGACTGTGTGCCTTATGTGAGAGATTATGTGAAGAGCATGAAGGATGCGATAAGGTAGGAAATTATAGATACTAATTGGGGTATGCATTTGTGGATGCATATTTAAGAGAGTCGGAGAAATCTGGCTCTCTTGTGTTTTATAGATATATTTATAAATATGTTGACACCTCAGTTAGTTTTTGATATAACATATACATCAGCGATTGCTGATATCCATAATGAAAATTGAATAAATCATATTTTAAGTAGAAGAGTTTGAAAACATGATGAGTAGCAAGTGCTACAAGTCTGCGATCATGACTCTTTTTTTGTTGCCTTTTGGGCATGGGGCAGATTTCAAATGAAAACTGAATATGCATCTGCCCGGTATCCGGGGCAGCAAAGAATACGGACACAGCGACTGTCGTCGGCTGAAAAATGACAGACCGAGGAGCAGGCACCATGGAGGTGTGAGCTGGTGAAGCTTCAGATAACACATTGACAACATTTTGTAGATTTATTTTAGGTTTATTTTTTCATTATGGAGGTAACGATTATGAGATATTCATTTACAGAAAAGACATCACACAGACAGCAGGAGACAGCATACATGCTTTACATGATCATCGGCAGCTATTTTCACAGATGCAGCTGCAGATCAAAGGCGTTGGAGGAGAATCTCTTCCTTTATTATAAGGAGCTTCAGGAGAAGAGACAGGTGGAGAAGGAGAGACAGATCATCAGAGTCAGCGAGGGTGTGCTGAAAGACAATATGACAGATCTTGCGGAGATGAATGCTGAGGTGGTTATCTCAAGGGCAGATGATCTGTATATATTAAGATTTTACACAGGATTTGAGAGAGTCGTGGTGACTGTCGATGAGAAAGGCTGCTATGAGATAAGCCTGGGTAGGGATGAACTAGCGGTATAGAAGGTGTTGTGAGCAAACAGATGAAGTATAGTGGCAGTTGTTCAGGGCATAAATAAACTTGAGCAACTGCCGTGTTTTTACTTGATATGGGAACTAATGTTCGATATAATAGATGCAGGTTTTAGCCTAGAGTAGGAGACTTTTATGGATCATTTTGAATTGGTATCGGAATACAAGCCCACCGGAGATCAGCCGGAGGCAATAGAAAAATTGGTAAAGGGTTTTCAGGAAGGCAATCAGTTCGAGACGCTGCTCGGTGTAACCGGATCTGGTAAGACATTTACCATGGCGAATGTTATACAGCAGCTTAATAAGCCAACACTGATACTAGCACATAACAAGACTCTGGCGGCGCAGCTTTATGGGGAGATGAAAGAATTTTTCCCGAACAATGCGGTGGAGTATTTTGTATCATACTACGATTATTATCAGCCGGAAGCATATGTGGCGTCTACGGATACCTATATTGCAAAGGATTCGTCTATTAATGACGATATTGACCGGATGAGACATAGCGCCACAGCAGCACTCATAGACAGAAAAGATGTCATAGTGGTTGCATCTGTATCGTGTATATATGGCATCGGTGATCCGGACGAGTACAGGAATCAGATGTTGTCGTTCAGAGTTGGCATGATAAAGGACAGAGATCAGGTCATCGATGAACTGACAGATATACAGTATGACAGGAATGACATGGATCTGCAGAGAGGCACATTCAGAGTGCGTGGGGATGTACTTGAGATAATTCCTGTGTCAACATTTGACGATGGAATAAGGATAGAATTCTTCGGGGATGAGATAGACAGGATCACAGAGTTTGATCCGCTCACCGGAGAGGGAAAGAGAGATCTGACATATACATGCCTGTTTCCGGCATCTCACTATGTGGTTGGACAGGAGAAGATGGAGAAGGCGCTGAAGAGGATAGAGGCGGAGCTCAAGGACAGAGTTGCTTACTTCAAGTCAAAGGATAAACTCATCGAGGCACAGCGTATCGAGGAGAGAACTAACTTTGATATGGAGATGATGAGAGAGACTGGATTTTGCTCTGGTATAGAGAACTATTCCGGTCCGCTGGCTGGAAGATCAGCCGGAGAGACGCCGAGCACACTGCTGGATTTCTTTGATGATGACTTTCTTCTTATTATAGATGAGTCACATATGACGGTGCCTCAGGTCGGTGCGATGTATTCGGGAGACCGATCCCGTAAGATGAATCTGGTTGACTATGGATTCAGGCTTCCATCTGCACTTGACAACAGGCCGCTCAACTTCTCGGAATTTGAGCAGAAGCTTGATCAGGTCATGTTTGTATCAGCCACACCGGGCAAATACGAGGAGGAGCACCAGATGCTTATGGCTGAACAGATCATCAGACCTACAGGACTTCTTGATCCGCCGGTTGAGGTCAGACCGGTGGAAGGTCAGATAGATGATCTGCTGAAAGAGGTTCGCAAGGAGACCGAGCAGGGACACAAGGTACTTGTGACAACACTTACCAAGCGTATGGCTGAAGATCTCACCAGCTATATGAGGGACAATGATATAAAGGTAAAATATCTGCACTCGGATATAGACACCATGGAGAGAGTTGAGATAGTGAGAGATCTCCGCCTTGGAGTATTTGATGTGCTTGTTGGAATCAACCTTCTGAGAGAGGGTCTTGATATACCGGAGATCACACTGGTAGCCATACTTGACGCTGATAAGGAAGGTTTCCTGCGATCGGAGACATCACTCATCCAGACCATAGGAAGAGCAGCCCGAAATGTGGATGGACATGTCATCATGTATGCGGATACTATCACGGGTTCTATGAAGTATGCCCTCGATGAGACGAGCAGACGTCGTGAGATACAGCAGAAGTATAATGAGGAACATGGAATAACCCCTAAGACTATAGAGAAGAGCATAAGGGATCTCATAACCATAGAGGTGAAGAAGGAGGAACTTCCAGAGGAGGATAAGGACGCTGAGTCCATGACGAAGAAGGAGCTTCAGAAGGTTATCGCCAAGCTGACCAAGAAGATGAATATGGCGGCAGCAGACCTCAACTTTGAGGTGGCGGCAGAGATCAGGGATCAGCTCAAGGTGTATAAGGCGGCACTGAGAGATTATGATAAGGACTGAAATATAAATAATAAAGAGAAAAGGTTAGATCAAGATGGAAGACAATAAGAATTATGAACGTGGTGAGCATCTGGAGAATATAACGGATGCGAGCATGAAAGATGATGATTATTTCAACGCCAGCAGGAATATTGACAGGAAGTATATTACTATTGAGGGCGCACGTGAAAATAATCTGAAGAATATCAATGTCAAGATTCCAAGGGACAAATTTGTTGTCGTGACAGGACTTTCGGGATCAGGTAAGTCTTCACTGGCATTTGACACGATATATGCGGAGGGACAGAGACGATACATGGAGTCGCTGTCCTCCTATGCGAGACAGTTCCTTGGACAGGCTGAGAAGCCGGACGTGGATAAGATAGAGGGACTTTCCCCTGCAATCTCCATAGATCAGAAGTCAACAAACAGAAATCCTCGATCCACAGTTGGCACTGTCACTGAGATATACGACTATTTCAGACTTCTCTATGCCAGAGTGGGAATACCACACTGCCCGAACTGTGGTAAGGTCATAAGCAGACAGACGGTTGACCAGATGGTGGATGAGATCATGAAGCTACCTGAGAGGACAAAGTTCATGGTGCTTGCGCCTGTGGTCAGAGGCCGAAAGGGAGAGCATGTAAAGCTGCTGGAGAAGGCAAAGAAGAGCGGATTTGTCAGAGTGGTTGTCGATGGCAGCATGTATGAGCTGTCGGAGGAGATAAAGCTCGATAAGAACAAGAAGCACAGTATAGATATAGTTGTCGATCGTCTGGTTGTAAGACAGGATGTGGAGAGGCGACTCACAGATTCCATAGAGACCGCACTTCAGCTTGCAGAGGGGCTTATGAAGATTGAGGTGATCGGGGAGAGGGATGAGAATGGTGTTCAGAAGGAGAATACCATTATCAATTTCTCAGACAGCTTTTCATGCCCGGATTGCGGAATCAGCATAGATGAGATAGAGCCGAGAAGCTTTTCGTTCAACAATCCATTTGGCGCATGCCCGACATGTGCAGGTCTTGGCTTCAAGATGGAATTTGATCCGGATCTTATGATACCCGATCAGAGTTTGTCGATAAATGATGGAGCAATTGTGGTTCTGGGATGGCAGTCGTGCAATGATGGCAAGAGCTATTCCAATGCCATACTCAGGGCACTCAGTGCGGAGTATGGATTCTCTCTTGATACGCCATTTCAGGATTATCCACAGGATATCAAGGATCTCTTATTATATGGAAAGAACTCACGACCGGTTAAGGTGCATTATAAAGGACAGCGCGGGGAGGGAGTGTATGATATAACATTTGAGGGACTCATAAAGAGTGTTGCCAGAAGATACAGGGAGACATCTGCGGAGTCCACAAAGGCTGAGTATGAGACATTCATGACGATAACTCCTTGTGAGGTCTGTGGTGGCAAGAGACTTAAGCCTACAGCCCTTGCGGTGACGGTTGGAGATAAGAATATTGCTGAACTTACAGAACTACCTATCACAGAACTTGCAAAGTTCATGAAAGATCTGGAGCTCACTGACAGACAGAAGATGATAGGTGCGGCCATACTCAAGGAGATAAGGTCGAGACTGCATTTTCTTATTGATGTGGGACTTGACTATCTGTGTCTGAGTAGAGGTACAAGCACGCTCTCAGGTGGAGAGGCACAGAGAATAAGACTTGCCACGCAGATAGGTTCAGGTCTGGTCGGAGTTGCATATATTCTGGATGAGCCAAGTATCGGACTTCATCAGAGAGACAATGACAAGTTGATCGCAGCGCTCAAGAATCTGAGAGACCTTGGAAATACACTGATAGTTGTAGAGCACGACGAGGATACCATGAGGGCGGCGGATCACATCATAGATATAGGACCGGGAGCCGGTGCAAATGGTGGATATGTGGTAGCTGAGGGTACGGCTGAAGACATTATGAAATGTGAGAATTCTATCACCGGTGACTACTTAAGTGGCAGGAAGAAGATAGAGGTTCCGGATGTGAGGAGAAAGCCAACCGGATGGCTCACTGTCAAGAATGCTTATGAGAACAATCTCAAGCATATAGATGTGGACATACCACTTGGAATCATGACATGTGTGACGGGTGTGTCTGGTTCAGGAAAGAGTTCTCTGGTAAATGAGATCTTGTACAAGAAGCTGGCGAGAAGACTCAACAAGAGCAGGATTAAAGCAGGAAAGCACGACCATATCATTGGCTATGATGCTTTGGATAAGATTATCAATATAGACCAGTCACCTATAGGTAGAACGCCGAGATCCAATCCGGCTACTTATACAGGTACATTTGATCTGATAAGGGATTTGTTTGCTGGAACCAAGGATGCCAAGGCAAGAGGTTACGGCAAGGGAAGATTCAGCTTCAATGTATCCGGAGGACGATGCGAGGCATGTCGTGGAGACGGAATAATCAAGATAGAGATGCATTTCCTGCCAGATATATATGTGCCATGTGAGGTGTGTGGAGGAAAGAGATACAACAGAGAGACTTTGGAGGTCAAGTACAAGGGCAAGAGTATCAATGAAGTTCTCGATATGACAGTTGATGAGGCGTGCGAGTTCTTTGCAAATGTTCCAAGGATACTGAGGAAGATAGATACTCTCCGCGATGTGGGACTCGGATATATCAAGCTGGGTCAGCCATCCACTACTCTGTCGGGCGGAGAGGCGCAGAGAATCAAGCTTGCAACAGAGCTTTCGAGACGAGGAACAGGAAAGACGATATATGTGCTTGATGAGCCAACCACGGGACTTCATTTTGCTGATGTGCACAGACTTGTGGATATACTCAGAAGGCTCAGCGAGGGCGGCAACACAGTTGTGGTTATCGAACATAATCTTGACGTTATCAAGACCGCAGATTATATTATTGACATGGGACCTGAAGGAGGTGCTGGCGGTGGAACGGTCATTGCCAGAGGAACTCCTGAGGAAGTTGCGAAGATACCTCAGTCCTATACAGGACAGTATCTGAAGAGGTATCTCGATATGTAAGGGATGTGTAGAATAATTACATCGGAGGTAGATGACGAACATGGATGAACAGAATAGAGTAGAAGATATTGACAGAGTTGATGGCGGGTCGACTTCTGAGCAGAATCTGGAGCAGGAAAAGGCTATGATGGCTGAGAATAGTCAGGCACAGAATGGTCAGGGTGTGCAGTCAGTTCAAGCACCATATAGTCAGGTAGCACAGCCAGCTCAGTCACTGTATCAGCATATGCCACAGTATGGCCAGCCGGTGCAGCAGCCATACCAGCCACAGTCGCAGTACGGTCAGCCAGCCCAGCAGCCATATCAGCCACAGTCACAGTATAGCCAGGGAGCACAGCCAATGCAGACACCATACCAGCAGATGCCGCAGTATGGCCAGCCAACCCAGCAGCCATACCAGCCACAGTCGCAGTATGGCCAGCCAACCCAGCAGCCATACCAGCCACAGTCGCAGTACGGCCAGCCGGTACAGCCAACGCCATACAACAACCCTATGGGTTATATGGGATATGAGAACAGGCAGAACATACCTGATGATGTGAAGAAGGGATCCACACATGTACCTAATATGTTAAACCTGATCGGCATTATCATGGCTGTTGTATCAGTATTTATTCCTTATGCTTATATGGGGACAGATGCCAGAAGCATAGTTGGAGTGTTTGGGATAAATGTACTGTCAATGCTTGTTGTGGCGGTAGTTATCATAGCAGACGTGATCTGTGCATTTATCAACAAGGCAGGCTGTTATATAGCAGACCTTGTTATATCTATAGTTGTTGGCGGAATATTGATATTTGAATTTGTTCTGTCATTGATAGATCTTGGAAAGCTAGATGCAGCGGCAAATGCAAGACTCGGAGTCGGTGCATGGATCAGCGTGGCAGCGGCACTTTTCATGCTGATATCAGTTCCTATATGGTGGACAATCAGCAGAAAAAAGGATAAGGCAGAGAAGCAAGATTAGAATTTAGAAATTTATATTAGTGAAGATAAAAAATAATATAAAAGAAAAATAAGTAAGAATAAGAACCCCATCATGGCTTGTGCAAGCTGTGATGGGGTTCCTTTAAGTTTACGTGAGCGATACTTGTCCGAAAGCTGTCGAACAGTTTATCGTTACATTTGTTAATTGTTCTGTTAAAGATCTGTTAATTAGTCGTTAGCCTTACCAACTGATCCGAAGAGTTCCATCTTCTCCTTAACAGTAGCCTTGATAGCCTCGAAACCAGGAGCGAGAAGCTTTCTAGGATCAAATCCCTTGCCCTCAAGATCCTTACCAGCCTCGATGTACTTTCTTGTAGCATCTGCGAATGATAACTGGCACTCTGTGTTAACGTTGATCTTTGAAACGCCAAGTGAAATAGCCTTCTTGATCATGTCAGCTGGGATACCTGTACCACCGTGAAGAACTAATGGCATAACGCCTGTCTTCTGCTGGATAGCATCAAGTGTCTCAAAGCTAAGTCCCTTCCAGTTAGCTGGGTACTTACCATGGATGTTACCGATACCAGCTGCAAGCATATCTACACCAAGATCAGCGATAGTCTTGCACTCCGCTGGATCAGCGCACTCGCCCATACCAATAACTCCGTCTTCCTCACCACCGATAGAACCAACCTCACACTCGATTGAGAGGCCAAGCTGATGAGCTACGTTAACGAGCTCTGTTGACTTAGCAAGGTTCTCCTCGAATGGATAGTGTGAACCATCGAACATGATTGAAGTAAATCCAGCCTTAACACACTTGTAGCATCCTTCGTATGTTCCGTGATCAAGGTGAAGAGCTACAGGAACTGTGATTCCAAGTGACTCATCCATAGCCTTAACCATTGCTGCAACTGTCTCAAATCCTGTCATATACTTTCCAGCGCCCTCTGAAACACCAAGGATAACAGGTGACTGAAGCTCCTGAGCTGTGAGGAGAACAGCCTTTGTCCACTCAAGGTTGTTGATGTTGAACTGACCTACTGCGTAGTGACCAGCCTTAGCTTTCTTTAACATTTCTGTTGCTGAAACTAACATTTGTAAAATCCTCCGTAAAATTATATTTGGATACAATGTACCCACTTACGCTGATTATACCCCATATAATAAGAAAATAAAAGAATTTTTAGCCAAAAGTTCAACATATAGTTAGTTTGAACTTATCGATAGAAATGAAAAAAATAAAACATTTATAAAGAATAGTCCGCCTTAATTGCATTGAAAAAAATTAAATGCTATGATTTGCCAGTAATACTGACAAATATATAAAAGAGTAATGCATATAGAACATAATACGTTATGTGTATGCACACAGACGTGGCGCAAAGCACCTTACTATGCTTTTGCACAATATAATCTTAAAAAGGGAGGACGTAATGCTTCAGCTTAAGAATATCGTGAAGGATTATCACACTGGTGATGAAGTTGTTCAGGCACTTAAGGGTGTATCTGTGAACTTTAGGAGAAATGAGTTCGTGTCCATACTTGGCCAGTCGGGTTGTGGAAAGACAACGCTTCTGAACATAGTGGGCGGACTGGATCAGTACACCAGTGGAGATCTGGTTATCAATGGCAAGTCGACAAAGGATTTCAAGTCAAGAGACTGGGATTCATATAGAAACAATTCAGTCGGATTTGTATTCCAGAGCTACAATCTGATACCGCATCAGTCGGTACTGTCAAATGTAGAGCTTGCGCTCACTTTGTCAGGAGTATCAAAGGCAGAGAGAAGAAAGAGAGCGAAGGAGGTTCTGGAGAAGGTCGGTCTGGAAAATCAGATTCACAAGAAACCAAACCAGATGTCCGGTGGACAGATGCAGAGAGTTGCCATCGCCAGAGCACTCATAAACGATCCGGATATTCTGTTGGCGGATGAGCCAACGGGTGCACTTGACACAGAGACAAGTGTTCAGATCATGGAACTGCTCAAGGAGATAGCCAAGGACAAGCTGGTTATTATGGTCACGCACAACCCGGAGTTGGCACAGCAGTATTCAACAAGAATCGTAAAGCTCCTCGATGGAAATATAATAGATGACTCCAATCCATTCTCAGATGAGGATGAAGCAAAGGAGGATGACGGAAGTTATGAACCTAGAAAGACATCCATGAGTATGTTCACAGCGTTCTCGCTGAGTCTGAACAACCTCATGACCAAGAAAGGAAGGACATTCTTAACAGCATTTGCCGGAAGTATAGGAATCATAGGAATAGCGCTTATCTTGTCGCTTTCATCCGGATTTCAGAAGTATATCAACGATGTGCAGGAGGAGACGCTTGCCACGTATCCGGTGCAGATAACGAAGAAAGCGATGGATTACGATGAGTTGCTTTCAAAGATGGTAGGTAACAACGAGGAGGATTCAGATCACAATCACGCTGGCGAGGACAAGGTATATTCGGGAGATATCATGGGAGACATGCTCGTGTCCATGGTGTCAGATGTGAAGGAGAACGACCTTGAGTCATTTAAGAATTATATAGAAGACGATGCAAACGGCTTCACTAAGTATACAAGTGATATAACATACACATATGATACACCATTATATGTGTTTAACGGGAACAGTGCAAATGGCGGTGTTGCCCAGGTAAATCCAAGCACCACAATGACAGATATGGGATTTGGAGGTATGGCGGAGGCACAGGAGTCAACGGCAGATTTCATGTCGGCATTTAGCTACGGTTCATCGTCAATGGACATGTGGACACAGATGCTTGACAACGACACTCTGCTCAAGCAGCAGTACGATGTGCTGGCAGGACACTGGCCTGAGAATAAGAACGAGGTTGTGCTTGTCGTCGACAAGAACAATGAGATAAGTGATTTTACACTGTATACTCTTGGACTTAGGGATTCAAAGGAACTGAGCGATATGGTTTCAACCATACTTGCTGGCGGAGAGGCACCGGAGCTTGAGCAGATGGTGTTTACATACGATGACCTTCTTAATCTCAAGTTTAAGGTTGTGCTTCCGGGCGATCTGTACAAGAAGAATGATGATGGAACATACACAGATATGAGTTCTGATGCTGATTTTCTGAAGTCTGCCGTGGCCAGGGGCCTTGAAGTAAAGGTGTCGGCAGTAATCAGGGCTTCGGATAAAGCGTATGCAACTACCATGCAGCCGGGATATATAGGTTACACATCGGAGCTTGCCAATTACATAGTTTCAGAGAACGAGAAGACAGATGTGCTTAAGGCTCAGATGGATAATCCTGATACTGACATATTTACAGGAATGCCATTTTCAGATGGCAAGGAACTGACAGCGGATGATGTGGATATGGATTCTGTTATGCAGCAGCTTATGGCTTCAGGTCAGGTTACTGAGGACATGCAGGCACAGATGGCGTCCATGACCAAGGATCAGCTCTTCGATATGCTCAAGGGTTACGGTTTCTTCCAGGAGTCAACATCTACTTATGAGGATAACATGTCAAAGCTTGGATATGCAGAGCTTGCAAAGCCGGCTTCCATCAACCTCTACTGTGCAGAATTTGCGGATAAGGACGAGATAACAAAGCTTATAGACAAGTACAACGAGGATTATCCTGACAAGGAGATCACATACACTGATTATATTGGAATCATGCTGTCATCGGTGACAAAGATCATCAATGCGATAACCTACGTGCTCATAGCATTTGTGGCTATATCATTGATAGTTTCATCAATCATGATCGGAATCATCACATATATCTCAGTTCTTGAGAGAACGAAGGAGATCGGTATTCTGCGAAGCATAGGAGCTTCAAAGAAGGATATCTCAAGAGTGTTCAATGCGGAGACATTTATCATAGGTCTCTTCTCAGGACTCATAGGAATCGGCGTGACGATGCTGATCAATATACCGATCAGTAAGGTGATAGAGAGTTATATCAACGTTGCTGGTGTATCGGCGCTTCCTTGGAGGGGTGGAGTGATGCTGGTAATCATCAGCGTTATACTGACATTGATCGGAGGACTTATCCCATCGAGACTTGCTGCCAAGAAGGATCCTGTTATAGCGCTCAGAAGTGAGTAATTATAAATTATCTGAATACAAAAAGAAAAGGCTGCCATCTCTGGCAGCCTCTTCTTTTTGTATTAAAAGGGAGTGACTGCAACTACATTATGTGAGGGGAGGGTGTTGCAGTCGTTTATGAAAAAGGGGATGTAAACAACTCGCTTACGCTCTCGCTGTTTACATTTAATAATATACTGAGAAAATGTGTTCTAATTTTGGAGAAGTTGTGTAGAAAATGTGTTTTTCGGGTAAAAATATGAAGATGCTGTAAGAAATTTAAAGGATATAAAAACAGCATAAGGCAGACATGGCTAGAAATTAGAAAGGTAAGTAAAGGTATGAGACAAAATGTGTATTGTCCTGTTTATTTTTGCTGATTATATAATGTATAATGGTAGAAATGTATTTAGGAGGATAAACAGATGGCAGGAAGTCATATAGCAATACCAACCATTCTTAAGATCGGAAAGGGAACCCTGAATGATCTGGGCAAATATATAAGTGCTTCCGGGATGAAGAATGCTGTTATTTATTTTGGAAATGGACTCATAGACATGTTTGGACAGCAGGTCATGGATTCTCTGAAGAAGGAAAATGTGACAGTTGTGGAGTACAGAGAGCTGGATTCCACCAATATAGAGGATATAATCAAGCTGGCATTTGATATAGATGCGAAGGCCCAGGTGATCGTGGGTATCGGCGGAGGAAAGGTTATTGATGTGGCAAAGTATGCGGCATATCTCAGAAAGCTTCCTTTTATAAGTATTCCGACATCGGCATCATCGGATGGTTTCTCAAGCGCCAGCGCATCACTTATGGTAAATGGACGGCGTACATCGGTGCCGGCAAGAATGGCATATGGAATCATAGCTGACACGGAGATCATCAAGTCTGCTCCAGAGAGATTCCTTTACTCGGGAATCGGAGATATGGTATCCAAGATCACATCCCTCTATGACTGGCTCTTCGAGTCTGAACTGGGATACTCTGAGATGAACGATTTTGCAGTTATGATAGCGAAGAAGGCGGTGAACAGCTTCGTCAGAACACCATTTGAGACGATCAAGGATGACCTCTTCCTGAAGGAGCTTCTCGATTCCCTTGCCATGAGCGGTGTTGCTAATGAGATTGCAGGCGGAAGCACACCGACATCCGGAAGTGAACACCTGATCTCACATGCACTTGACAAGATGCTTGAACAGCCACAGCTCCATGGAATCCAGGTGGGAATTGCCACATATATCATGGCGGTTGTCCAGGATCACAGATATGTCAGGGTAAATGCTATATTTGAGAAGACCGGTTTCTGGGATTATGTAGCTACACTTGATCTCAAGAGAGAAGATTTCGCAAAGGCGATAGACATGGCACCACAGATAAAGCCTCACAGACACACATACCTTCATGAGGAGAAGTACAGAGAACTTGCCAAGAAGGTTCTGTATGAGGACGAGGTACTTAAGAGAGTATTCGACTAAGAAAAAAGGTGTGAAGAATGGTACTGCAAGGTGGAAAAACAGTGTATCGTGTAAAACAATGAACAGTATGTGGATGCCAGCCGTGGAGGGCATTGTCAGGAGAGTATTATATGGAAGAAAACAATTTCGGCTATGGCTTTGAACATGATGACTATGGGAGATTTGAGCAGGATATTGACCAGGACACAGCTTATGTGATCAGACCTGAGCAGATGGGCGGTGGAGCTTCCCCGCAGCCACAGATAAAGAGGACGATCCCTATAGTTACGATTGCATTGATAGTGGCAAATGTCATAGCTGGCATCATGTGTATCGGTGTGGACAATTACTCCAGAACCGGTGGACTCAACTATCAGTACGTGAAGCTGAATGGCGAGTATGGACGACTTATATCGGCGATGTTCCTGCATTCTGGCTTTGATCATCTCTTTGGCAATATGTTTGCACTATATATGTTTGGCTCCACGGTGGAGAGAAAACTTGGCTCCCTGAGGACGACTATCATATACTTTGTATCAGGAATTGTTGCCGGGATCATATCCATGAATGTGTATCATATGACTGATCCTGACAGAATGCATTTCTCTATAGGAGCATCAGGGGCGGTGTTCGGAATCATATGTGCTGCTGTGTTCCTGACATTCATGGGCAACAGGAAAGCAAGCAGAAAAGATATGATGGTATCCATAGTTGTTGTGGTCATATATGCTCTGTATACAAATGAGAAGAATATAGATATCTATGCGCATGTGGGTGGTGCGATCGTGGGAGGAATCCTTGCATTTGCACTGAATATCAAGCGGTGGGAGAAGTTTAGGGAGAACAAATTCTGCAAGCTTTTGGCAGTCATACTCACATTGTCCATGTGCGTGACAGGTATCGGTGAGGCGGGGATCGGCAAAGATGCAGCCGATCTTCCGGATAAGAGGATAGATTATATAAAGGAACAGAAGATATTCCCGGATGGAGACACAACCTATGGGGATGGTCTGGATGCCTATTGCAGCGATGAACACTGGCAGGCATTTGTCGCGACGGACGGAAGTCAGATAGTGCAGTTTGAAGGGAATGCCACATATAAGGGGCAGCAGGTGACGGTCACAGTCCAGTTTCAGATAGAGGGTGACTGCGAGGGCTATCAGCCGGGATATGTCGGGCTGAATGATGTGGGACAGAACAGTGAGAGTGCCACGGAATTCATGTTGACAGTGTGTGGAAGATCGATAAATGAGCTGAAGTACGGAAGATAAATATCGTTGTGTGAACAAATGTGTCATGGTATACTAAATCTGTATATCCATATGCGGATAGAGAAGATATGTGTCTCAGAATATGGGCAGATATATCAGGAAAAGTATATGGTATAAGATCTATTATAATCAGGAAAGTACAGAGATAGAGAAAACATGGCACTCAAATACGTGATGATAAATGACATAATTGAAGAACATAATGCAAGAATGCAGAATCTGAGGAAATATTACCCGTTTTTTGTTCTGGCTGAGACCACATTTGCGCAGTATAAGGAAGGTCGTTATGCACAGCTGGACATGGGTTATATAACCATGGCGATTCTGCGTTTTTTTATTCAGGAGAACAGCTTCAATGAGCGTGAAGTGTCATACGATGAATATGAGGAATTCATGGGGCAGCTCCTTGACCGTGATTTCGATGTGGAGATTGCGGGAGATGACAGGGCTGACCTGATAATGTATATATTTGACAAGATCAAGAACGACGGAAGAGCATTTGAATTCACGTTCTATGATCCGGGAAAGAAGCAGCGCAAGACGGGACGAGTGAAGCTGATAGACAGCCATATAGTGGATGGCAAGGTTCTGTATTTCATCACTGCGGATGGAATCGAATTCTATCTGGACACCAAGGAGATCAAGGACGAGAGCAAGATCAACGTGCAGCAGCTTCTTCTGGAAAAGATGATCGTTGGAGAGAACTTCCGTGGCGGTATCGAGGTCGTGCGCAGGATCAATAGCGAGGTGAACAGGCTGATCCGCGAGAAGGATGAGATAGTAAATCTTCTGTCCATCGACGTGTTCAAGGGCGCGGAGGAGTACGAGAATTATATGAAGACCGTCGGCAAATGGTTCGCTGACGAGCAGAAGCTCTTTGCCAAGAACAAAGCTCTGGTGGACAAAGCGATCACTAAGGCGAGCTATGATAATATGGGCAAGGGCAACCTGAAAGCTATGGAGGAGATAAGCCAGCTTGAGCTTGAACTCAAGAGGACCATCATCAAGCACGGAAGTCTGATAAGCAGCACAATGGAGCTGCAGAACATATCAGACAATATCATACACAAGGCAAAGCTGCAGAAGCTTAGACCTGCATTTGACTTTGCAGGACAGCTTCAGAGTATCATAAAAGAGGACAGACCGGATAAGATACTCACCATACTTGCGCCTCTCTTCGCTCCGAGGATCGTGAAAACGTTCAGCATGACATCCATAGATCACATGCTCACGCTGAAGTCCGAGGACAATGCGAAGACCACAAAGGTGAAGAAGGAGCAGCTTGATCCGAGCTTCCGTTACGAAGATGAACTGCTCGATGAACAGATAAGTGCCAACTTCACAAAGCTGTTCCACGAGCTTCTTGACCAGCTGAACAAATGGGGACACCTGAGTCTCAAGGAATTCAATGGAATACTTGAAGTTAAGTTTGGAAAAGAAATCTATGACAACAAAGATTACTATTCCTTCCTCACACACCTAGCTCAGAAGGACAGGTACAGCGTGGATGAGATACTGGCAAAGCCGGACACTATGCTGGAGGGAATGCTGGTAGATCACATAGAGAGAATAAAAACTGGCAAAGGTATTGCTATTTTGCAGAATCAGACCGATGGTGATATGGGGCATGGCGGTTCTGGTCTCTCCCGTGAGATGTATGCACCGGAACTCACACTGGATGCGTTCAGAGGCATGACATTTACACTGGAATTCCATCCAGACGAAGAGATACAGATTGGCGAGGACATGTACGTTACGGGAATTCAGTTTAACAAAACCAGCTGAGAGTGATTGTACGGAGAATAGGAGAAAAAGATGGAAAGTAAGAATCTGGACAAGGCGATAGAGATATATTCCAAGTTAATATCAGGTGAGGAGATCTGCAAGAAGCATCCCGACAACGGCCCGCTGTACGATGAATTCTACGGCAATGCCGAGGTGTACGACATCGTCATGAATATGATGAAGAAGATGAACCTGTCACTGTACGAGTACAATGACAGCTTGTATATAACAGCCGGAGAGGGCAACAGGGTATTTGGCTATACGAATGACGACATGAAGAAGCTTCTGGGACTTCGTCTGAACAAGGAGCTCTATCTGTGTTACTTCATTATGTATATGACACTTCTCTATTTTTACAAGGATTCATCCAGCTATCAGTTCAGGGAGTATGTGAAGTCAGAGAACATTATAGATGAGACAAGCAAATATCTTGCGGACATAACGAAGAAGCTTGATGTTCTGTCAACTGATGAGGTGGAGCAGGACAGCTTCAAGGCGATAGCGCTTCTGTGGGATGAGCTCCCGGCGGTGACGGGCAATCAGGAGGGCGACAGCGCCAGGGCGTCCAAGGCATCCCGGGCGGGTTATGTGAAGTTGGTGTTCAACTTCATGTCGGCCCAGCGGTTATTTGTGGAGAATGCGGACAGGTACTATCCGACAGACAGGATGAAGGCTTTGTCGGAGAACTATTTTGAGGAATACAGAGGACGGCTGTATCAGCTGCTTGGAGGTGAAGAAGAGGATGCCTAGTATCAACAGGATAAGGGTCAATAATGTAAAATATAACTTTGGTACACAGCAGTACGATGACTTCACCATGAGAATGTATGGCAAGAACACGCTGTATGATCTGGCAAATGGAGGAGGAAAGAGTATTCTCATGCTTCTGCTCCTTCAGAACCTGATACCGAACTGTACTCTGGATGAGAAGCAGCCTGTGGAGAAGCTTTTCCGTGCGGGCGGCGGCAACACAGTCATCCATTCGCTGATCGAGTGGAAGCTTGACGAGGCGGATATAAAGGATGGCTACAGATACATGACCACTGGATTCTGTGCCAGAAAGGCGAAGGATGCTGCGGATGCCGGGGAGGTACAGAAGGACACTGCATCCATAGAGTATTTTAATTACTGCATTTTCTACAGGGAATATAACAAGAATGACATAGTGAACCTTCCTTTGTCGGAGGGTAATGAGAGGATTACATTCAACGGTTTAAAGACATATCTCAAGGATCTCGGACACAGGGATATGAGTCTGGAGGTCAGGGTATTTGACAAGAAGGGCGAGTACCAGAGATTTATAAGTGGCTATGGTCTCCACGAGAGCCACTGGGAAATCATACGCGGAATCAACAAGACAGAGGGGCACGTAAGAACGTATTTTGAGACAAATTACAGGACCACAAGGAAGGTCGTGGAGGATCTGCTTATAGAGGAGATCATAGAGAAGGCATTTGCCACAAAGACAGGACGAAACGGTGAGGAAGACACCATGGCAGAGACTCTTCTCGACATCAAGGACAAGCTGAACGTTCTGGCACAGAGAAAGCGTGACATAGCCAACTATGACCACCAGATAGAATTGATAAATGTGCTCGAGGGCAAGGTGAACTCATGCATAGGTCTCTACGAGGACAACGACAGGATATGTAAGGGCCTGGCCGATGTGTATGCCACAGGAAGGGCGTGTACACAGGAGGGCGACACCCATATGGAGGAGCTGGCGAAGGCAAAGGCTGACGCCGGGGAGCAGATGGAACAGCAGAACAAGCGTCTGGCAAATCTCAGGGTCACCAGGGATTATCTGCGCCTTGAGGACATGAACCGCAAGATGGATGACACTGCCACGCAGATAGAGGACAATGAGAAGAAGCTTGCGGAGCTGAAAAACCAGATCGGCTACAAGGAGAGTGCAAATGACTACCTTGTATACAGGGAGAACAAGCGACAGTACGAAGAGAGCAGACTGATAGTCGACAATATAAGAAACAACATCGGATCATCCAGTGAGAAGATGGCGGTGTATGCGTACAACAGACGCATCCGTGATGAGAAGAAGCTTGCAGAGCTCATGGCGGCAAGGGAAGAGGCCCAGACCAGCTATGATCACGCACTTGAGGAGGCTGAGTACTGCAGAAAGGTCATGAGGGAGGGCGAGATCGCCCAGGCGGTGGCGGAGAACAATATCGCTGATGCCACAGCCAAGATTGATGAGATAAGTGCCCGCATAAGTGAGCTGGCTGCATCGGTCAACCTGCTCGTAGTGGGTGATGTGAAGGATATGATGAACAAGGCTCAGGAGGAGTCTGACAGGATACTTGCTGAGATGACAGAGTTGGAGATATCCATAGCAGATGGCAGGACAAAGCTGTACGATGACAGATACAGACTGACGACTGTGCAGGCTGAGTATGATGCGCTGGAGAGAAGCTGCGAGGATGCAAGGCTTGACGCCGAGGCGTACAGGCAGTCGGGAAGCCAGCTCGACAGCATCATGGCAGTATACTCTGTGGAGAATCCACAGGATATAACAGGTGTTATAAATGACAGGATTAGGGGCACCATAACAGAGACGATCAAGCGCCAGCAGGAGATCGACAGACTGACAAAGCTTGCGAAATGCTATGAGGATGGCAGACCATTTCCGCCGTCGGAGGGTGCTGAGACTGTGATAAACTACATCTCCACCAGACATGGGCTCATGGCCATGCATGGTGCGGATTATCTGTCGGCACTCCCGGGTGATACAAAAGAGGAGCTGCTTCAGGCAAATCCATACCTGCCGTACAGTGTTGTGACAAAGGGATTTGATAGTCTGGAGGACGATATAAATCTCGGTTCGATAGACACCGGCAGCGAATGTGTAATGGTGTACGATATGGATAAGCTTTCAGACTCAGCGATAGTTCCCGCCGAGAACATGCTTATCATAGGAAGAGACAGGAAATATTTCATGTCTAAGGACTCCATAGAGGACGCCAGAAAGGCAAATGCTGATAAAATAGCAGGTCTCACGGAGGAGATCAGTCTGATAAATGAGAAGCTTGCGACTTATCAGGAGGATCTTGCATTTGTCACAAGGCTTGTGGATGCGAGATATACAGGTGCCGAGGACAGGGAGAGAGAGCTGAACCAGGCACTGCTCGATAAGAAGGATGAGCTTGAGGAGCTTAAGACATCGATCAAGGTTACAGAGACGGAGCTTAATAATAACACTGAGAGATATGGAGACCTGCAGCAGAGTCAGCAGAAGGAATCTGACAGAAGACAGACATTTGTCATGATAGAGCAGCTGTCGGATCTTGCAAGACCGGAGGAGCAGAGACTTGCCGAGTATAAGCAGAGGAAGTCTGACCTTGTGGCAAAGCTGTCAGGACTTCAGAGCGATGTGCTGAAGTGGTCGACGACGGTTGGAGAGACTGAGTCAAAGCTTGCGGGGCTTACAAGGAATATAGAGGATATCCAGTACAAGTGGACGGAGTATTTCGAACCGTATCTGCCGAAGTCTGAGAATGCGGGAGTTGCTGAAAATACAGATGGTGTAGGCGTGGCTGCTGCGGCATGGCAGGACGGAATACCGGAGGAATACAAGGAGACTTTGGACATTTCAGATGAACGGCTTGAACAGGAATTTATGGCTATGCTGGCGGTTTCAAAGGAGCATGCGCCGGATCTTGAGGACAAGAAGAAGCTCATGGATGCGCTGAAGAAGTCAATGGACAGAATACAGAAGACCATAGAGAAGAGAGGCTTTGACATGGCGGTATTTGCCGAGGCAGGAGAGCTCTATCCGACGTCTGAGGACAATCTCAGGGAGATGGACGATGAGCTGGCAAGGCTCACGTTGATAGAGGCGTCGCTGATGCAGCAGCAGAAGGCTGACCAGAAGGCGTATAGCAAGCTTGAGGGAAGCATAGAGTATGCGATAGAGAACATCAACCGCACATACGGCGATAGCAGCTATGTACGTGAGGAGATATCTGCAGCCGATGCAGATACAGCCATAGCCAATGGCGATGCGGTGCTTGCGGATATGAACCGCATATTCAAAGAAGCTGAGAAGGCGTACAGCGATTACTATAAGCAGTATGGTTTCATGGTGGATCTGTACAAGGATGTAAAGAGAATAGTCGATACAAATGACATAGATGTGTCCGGTGGAAATGTACTGGATGAAGACATGGATACCCTCAGACAGTTATTTGAGACAAGTCTCATGAAGTACGACAGGAGCATGAAAGCCCTTGACCGCGCGAAGAATGAAATCATGAGATTCAAGGGACAGACGGCGGATACACTAGTGGAGATGGGTGTATTCGAGATGGCCAATACGATCAGACAGGATGTGCAGGTTCCGGATACCTACAGTCAGGCAAAGGAACTTCTGGCAAATCTTCTTCAGATTATTGAGTTCATCAAGCTGGAGAAGGAGCGCGTTGAGAAGGGTATCGAGGATATGGTTGCCATCAAGGAGAACTTCGAGAATCAGTGTGTACAGAGATGTATGGATGTGAAGACTGAGCTTGAGAAGCTTCCAAAGCTGTCACGTATCACGGTGGGCGATGATGTGATCAAGATGGTCGATCTCACCATACCTTACGTGAAGGATGAATTTGTAAAGCAGAGGATGTCTGATTATATAGATGATATAGTGAAGGGTGCGGATGCCTACGAGGATGAACGAAAGAGGATCAAGTACATCCGTGACTGTCTGGGACTCAAGAAGCTGTTCGGTGTCATGGTCACAGATATGAATGCCATCAGACTCAATCTCTACAAGAGGGAGAGGATAAAGGAGCAGAGCCGGTATCTCAGGTATGAGGAGGCTGTTGGAAGTACGGGACAGTCTCAGGGAATCTACATTCAGTTTCTGGTTGCTGTCATCAACTACATTGCAGGAATGTACAGCCTGGCACCGGAGGAGTCGGTACAGTCTAAAACAATATTTATTGACAACCCGTTTGGTGCGGCGAAGGATATATACATATGGGAGCCTATATTTGCCATGCTGGCAGCCAACCATGTGCAGCTCATCGTACCTGCCCGTGGCGCGACACCGGCCATCACAGGACGCTTTGATGTGAACTATATCCTGGGACAGCAGATGGTGGGCGGAAAGCAGCAGACGGTAGTGGTGGACTACACCAGTAAGACGGATCAGGAAGAACTGGAATATCAGGAACTTTCCTATGAGCAGGCAACCTTCGACTTCATCTAGGGGGATTCAGGTTATGAGTTTCACAGTTTGCCTGAGTGATGTGACATTAAAAATGCGGGATATAGACGTAAGATGATAACATTTAAAATTCTATAAGGGAGAATGTATTATAATGACTTGGAACAGGAAACAGCTTAAAAAGGGAGCGTGGAACACGGTATTTAAACGTGGACTTATGGCTTGGATGGCTATGGTCGCTGTGTGTTTTATTTTCTCTTATCTTGGGGTAGATGATTCTTCCCAGACAAAATTCGTGAAGGGAATAGATCAGGTGCTTGGACAGGAGACCGAGCATGAGGCTGACAATGTGACCATACTCAAGGAGTATGTAAAGAATATGCCGATGATTGAGCATATGTCGGAGAAAAAAGCCGAGACAGTAGCCCGTGCGATAGACTCGGTGACGGCGAAGCAGACCTGGATCATCAAGCTTTTAGGCGCCAACACGGCATATGTGGAGAGAAATCCCGGCGAGGTCATAGTGATGCTCCTGATATCTGCTCTTATCATGGCTGTTGTCCATTTCTTTATACAGAGTGCGGCGATAGTGGGCAAATGCCGTTATGCCATGGAGTGCAGATACAGTGACAAGGTGTCCGTCAACCGGATGTTTGCACCTTTCCACAGACATTATTTACTCAGACTTATGTGGGTCATGTTCTGTTACAATGTTGTTATGACACTCTGGTGGCTCACGATAATCGGTGGTGTGTACAAGTATTATCAGTATAGGATGGTTCCATATCTCCTGGCGGAGAATCCAAGACTCAAGTGGAGAGATGCGAAGAACATGTCAAGGGAGATGACGAGAGGCTATAAGTGGAAAATGTTCCTGACGGATCTGTCGTGCATCCACGTGTGGATGATCAAGGCTATACCGGTTGCAGGACTTCTGGTAGCATTACCGTTTCAGATGGAGCTTGATGTGGAGATGTACTTCTGGTTCAGACAGAATATAGGTGTGGAAAATTTTGTCGAGGAAGCATTCAATGCTGCACCATATAACAAAAAGGCTATCGAGGCTGCTTATCAGTCGGCAGGAGACGCGGGAGTTGCTGAGGTATGGACTAAACCGGCCTATATTCTCCAGGATGTCGCGGTCGAGGTGCCTGAGGGAATGAAGGTGAAGAGTGAATACAGTCTCAGGGACTTCATTTTCTTCTTCTTTGTGTTCTGTTTTATAGGATGGCTGTGGGAGGTCGTACTCTATATAGTTATGGATCATGTTCTTGTAAACCGTGGAACCATGTATGGACCGTGGCTGCCTGTGTACGGAGTCGGCGGCGTTGCTATTATATTCCTGCTTGACCGCTTCAAGGCAGATAAGGCGAAGCTGTTCGCTATGGCGATGGTGGTATGTGGAATCATAGAATTCATAGCAAGCTGGGCACTGGATTTCTTCTTTAATTCACAGTATTGGGACTACAAGAACGAGTTTCTTAATGTAAATGGAAGAATATGTCTGGTGGGACTTCTTGCATTTGGTTTGGGCAGCCTGTTTGGAGTGTATATAGCGGCACCGAAGCTCAGTGAATTTCTGAATTCCAAGAGCAAAAAAGTGCAGAACATTATATGTATCACATTGTCGGTATTGTTTATCATAGATCTGATATGCTGCGCCATATTCGGATTTAACAAGGGCGAAGGAGTTGGCGGCACATATTAGGAACCAATATGACGAAGTCATATAAAAAGGAGGAATCAATATGACGGATATACAGAATGGTAAAATGGTTGATCCGGGGAAACAGTCCTGGAATATAAAGGCGGGAGTATTCAGCTCCTGTATGCTGCATATCATTGCGATGGCATGCATGCTCAGTGATCACATGTGGGCAACGTTGTTTCCGTATGTGGATATACTTACGTGCATAGGAAGAATAGCATTTCCGATATTTGCCTTCATGATAGTTGAGGGATTTTATCACACCAGTAATTTCCGCAGATATCTGTGCAGAATGCTGATATTTGCGGTGATATCTGAAGTTCCGTTTGATCTTGTGTCCGGAGACAGTGTCCTGTATCTGTTTCATCAGAATGTACTTTGGACATTTCTCATAGGATTGCTGCTGATAGCATTGATAGACAAGGTGAGGAAAACGGGCAAGGTATGGCTGTGGATCCCGGTTGCGATTGTTGTGACTCTTGTGGGATATGTGATAGGAACGATCACCATGGTTGATTTCTATGGAGCGGGAGTTGTCATGGTTATAATGTTCTATCTGTTCCGGGGCAAGGAACCATGGAAATTGATAGCACAGCTCGTGTGTATGTATTATATCAATGCACAGCTGCTTAGTGGATATTGTTATACATTTAGTATAGCGGGACATAGCTTTGAATTCCCGCAGCAGGCGTTTGCGCTAATCGCATTGCCAGTGATATGGCTATACAATGGAAAATTGGGATACCATAAGAAGTGGTTTAAATACTTCTGTTATGCATTTTATCCGGGACACTTGCTTGTATTGTACATAATCTGGCAGATGGTGATGTAGACATGGTATGAGCAGAGAATCGGTGGGTTTTGCAGATATTTGAGAAAGGAAGAAATAGTATGAATGCGGCTCATAAGATAGTGGTTTTGGTTGGCAGTATATTCCTTGCTGTCGGCGTTTTCGTGGGAATTATATTTGCAATTGTGGCGGAGCCGGGAAAATTCCCCCTGGCTATGTTGAGCCTTCCGGGAGGTTTCTTACTGATCGGTGGGAGCATGGATATAGTGGTGGCGATATTGGTCCACAACAAGAAGATGATAGTAAAAAAAGGTGTGAAGTATCCTGCAAAGATATATGGATACACAGAGAATACTTCTGTTAAGGTGAACAATACATATATGATGGACACGATCGTGCATTACTTTGACAGCTACCATGTCGAGCGGGAGGCTATAATACCAACTGGATTCACAAGGGGTGCCGGCATGTACCCGATAGGTCTGACGATAGATATATTCGAGTACAACGGCAAATACGGCTATGATCCGGATTCAGTAAGGGATGAGAGGCTTCCAGGTGAAGAAGAGCTCATGGACGACAAGCCGGTGGCGCCGGATAAGCTGAGACTTGTGGCGGTCAGATGCCCGAATTGTGGTTCGAGTTTCCGTGCAGCGACTGGATATTCCAGCAAATGTCCTTATTGTGGAAATTACTTGAATGTGAATATGTAAGCTTGAAAAAGAGCGTGGGTGAGTCGAACCCACGCTCTAGCAAAAAGGAGATAATTTTATGCACAAACCTACGAAACAACAACAAAAAGATAAAAACAAGCCGTTATAGAAGATTCCACTAAAACTAAAATGCCGAGAATGAGTCAAAACTGCCCAACTCAATATGCAATTTTACCCGTGTTAAGCAAAAAATACACCTGACATATAACTATTAACCAGTGTGAATTGGTAAAAATATCTATAAAAAAATCAATAAATCACAAAATTTTGCTAATTAATCCAAAAATATTCTATTCTTTCAAATCCCGTATCAACTTATAATGAGTACAGTCAATGAGGCAAGACGAAAAAATAAAACACACAAAGCCAAAGGATGTGTTAAGTTTCAGAAAACTTAACATGCAGCATCAGCCCTTGCCGAAGGCAATTACAAATGGGCTGATGTTCAAAGAACAGGAGGGAATGTAATATGAGAAAAAGAAGAATTTTAGCTGTAGCAGCAGCTGCAACACTTGCTTTATCAATGGTAGGATGTGGATCAGGCGGAAGCTCAAGTGGCGGAAGCTCAAGCAGTGGAGTAGCCAACAAGGACAAGCCACTTTGCTGGTTCAACCGTCAGCCATCTAACAGTTCAACAGGAGAGCTTGACAAGGACGCTCTTAGCTACAACAAGGACACATATTATGTAGGATTTGATGCTAATCAGGGTGCTGAGCTCCAGGGCCAGATGGTTCTTGATTACATCAAGGCAAATGCAGCAACGATCGATCGTAACGGTGATGGAGTCATCGGATATGTACTTGCAATCGGTGATATCGGACACAATGATTCAATCGCACGTACAAGAGGTGTTCGTTCAGCACTTGGCACAGGAGTTGATGCAAACGGAGCAGTTGATTCAACACCAGCCGGAACAAACGTAGATGGTAAGGCAACAGTAGTACAGGATGCTAAGCTTGATGTTGATGGCAAGACATATACGATCAGAGAGCTTGCATCACAGGAGATGAAGAACTCAGCAGGAGCTACATGGGATGCAGCTACAGCTGGTAATGCAATAGGAACATGGACAGCATCATTTGGTGATCAGATCGATGTAGTTGTTTCAAATAACGATGGTATGGGAATGTCAATGTTCAATGCCTGGGCAAAGGACAACAAGGTTCCTACATTTGGATACGATGCTAACAGCGATGCAGTTGCAGCAATTGCAGAGGGCTACGGCGGAACAATTTCACAGCATGCAGATGTTCAGGCTTACCTGACACTGAGAGTTCTCCGTAACGCACTTGATGGTGTAGATGTTGATACTGGTATCGGTACAGCAGACGAGGCTGGAAACCAGCTTGAGGAAGGTGTTGACTACAGATACAGCGCAGACGAGAGATCATACTACGCACTGAACGTGGCAGTAACAGCAGACAACTATCAGGATTTCACAGATTCAACAAAGGTTTATGACAAGGTTTCAAAGCAGCTTGACTCAAGCAAGAGTCCAAGCAAGAAGGTATGGCTTGACATCTACAACGCTTCAGATAACTTCCTGAGCTCAACATACCAGCCACTTCTTCAGAACTACGATGACCTTCTTAACCTGAATGTAGATTACATCGGTGGTGATGGACAGACAGAGTCTAACATCACAAACCGTCTTGGTAACCCAGGCGAGTACGATGCATTTGCAATCAACATGGTTAAGACAGACAATGCAGCATCATACACATCAATTCTCTCTAAGTAATATAAGTTACCTGGATGATTGATCAATAGGAAATGATTTAACTCAGAGGGGTGTCAGACTAAACATTTGATACCCTTCTTTTACTAAGAGCATGTATCAAGTTTTCTATGAAAACTTGATATGTAGCATCAGCCCTCGCCGAAGGCGACTATTAATGGGCTGATGTTCAATGAAAGGAAGTAGAGATATGGCAGAAGATAAGAATAAATACATCTTATCGATTCAAGGCATGAGCAAATCATTCGGCAGAAACAAGGTCCTTAACCATATTAATTTGAATGTTAAACCTGGTTCGATCATGGGACTTATGGGTGAGAATGGTGCCGGTAAATCGACAATGATGAAGTGTCTCTTCGGAACCTATCAGAAGGACGAAGGCACAATAATATTAGATGGAAAAGAAGTAAATTTCTCTGGCCCTAAGGATGCACTCGAGAATGGAGTTGCGATGGTTCATCAGGAATTAAATCAGTGTCTTGAGAGAAGCGTTGTTGACAACCTGTTCCTTGGACGTTATCCAAAGAACTCTCTTGGAGTCATCGATGAGGGCCGTATGAAGAAGGAAGCTTCAGACTTGTTCAGAAAGCTGGGTATAACGGTCAATCTTACACAGCCGATGAAGAGAATGTCAGTTTCCCAGAGACAGATGTGTGAGATCGCAAAGGCTATCTCGTACAATTCCAAGGTAATCGTACTTGATGAGCCTACATCATCACTGACAGCACCTGAGGTTGCAAAGCTTTTCAAGATGATGAGACAGCTCAAGGAGCAGGGAATTTCCCTGATCTACATCTCACATAAGATGGATGAGATATTCGAGATCTGTGATCAGATATCAGTTCTCCGAGACGGTAGTCTGGTCATGACAAAGGACAGCAAGGACACCAACATGAATGAGCTTATATCAGCCATGGTTGGTCGTTCACTTGATAACAGATTCCCACCGGTCGACAATACGCCGGGTGAGACGATCCTCTCAGTACAGGGACTCTCCACAAAGTATGCACCGAAGCTCCAGAACATCACATTTGATGTGAAGAAGGGTGAGATATTCGGTCTCTATGGTCTGGTTGGCGCAGGTCGTACAGAGCTCCTGGAAACTATATTTGGTATTCGTACAAGAGCAGCAGGAAATGTAATGTATGGTGGCAAGATCATGAACTTCACCGGTCCAAAGGATGCTATGGATCACGGATTTGCCCTCATCACTGAGGAGAGAAAGGCAAATGGTCTCTTCCTCAAGGCAGATATCACCTTCAATACCACCATTGCAAATATGAACCACTACAAGAGCGGCGTGGCACTGTCACATGACAGCATGGTTCGTGCCACAGCTGAGGAGATCAAGGTCATGCACACCAAGTGTATGGGACCTGACGATATGATCGCCAACCTGTCCGGTGGTAATCAGCAGAAGGTTATCTTCGGAAAATGGCTTGAGCGTTCACCAAATGTATTCATGATGGATGATCCTACAAGAGGTATCGATGTAGGAGCCAAGTATGAAATATATGAACTTATAATCAACATGGCAAAGCAGGGCAAGACTATCATAGTTGTCTCCTCTGAGATGCCGGAGATCCTGGGTATCACAAACCGTATAGGTGTTATGTCAAATGGACACCTTGCCGGAATTGTAAATACCAAGGAGACTAATCAGGAAGAATTGTTAAGACTTAGTGCTAAATATTTGTAATAGAGAGGAGCATGGATATGGCAGATAAAAATATGATCCTTTCGGCTGATGCAGAGGAAAAACTCCTCAAGCCGATTGATGAATATGTTGGAAAGATACAGGCTCAGATCGATGAACTTCGAGTTGATGGATCTGACAAGGTTCGTAGTTTGAAGAACCATATAGCTATCGCAAAGGAAGATAAGAATTTATCAAAGGAAGAAAAGGATAGCATAATCGCAAAGGATAAGGCAGCCCTGGAGAAGGCAAAGGCAGTTGAGGCAGCCAATAAGGATAAGGTTGCAAAGCTTATCGCTGACGCAGAGGGATACCTTAAGGAGCATTATGACAGCGAGTACTACAGCAAAGTAGTGGCAAGCTGCGAGACTGAGAAGGCAGCAGAAAATGAGTCCTATGAGAGAGTAAAGGCAACACTCAAGACAGAGCATGAGCAGACACTTGCAAAACTCTCTGATCCGGAGGAGATCAAGGACGAGAAATATGTATACAAGAACAAGCTCTTTGATGCACAGATGACACATGAGTCAAGACTTCAGGAGATTAAGGACAGAAAGCATGATGCATTTTCACACAAGTATCATCTGATAGATCTCCTTAGAATGTCCAAGTACACATTCATGCAGAGCAGAGCACAGAAATTTGAGAATTACAAGTACACATTCAACACAACACAGTTCCTTTACAAGAACGGTCTGTATATAGTAATCGTGTTGATATTCATTGCACTTTGTATCATCACTCCAATTGTGAAGAACACACAGCTCCTCACAGTTACCAATATACTGAACATACTTCAGCAGGCATCACCTAGAATGTTCCTGGCACTCGGCGTTGCGGGACTTATCCTCCTGACCGGTACCGATCTTTCGATTGGACGTATGGTTGGTATGGGTATGGTTACAGCTACCATTATCATGCACAATGGTGCAAATACAGGTGGTGTGTTTGGACACATATTTGATTTCTCAAGTATGCCGGTTGTAGGAAAAGCACTATTTGCACTTGTTGCATGTATTATCCTCACAACAGTATTTTCAAGTATTGCAGGTTTCTTCATGGCGAAGTACAAGATGCATCCGTTCATTTCAACAATGGCGAACATGCTGATCATCTTCGGACTTGTAACATATGCGACAAAGGGTGTTTCGTTTGGTGCTATTGATTCAGCAATACCAAATATGTTCATCCCAACAATAGGAAACTTCCCAACTATTATCATTTGGGCAGTAGTTGCAATCGTAGTAGTATGGTTCATCTGGAACAAGACTACATTTGGTAAGAATCTGTACGCTGTAGGTGGAAACCCAGAGGCAGCAGCAGTTTCAGGTATATCAGTTTTCAAGGTAACACTTGGCGCATTCATCCTTGCCGGTATCCTTTACGGATTCGGATCATGGCTTGAGTGTAACAGAATGGTTGGTTCAGGTAGTGCAGCTTATGGACAGGGCTGGGATATGGACGCCATAGCAGCCTGCGTTGTTGGTGGTGTTTCATTCACAGGTGGTATCGGTAAGATCTCCGGTGTTGTAACTGGTGTTCTTATCTTCACATCACTTACCTACTCACTTACCATTCTTGGTATTGATACAAACCTTCAGTTCATATTCGAAGGTATCATCATCCTTGCCGCTGTAACTCTTGACTGTCTCAAGTATGTACAGAAGAAGTAAGGAACAACAAATTTAACTCTCACAAAACCTTTATATAAAAAGCCGCTCGGATCGTCTACAGGATGGATTGAGCGGTTTTTTTCATAAGGAGGGGCCCGCATAAGCGGGAGGATTCCTTGTGAAGTGCACGAAGTGCACGCATGACGCAAGGCATGTGGATTGGCGGACGCCTTCTGTGCGGCTGTGCTAACGGAAGCTGTATCTGCCCGGCTGATGATGGCTGCATTTATATACTGTGGCATCACGTTCCCCTTCCCTCACTTCAGCTTGCTTTTATCTGCACACTGCTTTGACCGCGATAAGGGCAATGCGGTCTCCGCAGTGGCAAAAAGCGCTGAAGCTCAGTCGTGTTCACTATCGATGTCGCAGTATATAAATGCAGCCATGCATGCAGCCGGGCAGATACAGCTGTTCGTGGTGGAAGGAGAAGAAATTATCAGTCGCGTCTAGCTATCGATTAGGTGGCATGCATAAAAGTGGCAGGCGCATGCAAGGAAGGCTGGGCTGTGGAGATATTTATATATTGTAAAATCTTGGGCCAGTGTTCCGCTTCCTTCGCTCTATTTTCCTGCAAGGGTTATATGTGGGGGGGAGTTACAATTTTATCCTACAGCAGCTATTTTGTTGGAGATAGAGAAAATATTCCAGATTACGGGAGGGCAAGATGTTCAGCCGGAAACAAGCTGGATCCTCAGCTGGAAACAGGCAAGGTTTCGAGTCACGGACAGGTGAGGAAAATTTCTTGACGGTATAGATGAAGAAATAATAATAAAAGTACAGATATTCTCTGCGGTATTTGATATAATTACACTGCTGGAAAAGACCGGTGAACCGGGTGGCATTTGATATATAGAAAGGATTTCTGTTAGATGGATAAATACAAGGTTATCCTTGTCGATGACGAGGAAGAGGTTATAGATGTTATAGAGAGAAAGATCCACTGGGATATGCTCGGATTTGATGTTGTGGGCAGTGCCAACAACGGTGTTAAGGCTCTTGAACTGGTGGAGAAGCTGCAGCCGGATGTGGTCATAACGGACATCAAGATGCCATACATGGACGGCCTCGAACTGTCCAGGAGACTTAACAATGATTATCAGAATATACACATCATCATATTTACAGGATTTGATGAGTTTGAGTATGCCAAGGAGGCAGTGCACCTTGAGATAGAGGAGTACATGCTCAAGCCTATAAATGCCTTAGAACTTTCAGACTGCCTGAAGAGGGTCAAGAACTCTCTGGACAAGGAGAGGGAGGAAAAGCTGAATGTGGAAAAGCTTGCAAATTATTTCAATGCATCTCTGCCTGTTCTTCAGACAAATCTGTTTGTATCCCTGATAGAGGGCAGAGTGAGCGAGTCGGATTATGAGAAATTCCTTGCAGCATACCAGATCGATATGAAGGGACCGCTTTATTGCTGCGCGGTTTTTCATACATCGGAGCATCACGTTCCAGATGGAATGAACCCACTTCTGTTGTCAATGTCGGTGGAACAGCAGATCAAGGACAGAATTGCTGATACATGGACATGCCAGGTGTTTACATACTTGGGCAACACAGTGCTAATCATCGAGATAGCCTCGGAGGATGCCATGTCAGAGCTGACGGATGCCTGTGACAGATTCTGCAGATGGGCTTACCGAGTCATGGGCGCCGTGGTGACTGCCGGTATTGGCAGAGTGTGCGACAGTCTTCTGAATATCAACAATTCGTATGAGGGTGCCAGGGAAGCTGTATCATACAGGGTTTTATACGGAACCCAGAGGGCTATAAATATTGCTGAGATCGCACCGAAGGAGCAGAAGGCAGCAGTACAGTATGAAGATGCAAATATGCATGAGCTTATCAAGTCAATATATCTTGGCAAAAGAGATGCCATTGAGGGCGCAGTACATGATGAGATAGAGAAGCTGCACAGATCTGCACAGACCATGAACAGGTACAAGCTGACGCTCATGGAGATGGTAGGAACATTCTACAGATTCTGCGCAAATAATTTTATAGATTTTGACAATTTTTCAGGTGGAATCAGTAACCCATATGAGAAGGTTCCGGAGATGGATGAAGTCACACTCACAGCATGGCTCATAGACACATCTATGGCGATCAGCGAGGAATTGAAAAATGCCAGAAATAACACATCCAGAAGAATGGTAACGGATGCCCAGAATATGATAGTTGGCAGGTATATGGAGCCCGATCTGTCGCTGGATACGGTGTGCTCAGAGCTTGGTGTGTCCAATTCGTATTTTTCATCGGTGTTCAAGAAGGAGACAGGCAAGTCATTTATCTCGTATCTGACGGATTACAGGATGGATCACGCAGCCAATCTCATACTTGAGACAAATGAGAAAAGCTATAAGATAGCAGAGCAGGTGGGATATCAGGATGCAAATTACTTCAGCTACGTGTTCAAGAAGAGATTTGGAATGTCGCCATCAAAGTACAGAACTGAACATACGGGGAATAAGTAGAGCAGAGAAAGTATAAGGGGAGTAGAATTGTTTTGAAGATTAGAGAGAAAAAGGATGCTCAGGGCAAAATGCAGAAAAATAAATATTCTCTGCGCACGAGGCTGCGAGGCTGGTTTCATCATGGCAGATTTATAGGATTTGACATACAGTCAATAATAATGGCGGTGCTCACAGGACTGACGATAACCACAACTGTTGTTATGGGATTTCTTATTTACAATAGATTCAAGCTTGCGATAAAGCAGACTGCAGTGTCAAATGCAGAAAGCATGATAGAGAGTACTGTGGATAAAGTGGATACAGACCTGGCAGGCATTAGACAGATATCTAATGGAGTGAATTATAACATTATCCAGGAATATGACATCTCCAGTCAGGAGTTCAGCAGACAGTTCAGCCTTTTATATGAGGTGAATGTTGACAAAGTGCAGAGTATGGCGTTGTACGACAATTCCGGTAAGCTTGTTGCTGCGGAGCCGGTTGCAGTGCAGAAGGATAAGGTTAATGTCGAGGAACAGGAATGGTACAAGAATGCATCTGAAGATATAGAGAATATGCACTTTTCTACACCTCATATACAAGATCTGTTTCAAGATGGCGCCAACAGGTATTATTGGGTCATATCCCTCAGCCGTTCTGTTGATATCAATGATGGAGATAAGCCGGTAAACGGCGTGCTTCTGATAGATATGAAGTATTCCGTGATCGAGGAGGCTCTTTCAAGGATCAATGATTCTTCAAGTGAGACTTATTATTATCTGTGCAACCGTGACGGAGATATCATATACCATCCGCGAAGAGCAGAGATAGACAGAGGCTTTTTCACAGAGGAAAGTACAGAGGCAGCGGTATACGATGACGGTACATATGAGATCAAGATGACGGGTGGCACAGAAAATGTTGTTGTCAGCAGTATAGCCTACACTGGATGGAAGATCATAGGAGTTGTCCCGGAAAGTGTTCAGACTGCCAGCATCAATCAGTACAGATATTACATCATAACTACGGTTGTGATATTGCTTATGATGCTCTTGTGGGTGAACAGGATCATAACAAAGAAAATCTCAAAGCCTATACTTAAGCTGAATGAATCAGTAAAGTCATATGAGACAGGTGGAACCACGGATATATATATTGGAGGATCTTCCGAGATAAGACATCTGGGATATTCGGTCAAGAAATCCTATGAGCAGATAGAGATTCTGATGCAGGAGATAATCAGACAGCAGAATGAGCGGAGAAAGAGTGAGATGGATGCGCTCCAGAGTCAGATCAATCCGCATTTCCTATATAATACACTGGAGTCCATAACATGGATGGTGGAGGCGAACAGAAATACAGATGCAGTATTTATGATATCTGAGCTTGCAAAGCTGCTGAGGATAAGTCTGTCAAAGGGCAGAACTGTCATAAGGATAGCGGACGAGATCCAGCACAGCACGAGTTACATGAACATACAGAAGGTAAGATATAAAGAAAGATTTGCTACAGAATTTATCATAGACGAAGAGATAAATGATTATTGTACAGTTAAACTTATCGTGCAGCCGATCCTGGAAAATGCAATATACTACGGTGTGGGCAACATGGATGAGGACGATGGCGGCAAGATAACTGTCCGCGGTGAGAAGAAGGGCAATGACATCTACATTTCAGTTGAGGATAATGGCATGGGTATGTCGGAGGATGTTGTCCGGAACATCCTTGTGGACAACAATAAGGTGCCAAAGCATGGCTCCGGAGTGGGTGTTATCAATGTTCACTCCAGGATAAAGCTGATGTTTGGCAGCGAATATGGATTAAAGGTTTACAGTGAGCCGGACGAGGGAACAAAGGTTGTCATTCACATTCCAGCCATTCCTTACACGGAGGAGAACAGAGAGAGACTTGAGAGGCAGGATTTTGGAAGGGGGATGGTGACAGATGAAGAAGAGTAAGATAACCTTTCTGATCGCGGAGCTGTTTCTGGTGGTTATAGCCGGATTCTTTATACACCAGATATTCCGGGAAAATGTGCCTCAGAAAAGAGTAGCGGTCATACTTTCAAATTCCGGTGATAAGAGGTGGGATGGACTTATAAATGGACTAAAACAATCAGCAAATGTCAATGATGTCCATCTTATCATATGCAACACCGATGATATCGAGTCAGCCCAGGATGAGAAGGAACTCATAGATGAACAGCTTGAAAATGATGTAGATGCATTCATAATTTGTCCTGCACCGGGCGAGGATACATCGGATATGCTGGGACAGCTTGGCGATGTACCATTTGTACTTATAACCCAGGATGCATACAGTGAAGATGGCGCCTCGGGATTTGTCACGATAAAACCTGATAACTACAAGATAGGATATACCCTTGGAGAACAGATCAGGGCAAATGATGCGGACGGACTCCGTGGCAAAAGCATAGGCATTATAACCGGATATTCCCAGACAGAGGGAAGTGTGAGCGGAAAAGCAGGACTTATGGATGCGATAGAAGGAACCGGATGCGAGGTGAGCTGGGTGTACAGCCGATGTGGCAATCAGAACATATGTGACATTGTGGATATTCTGGGAAAGGTGGACTACATGGTTGTGATGGACACATATGCGATCGATGAGATAGGAGAGAATGCGGATAACGGTATGTACAATGGCGCCCAGATATATGGAATGGGGACCAGCGTAAAATCTGTGGCGCTGCTTGATGCGGGCAAGATAAAGTGCCTTGTTATTCCGGATGGATACGGTGTTGGCTATGCCAGTGTGACAGAGGTAGTAAAGGGTCTGAACAGCAGATTGTATACGATGAAGAGTCGGGAGGAGGGCATAAAGATAATATACAGTGACGATTTGTTCTCCGATGATGTAGAGAGGTTTTTATATTCATATGAGTAGACAGAAACGAAGAAAAATATATGTGCTTTTGCTGGCAGCTGCGATGATAGTCTCGCTTATGGGCTGCGGCAGCAGCAATAAAAAATCAAACAAAACCATGAGAGTCGGGGTGGTCACTTATACAGCAGATGATCCATTCATAAATGCCATGATTGAAAAGGTGAAATCTCAGCTTAAGACTATGGAGACCACAAACATGAATGTGATAGTATCGGTGAGAAGTGGTGATAATGATCAGCGTGAGCAGGATGAGATAGTTGATGAGATGATAGATGCAGGCTGCGATGTGCTGTGTGTAAATCTTGTAGACAGAACCGCACCGGCAAATATTATCAAGTCAGCAAGGCAGAGTGATATACCAGTGATCTTTTTCAACAGAGAGCCGGTGCGTGATGACCTGATGCAGTGGGAAAAGCTCTACTATGTTGGCTGTGACGCAAAAGAATCCGGTGATATGCAGGGGGAGATTGCGGCAAATTATATAAAGAAGCACAGCGAAGTGGATCGCAACGGTGATGGCAAGATACAGTATGTTCTTCTGGAGGGGGAGGCCGGACATCAGGATGCCATAAGCAGAACCGACTGTTCGGTGAAGACCATCATGGATAAGGGAGTGGATCTTGAGAAGCTCAGTTATCAGTTTGCAGACTGGAACAGAGGTCAGGCGGAGAACAGAATGACTCAGCTTATAAGTCAGTATGGCAGTCAGATAGAGCTTGTCATATCCAACAATGATGAGATGGCACTGGGCGCAGTTGAGGCGTACGATAACTCAAGTATAAGCCGGGACAAATGGCCTGTGATCTTTGGAATAGACGGACTTGATGATGCTCTCCAGGCGATAAAGCAGGGAAACATGCAGGGAACAGTTTACAATGACAAGGAGGCCCAGGCGGGAGAGATAGCGCGGTTGGCAGTTGATCTCTTCAAGGGAAACAGCATTGATGGTCATAATCTTGACGAGGGCAAATATTACGTGTCGCCTTACTGGAAGGTCGATGTTGACAGCGTGGATGATTTCCTGCACAGATAAGGGTAACCGACTGATACATGAATAAAGAATCGTGAATTAAAAGCATATATAATTGGATAAGATCTGTCTGGAAAAATTATCAAGAACTAATGTAGAGATACAGATCCAATTATATATTCGGGAAGGATGCATATGGAAAATAGCTGGATAGAAGAATTTTACGGAGAGACGGATGCGGATAAGAGACTTGAACTGCTGGAAAATAACAGCACGGATATGGATGGTGACAGCGCCGGTTCGTCTACTGCCTTCCGTCAGAGATTGTGGACGGCGAGATATGGCAAGAGAAAGCCGAAGAATGATGCATTTGTGGGCTGCCTTATGGAGCTCAAATACATATCGGAGGGCGGTTCTGTTGACATCGGAGGTCAGAAAAAGAAACAGGCAGTGGAGATTATAAGCAAGCTCTGCCTGTTCGACGCAGACAGGAGAAGTGCCGAGGAACAGGAGATATTGCTATATGAACTCAAGAATGCGTTTCTCAAGTTCATCGAGGTGAGCAGAGGCGGCAGAGGTTTCACATCCATAGCATTTGGTATGGGGCAGCTCTCGGATGAGGGCGTGGCGAAGAAGATCGCAGATCAGATAAGCTCCATCGCATTTGACGCGCCGCATATGCTGCACATGGACAAGGAATTTGCCATACTTCAGAGCGCAGCACTGGCGGCATTCAGGCAGGAGTATCCGAACAGGGAGCATTTCTTAAGAAAATGATAGCATAGACGGAATGGCTATGTGTGAACAGATCAAAAGACCATCATGTATTTAGTGTTAAAATGCATGATGGTCTTATCTATTGTGCCTGTTTTGGCGTTATCTCATGAATGTATGGATTCGAAGATAGAATAAGTATCATCAGAATCCCTGGTGTTCATAAATATCACTTCATCCCTTGTCTTTATCATGATGATGGGATAACTGTCTGCGTATACATACAGCTCACATTTGCCGTAGGTGCTGCTCTTGAAATGGCCGATCAGGTATTCATCGGTGGCACCTCCGTTGATACGGACAAAATCATCGTCTGGCAGTTCATCCAGAAGCTGAACCTCCTCGATGTCATCAAAATATATCTCCGATGAGTATATGGCAGCAGACACAGTGAGTTTGTTGGAGTCAAGATGAGTGTCAATATGCACGTTTATGAATGGCACAAGCACGCCTATCGTCCAGACAATGCAGGCGGTGATAAGGATATATGTAAGTCCTGTAAAAATCTTTGCGCTCCTGGTGGCATAGTTAAATGTATAATTTCCACTTTGCAATCTGTTCTGAACCAGCACATGCGGGTCGGAAGGATTGTAGTAATATCCGGTTTTCCAGTATTCGTCGTCATCCACGTAGAGAGGCTGGGTGTCGGCGGTCAAGAGTTCACGTTTTCTGCTTTGTGCCATGAGGAGAGGTGCAAACAATCCGATGGCAGCAAGAGTCTGGACAAATATATAGACATAGAGTGCGGAGCTGCACAGCGAGACATCTACAAGCGCACCCTTGAAATTTAGGATATCAGAAAGCGAAATTTGCCGGGACTTACTGGCTGATGATATGCAATGAATCAGGGTGTCAATAGTGATATATACCCATGCGACAGCATTTGTTGCCGAAAGAATCAGCATTGCAAGTCCCTTGTATATCTTCATGGTTCTATTGACGGTCTGGTTGAGCTGGGTATCCGAGCTGTACACAGTTCGCTCGTGTCGGTTTACATATATGTGGAATATCATGGATGTAAGTGACATCAGGACGGAGCAGAGTCCCATTATTATCATTGTGGTTGATATGACCGCACTTTTCCCTATCGCAAATGGTACTAGGCAAATGAGCTCTACAAGGATTATTATTCCATGATAATTGAAACTGATCTCACTTTTGCCGATCTGGGTTGACACATTTGTATCAATGTAACGTTTTCTTCTTTGATCAGGGACCACCCAGTCATTTTTCATCTTTAGGGCATACATTTTCCTGTGCGCAGAGTTGTTTGCATATGTTATAAGGAAACAGAATGCGATCATCCAGACAGTGTATGCCAGTATGAATATAATGATCTCCCAGAATACGACAAAGCACAGGGCTGTTCCAAGGATGAGATTTATCCAGATAATCCGGTTCATCTTACGTCTGGCAGCAGCAACAATATTCAGGATGGTTTCGTCTTCAATGTGTTCCTTTGGAATGTGGACACCCAGGAGCATTCCCTCGGTATACGAATAATTACTTGTATATACGAACTTCATTATGAGCAGTATGAAGAAGTTCATAAACAGGAAGATGATAAATAATGCTATGCTCATATGTTGCTCCTTTCTAGTAATTTAAGTGGATATTTGGATTGGAGAAGACTTCATTTTGGAATATACTTCATCGCATAACTTGAGAAAATCTTCCCGGTTCATCCCGGTTATGCTTGCCTCGGCGGACAGAAGTTCCAACTCTGACTCCAGCTTGTCACGGAACTCGGCGTTCATATTGATATTTTCTGATACAAATGCTCCAAGCCTTCTGTCAGTTCTGATATATCCCTCATTTTTTAGTATCTGGTATGTCTTATTCACAGTCATTGTGTTCACGCCGGCATCCGCCGCAAGCTGTCTTACAGTGGGAAGCTTTTCGCCTGGCTGTATCTCGCCTTTGCCGATTCCCTTTACTATCTGATTGCGCAGCTGTACGTATATGGGTGTGTCACTACTCATGTCAAGCTCTATGATCATGTGGTGGCCCTCCTTCTTGTATTACCTGTATTATAATATATAATACAGATTCCGCGATAAGTCAACTATGAGAAATCGCCGTATAAATAAAAATCATCCGTGAGCAAGTTGATTACCCACAGATGATCCTTATATCTTGTGAAATTTTATTTTTGTGTAGCTGATTTTTGCAGTTCCAATAATCGTTCATTTGAAATGATTTTTTCGGAAAAAGACTTTCTGATCAATTCAAAATCTGCTCCATTTGAAAAAAGACTGAGTATATTTTTCTCATCTTCCAGTCTTTTGAGTTTTTGAGATGGGGTTTCTTCCACTGTACCACCCATGATACTCACCATCCTTTCCTCATATTCATTGCCATCCGCAATATGTTTAATGATCCTGTTTATATAATTCATTATATCCAAAAGTTCTTCCGGTGACAATTCATTATTCTGGTAAAGTTTTGTAAGTTCGGTTCTAAAATATAACAGATCAGATAATGCAGAATCGATATTGCCCTTATTGCAGATTTCATTCTCATATCTCGTTATGTAAAATGGAATATAAGGAAACAGTCTATCAGAAATCATGTCTTCCTTGGAAATGTCCTTTAGCAAGATATTTTTACAATCATAATTTACGGATTCCCCATTTGGAAATTTCAATGAGATCTCTGTATATAAAGGAGTATGTTCACTGCTCTTAATATATACAACTACATATGCAGGCATATTTAGAATAACCCTTCCGTTTTCCCAAACGGCATTATTCCGAGCAGACAGAAAAGCATATTCGGCAATTCTGATCGCCATGGTGCCATCTTCATAGCTCTGGCATTCAATCAGGTAGGTATCACCACAAATACTCATCAATAGATCGGATTCACGTTCCTCGATTTTGTCAGTATCTGGGTTTTCGATATAACTGTCAGTAGGTAAGATTGTTGGAACAATATTCAATGGATATGATTTGTTAAATGCTTTGTTGATCAGTGATATAAACAGACGCTTGTGATTGTATTTTAGAGTCTTGAAAATATCATCGTAGTCATTGTTATTTTTAGGCATATACTTCCTCCTGTGTAAGATTGTTCCGGCCGGTAGGCACACTTTATAGCAATAAAAACAGGAAGTCAATAGATTTAGGCAAATGCGCTTATAAAGCGCAAAAATGACGCTCAGAGTGGAATTATCGAGGAAAAATGGGGGTGATTTTACATTTGGTAAAATGGTTTTTGAAAGAAATACTATTTGAGAAAAATAGAAATGCAGTTACAAAAAGGCTGATGATGTGAGTATCAGCCATTTTATAACTAAAAACATTTATTTTGGATGGGTCGCATCAACTTTGTTTACATAATCTTTTAATACCAGATTTATATATTGGCTGAAAGATCTGTCATCATTTTCGGCCAGTTGTTTTATTCTTTCTACTAGATCTTCATCGAGAGTAATACTTACTTTATTCTTTAATGGTTTCATTCAATCACCTGCCTTTTTTGTAATATAGCATTGAGGTGTACTTTATATTGAAAAGTAGGATAAAGTATGATAAGGTAGGATAAAACGAAAGCGAAAATAATATACTTTTAAGGAGGGGAGAATATGTCTGAAATGGGAACCAAAGTTGCAGCAGAATTATGGGGAGTAACCCAAAGACGAGTTCAAGACTTTTGTAGAAATACAAATGATCCACGGATAACTCAGGACAAAAAGGGTTCACCATATCATATACCGGTTAATTACCCGAATCCATTTAAAGAAAAATAATAGGAGGAATCACAAATGAGAAGATTTATAAAAAAGCAATGTATAATTATGGCTACCTTATGTATGGCAGTGGGGGTAGTCGGATGTGGAGGTAGCAATAGCGGTAATGATGCAAAATCCGCTACTCAGGCTACAGTACAAGAAAATAAGGATGAAGCAAAAACTGTGTATAAAGAGTTGAATGATGCTGTAGAAAAGAGTACCGATGTGGCAGATGGTATTATAACTGTTTGGTATTATGGTATTTATGATGCTGATGATGGTGAGGGAAATGGGGAGGTATTCATAAATGATTTATGTGCCAAGTTAGGGGTAGATACTCAAACATTTATTGATATAAATAACAAAAATAACTTTTTTGAGGTTAGGCAAGGATTTGATGGATTATATCGTGTAAGAGTAGACTCATTTTCAAATGTTGTTAATTGTTATATAGAGTGTCGTAAAAACGATGGAACATATGATGATATAAGTAAGATGCTGGATGATGCAAAGAACAGTATAAAGAATATACCAGAGTCAGCGTCATATTATTCAAAATTAAAAGAATACTATGTTGAGGCAAACAGTTTCTATGAGTTCTGTTTAAGTCCAACAGGTAATTATGATGATGCAGGAAATAAGGTTGAGGAATTTAGGTCGAAATGTCAGGGATATGAGTCAGATTTATCTTTTGATTTAGAATAAAATATCATTTAAAGTTATGCATAACCCACTTGTGAAATTCAATTGAGCAAGTGGGTTATTTTCGATTCATATCGTTTTCAATTGCATTATTGGTCTTGATGTGATATTTGTACAGATAAGGACGAGGTGTTAAAACTCATGAGCGTATTGACGCAGGATGAGAGATTTGAATAGGCTCAGGCTAACGGAAACAAATGAGAAACTGAACATATCAGTGGAGGAAGTCCAGAAGATAGCCGACACACTATAGGAGATGAAAAACATGCAGGTACACACACTTATATCTTCGGAAAATGGTCCGATCATCCTCTGGGTCATGTACCCACACAGGGGAGATGAACTGGAGCACACAGCGGATTCTATCAGAGAACTGGTGGGAGAAGAACTGTTTACACTTGTTGCGATACAGATAGATGACTGGAACAGGGATCTCTCACCGTGGAGATCGGATGAGGTCGATGGATCATTTGCCGGAGAGGCGGGACGGACACTGGATTATATAGAACATCAGGTCATACCGCAGTTGGATATTCAAAGCCGGGCGAACAGACCTCTTTATATTATGGGATATTCGCTTGCCGGGCTTTTTGCACTTTGGGCAATGTATCAGACTGATATATTTGCCGGGTGTGCCACATGTTCAGGTTCAATGTGGTATCCGGGATTTGTGGAATATGTAAACAGCCAGCCAACACTAGCGAATAAACAAATATACATCAGCCTCGGCGGCAAGGAATCGCGGACATCCGACAGGCTGATGTCAACTGTTGCGGATCGGACAAAGGAGATTTGCGACCTGCTGAAGAAGGACAACGATGTGATATATGAGATAAATCCAGGTGGGCATTTTGCCGATTCCGGGAAGAGGCTGGCGAAGGCTGTGAAGTGGATAGAGAAGGCAAAAGGATAACAAAAAGCACAGGAGAGCACATATATACAATCGTTCACTGGCAGAACGATACGAGGCATAACATATACCGGATAGATATATATTTTTATCGGAATAGATGATAATATATGGGGCAGACATATGGAGTAGATAGATTAATGGCAGACACGATCCGGTAAGTATATGCAGCGAAAAATCAGATCGTGGTAAGCTGGAAAGAAGGGCAACATGGGTAAACAGACAAAGAAAAAGAAAAGCACAGGAGCAGCAAAGGAGATATTTGCAAAGCCCCCAGGAAGGCTCGGCAAATGGAATGCGATAGCATTTGCAGTGCTTGTTGTGGGAGAGCTTATATACTATTATGCGGCAACACCGGCGATCAATATACAGAGTACAAGTTTCTGGGTATGGATGGTCATTTCAGTTGCGCTTGTTGGCTTTTGTACGCTTGATTTCACGGTGGAGAGTAATGATACCAGAAGTGTCGCAACGAAAGCAACGAAACCGGCAGCATGGATAGTAGTAATAATGATAGCGGTCGGACTCATTATGGTGGCGGCGTCATCCAAACTGTTTTGTGCATCAAAGTATGCAAGTCTCATCAATATAGAGGATGGAGATTTCCAGACAGATATCCCGGAGAGCAGGCAGATAAATGACATTGCGCTGATGGATACAAGCACAGCGAGGATCATAGGTGAGAGAGCCGTCGGTTCACTCTCGGATGTGGTCAGCCAGTACGAGGTCAGCGGCAATTACAGCACTATAGATTATAATGGCGCGCCGATGAAAGTCGCAGCACTCAATTATGCGGGCTTCATCAAATATATGAACAACAGGAAGAACGGAATCCCGGGTTATGTTCTTGTCGATCCGGTAAAGAATGAGGCACACTATATACAGACTGAAAAGCCTATAGTGTATTCACCTTCAGCGTATTTCAACAAGAACCTGTACAGACATGTCCAGATGGCTTATCCGACATATATATTTGAAGGTTTCTATCTGGAGCTCAGTGACGATGGCAATCCATATTACATCTGTCCGGTTCTTGAGTCGCATGCAGGACTCTTCGGTGCAAAGGATGTAAAGGGCGTGGTTATATGCGATCCGTGTACGGGCGATACAGAGTATCATGAAGTCAGTGATGTTCCACACTGGGTGGACCGTGTATATGATGGCGACCTGGTGTGCCAGAAATACGACTGGTACGGCGAACTCTCAGGCGGCTACTGGAACAGCGTATTTGGCAATAAGGGCTGCAAGAGGACTACGGATGATTATGGTTACAAGGTTATGGACGGCGATGTGTGGGTATATACAGGTGTCACATCGGTAAATGGTGACGAGTCCAACATAGGATTTGCTCTGATGAATCTCCGGACAGGAGAGAGCAAATATTATAAGGTGGCAGGTGCAGAGGAATACTCAGCCATGTCATCGGCAGAGGGACAGGTACAGCATCTTGGTTATAAGGCATCCTTCCCATCACTCATCAATATCAGCGGAATACCAACCTACATCATGGTCTTAAAGGACAACGGTGGCCTGGTAAAGATGTATGCACTTGTCGATGTGGAGAAGTACAATATTGTAGCTACAGGCACTACCCAGAAGGACGCACTTGCGGCATACAACAAGCTGCTGGCAGAGAACGGACTTAAGAGTACGCAGAGCATGACGGACGATATACCAAACAGACAGATCACGGTAGCTGATATCAAATATATCAACATGGATGAGACGACATATGTGTATATCACGGATGAAAATGGCAATGTATACAAGCAGGATTTCTCAGAGAACGAGGAACTGATATTTATACAGAGCGGGGATAAAATAAAAGTATTTTATCAGGAATCAGACAACGGCATAAATGACATAATATCTGTTGAGAGATAGATTTATTCACTAAATAAAAGCTCTCCCTGTGATAAACAGGGGGAGCTTTTTGCATGATAATGTGGTATTATAGAAATATCTTATTGAGAATAAATCTATATAACTGATTAATTATGATTGACAAGGAGGTTATTATCATGGATAAAAAGGCGATCTACAGTTTATCATACGGGATTTTCATGTTGTCCACAAAGCTGGGCGACAAGGCAAATGGCTGCATCATCAACACCTGTATACAGGTGGCGAACAATCCAACGCGGGTTGCGATATCGGTTCTCAACACGAATTACACATGTGATCTGCTCAAGGAGAGTGGTGTGTTTGCCCTTAGTGTACTTGACGAGCAGTGTACATTTGACTCGATAAAGCACTTCGGTTTCCAGTCGGGAAGAGACGTGGACAAATTCGAAGGAATAAAGATGCCGGAGGATATCAACGGAATCCCATACATGGGCTGGTATGCCTGCGCGGTCATCAGTGGCAGGGTGGTTGAGCGTCATGACCTTGGAACACACACGTTGTTCATCGCGGAGGTGGTAGACGCAAAGACATTGTCAGACAAGGCGCCTCTCACATATGCTGATTATCAGGCACATGTAAAGCCAAAGGCAGACAAACCTCCTAAGACAGATAAGAAGATAGTGGGATGGCGCTGCAAGATATGTAACTATGTATATGAAGGAAGTGAGCTCCCGGCAGATTATGTATGTCCTCTGTGTGGACACGGAGCAGACGACTTTGAACCTATATATGAGTAATGTAAGATATGCCGTTATCGGCAAGAAATGAACGGCTTCAAATCTTGAAAAAGTTGATTTCTTGCCGGTAACGGCATATACTATCTATATACAAAACACTGTGCAGATGATAAAAGCCCATTGCGTAAAAGGAGGGATTTTCATGGGTTATATTTCAGTTGCAGAGACTGCAAAAAAATGGAATGTGTCAGAACGAACCGTTAGAAATTACTGCGCTCATGATAAGATTCCTGGGGCTTTTCTGACGGGAAAGACGTGGAATATACCGGATTCTGCGCAGAAACCAATGCGTCAATCTGCGGGAGAAGAGAACCGGGATCTGCTGACTGTGCTGAGAGAAGAGAAAAAAATGGAATTAAAGGTGGCATTTATCATAAGATACAGGTGGATCTCACTTACAATTCCAATCATATAGAGGGCAGCAGGCTCAGTCATGATCAGACACGGTATATATATGAGACAAATACTATAGGCGTGAGTGATCAGGCGATAAATGTTGACGATATAGTCGAGACGACCAATCATTTCAGGTGTATAGATCTGGTGATCGATGATGCAAAGAACTTATTAAGTGAGAAAATGATAAAGGAATTGCATTTGATTCTCAAGAATGGAACTCAGGACTCACGAAAAGAATGGTTTGCGGTGGGAGATTACAAGAAAGTTCCGAATGAGGTGGGCGGTCATGATACGGCTTTGCCGGAAGAAGTTCCAGAGAAAATGAAAAATCTCCTTGCAAGATACCGCAAGCTCAATGAAAAGACACTAGATGATATTCTGGATTTTCACCATGAATTTGAAAGTATTCATCCGTTTCAAGATGGCAATGGCAGGGTTGGCAGGCTGATATTGTTCAAGGAGTGTCTGAAATATGATATAATTCCATTTATCATAGATGAAGATCTCAAATGGTATTATTATAGAGGACTTTCAGAATGGAATAGAGAAAGAGGATATCTGCTGGATACCTGCCTTACTGCGCAGGATAAGTTTAAAAAGTACCTGGACTATTTCAGGATACAGCACAGAGATTAAAATAATGGAGGAAATTATGGACAGAGAAAGAATGATGAAGAACGTAGCAGAGATATTCAGCCGCGGTGCGGTGGAGAAGAATCTTCCGGCATGGGTAAATATGCGCCACGCCTGGAAAGCAAGTGATGCGGCGAGAGACAGAGGGCTTGAATATCCGGCAAATGTTGTACAGATAAAGAATCTGGATTACAAAAAGGAGCTTGATGAGGTCCGTTTCAATGAGCTGATTGAAACATGGGACAAAGGTGTAGAGAGGAACATTATATTCTTTGCCGATTCCGGGGATGCCGCAGACGTGGATTCTGCAAGCTATACATCCAACAGCTACATGGATATCTGCGTTCCAATATCGTATATGACAGATGAAAACAGAAAATATCCGGTGATAGTGAGCGTGCATGGCGGAGGTTGGTTCTATGGTGACAAGGAACTGTACAGCCACTATTGCTGCCTTCTTGCGGAGCACGGGTACGTGGTGGTGAACTTTAACTATAGATTGTCACCGCAGAACAAATATCCTGCGGCCATAGAGGATGTGGCGTATCTCATTCGGTATATCCATGAGAATGCGCAGACACTTGGAATAGACATGGATAATTTCTATATGGTCGGTGACTCGGCGGGGGCACAGCTCACGGCAAATTATTGCATCATAGCATCAAACAGCGATTACAGGGCAAAGCTTGATTTCTTCACATATGATCTACTGCCTAAGAAGGTATGCCTTAACTGTGGTGCATACAAGATGGCAGAGAGAAATGACAATATATCCGCATGGTATCTGAGAAATGATGTGGATGATGATCAGAATAGTGACGGAAAAACAAGTTCACACGACAAAGCTGAAAAATGTGAAAGTAAGAAAATAAGCCAGGCATATGCTGTGACGGAGGAACAGTATAAGTTGTTTATGGATCAGCTTGATTATATAAATACTGATTTCCCGGAGGCGTACCTCATGTACAGTGTAAATGATGATCTGGCATCACATACAAAAGCGGTGGATGAGGTGCTGAACAAAGTTGGAGTTGCACATATCACAAAAGCGTATGGACAGAACAATCCTGACAGCGGCCATATATTCCATATGAATATGTACAATCCAGAGGGAATACTCTGTAACGAGGATGAGTGTGCATTTATGAAATAAAAAAACTGTTTGACAACACGACATCAGAATGCTATCCTAAAAATCAGATAAAGGCAAAGACAGGAAGGAGTACTTAAGTCACTGTCACTTCAGAGAGTAGGCGTTTGGTGCGAGCCTATAGGACACCTTAAGGAAGCAGTCCCCGAGCTGTGACCGCGAAAGTTTTCCGGGTAGTGGTCAACGGAAGGTTCCACGTTATAGGAACAACGATAGTGATGGCTGTCGGCTGAGAGCAGGAATAAGTTCCTGAATTTAGGTGGTAACACGGACAAGAAAGTTCGCCCTAAGCATATTATAAGTATGCTTAGGGCTTTTATTTTGCGTTTTCAGGGTGACAAGCGGCTGCGATGCGCGAGCTTGCTCGCGGGCATCGGCAGATGCGGAGTAATCTCGAAGAAAACGCAAGTTAAAACCAACAATCAGCAAACACAGACAACAAGGGATCAAGAGATATAAAGGAGTGTGTATCATGAGAAAATTCGAAAAATCATCAAAGCTTGACAATGTGTGTTACGACATAAGAGGTCCTGTTATGGACGAGGCAAACAGAATGGTGGCTGAAGGGGTAAATGTCCTTAAACTGAACATAGGAAATCCTGCACCGCACGGACTTATGGCACCTGATGAAGTTGTAAGGGATATGGCATATAACCTCAGAGATACCGAGGGATATTCGGATTCAAAGGGACTTTTTTCTGCAAGAAAGGCGATCATGCAGTATTGCCAGCTGAAGAATATTCCAAATGTGGGAATCGATGACATATATACAGGAAATGGAGTCAGCGAACTTATCACCATGTCCATGCAGGGACTGCTTGATTCGGGAGATGAGATACTTGTCCCGATGCCTGACTATCCGTTGTGGACGGCTTCTGTTAACCTGGCAGGAGGAACAGCGGTTCATTATCTTTGTGATGAGCAGTCCAACTGGTATCCGGATATAGAAGATATCAAGAAGAAAATAACCTCAAGAACAAAAGGAATCGTAGTCATCAACCCTAACAACCCTACAGGAGCTCTCTATCCAAAGGAGGTTCTTGAGCAGATAGTTCAGGTTGCAAGGGAGAATGAACTTATCCTTTTTGCCGATGAGATATATGACAGGCTCGTCATGGATGATAAAGAGCATGTGGCTCTGGCTTCACTGGCACCTGACCTTTTCACGATAAGTTTTAACGGACTGAGTAAGTCACACCGAGTTGCAGGTTACAGAGTTGGCTGGATGTGTCTGTGCGGAAACAAGAGCAATGTGAAGGGATACATAGAGGGACTTAACCTCCTGTCATCCATGAGACTTTGCTCGAATGTTCCTGCTCAGAGTATAGTTCAGACCTGCCTTGGCGGATATCAGAGTGCAGATGAGCTGCTCTTGCCGGGAGGAAGGATCTATGATCAAAGGGAGTATATATACAAAGCACTCTGCGATATACCGGGAATAAGTGTGGTTAAGCCGGAGGCAGCGTTCTACATATTCCCGAAACTTGACAAGGAGAAGTTCAACATCACAAATGATGAACAGTTCGCTCTTGATCTTTTGAGGGATAAGCACATCCTCGTCACATGTGGAACGGGATTTAACTGGAAGGATCCGGATCACTTCAGAATAGTATATCTTCCGAATATGGAGATACTCAAGGCAGCAACAGCAAAGCTGGCTGATTTCCTGAGTTATTATCACCAGTAAAATATCAGGCACTAATATAAAATGTCAAATAACAGGAGTCTCATATGTAGGGCTCCTGTTATTTTTTTGAAGAAGATTTAAGATTCCCATATATTGCGGAATATATGTATATAAGTTTATTATAAAAGCAGGGACAACATGGGGGATAATTTAAGATAGGGGGGACATATGAAAACAAACTTATTTCTGATAACAAAATACTGGAGATATCATAAAAAGCAGTTTGCGAGCATGCTTACCTCGATAGTGATATTAACGGCTTTCCTGTTGATTGCACTTTTGATGGAGAGAACAGAATGTAGACGGCAGTATGATGACAAGCTGCGGGGAAGTAGTAAGACATTTTACCTGTATAGCAATCTTGGCAGTGATGCATATGAGGAGATGTCACAAGACAAAAGGGTCAGCATGATCGGGCGTACGGCTATATGTGGAAAGCTGGGAAATGACAAAACACAGTATACATATGGTACATATATTGACGATACGGCAGAGGAGCTTGAGTATGTAAAGCTTTCGTCGGGAAGATTCCCTGAAAAAACCGGGGAGGCAGCAGTGTACGATTATGTGTTGGAGGATATGTTTTTTACTGTTGATCCCGACTCATATGTTGGAAAGGAAGTAACATTTGACAGTTACGAATTGGATGATACATATCTGGTGAGAACGGGTAGGCATGTGGGACAGATTACGTTTACTATCACAGGTGTATTGTGTACAGACAGCAGAAGAGATCTTAAGGAGAACAGAGTAGACTGGGGATCAGACCTTTCGGAAGTACAGATGCCAACTATATATCTATGGCGGGATGACTGTGATTTGGACGAGAGTACATTCGTATATACTGCTGTCTCCCTGTATGGTGATGACGAGATAACAGAGCAGTCGGAGAGCGCTATGGAAGAGTTTGCGCAGGATTATTATGACAAAACTGGAATATGGCCAAGATCCGGCCGCAGCAGATCGGCTGCAGAAGATATCTGCAACATTACCCTTGGAAACGAGAAGCTCAACAGCGAAAGTTATCTGTCGGACTCTGTCCAGGGGATACTATATTTCAGTGTCATTGCTGTGATCTTGTCGGCTATATCCCTGTTTGGCGTGATGATAACTGTTATGAGCGAGAGACAGAAATCCCTGGATATCGTGAGAGATATAGGAGCCAGCCGGATGAAAGTGGCTTGGATACATATATTGGAATGGGGAATCCTGTTGGTTTCTGGAGTGGTATGCGGCGGAGTCGTTGGAATCACTGTATATGAAGTCATACTTGAGATTCAAAGTCGTTTTCTGGGGTTGCCTAAATTGCGCGGTTATACAGTGGAGTGGTGTGTACAGCAGATTACGGAAAATCCGTTTGTAATCTCTGTTGTGTGTGCAACAGGTACATTTACCCTTGGATATTTACTTTTTTATATATATCTTCATATAAAATCAAGAAGAAGGCTTATAAGAAGAGATCGTGTGAGATCATTCGGGAGAATCAAGTCGGTGGTTTCCGGTATTCCATTTGCAAATATAATGCAGATGTTGTCTGTTGCCTTGATCCTGTTTGCGGCGGTTATGTGCTACGCATTCTGCTCTATGGACGGCAAGGGGAAAGGATATTTTCACAATGATGATCTGGACAGAGACACATATTATACATATGGACAATTGGATATGGAAACCAGTGATGTAGATATATGCCTCTATGATCAGGGGTCAGGGATTACTGGTGGAGTATTGCTTACGGATACAGGACTTACTGAGGATGGGCGCAAGAGCATTGCGGATATGAATGAAGTAAAGTCAATAGAGAGTTTCTCCACAAATGATGGCTATGATATATTTTATGATAGAAATGACGAGAACATTCCGGATGGATTGTGGCAGGCTGAGGTCCAGTTTCCGGAAGACGCAGACGAATTCTATCGTGCGGATGACAGATTTTATTTCAACGTTCCGGCGATATGGCTGGATGATAACGGAATGAGAAAGCTGGATAAATATGTAAAAGAGGGGGCAATAGGTACCCATGAAAATGGTGTGGCGTGTGTTGAATATGAATATGACGGAATGACTGCGGAGTCGCCATATAAGATAGGCGATGTAATGCATACAATGACTGTGAACGGAAAAGGTGAATACAAGGAGACTGTTGAAATCGTGGATGCGATAATCGTGATTCCAGAGACCACAAAGGAGAGCGATCCGGTATTGTACGCAGGTCTTGGCAGAGCTTCACAGTATGGATATGCAATAGTGGCCTCACAGGACACAGCAGTCAGTATTGGGATGTTTAAGACATGTTATGACGTTACATATATATCTCTAAGCAACAGGGGAGATATTGATAAAGTTGTATCCAGGTTTGCTGATATATTGGACTCTTCAATGGAACTCAGGATACGGACGATAGATGAGTGTGATAAGGAGTATCGTGAGGCATATATATCACAGTATGCGAGTACCATATGCCTGTTCTTTATTCTTCTTATCATGGCGGCATGGGGATATTGGGGACTTGTCACCATGCGTTACCAGAATGGCAGGCGGAACGTGGCGATCATGCGGGCACTTGGAATGGAGAAGCGCTCATGGAACATGACGTTTGTATGGCATAACATAAGAAATGCCCTGGTATCATGTGCTGTCGGATCCGGTATGGTGTATGGTATGAGATGGCTTTTGCGCTACAAGTACGAACAGGCGCTAAACATGTTCAACTGGCCGGAGACAGATTTATGGAATGTAGATGCAGATGTTATAAAAGAGGTAACGAGACTCCAGCATGTATTTTTATTTGACAGCGAGATATTTGTTGTCCCTGTGGGAAGAGCATTGATATTGATAGGAACATTCCTTGTTGTGATTTCGACGATTATTACGGTGCTGGTCATTCATAGGAAGAAATCGGAAGAGATAATTGATGATCTGGCTGAAAAAGAGTAAGGGGGACGATGCATATGATTCAGATAAAGGATTTAAATAAGACGTATGGTGAAGGAACAAATACTGTTCATGCACTTCGCAACTGTAACGTGGAATTTGAGTATGGAAAATTTACAGCGATTATAGGAACATCAGGCAGCGGAAAGTCAACATTGCTGCATCTGATGGGCGGACTGGACACAAAAGCAGAAGGAGAGATATTCTATGATGATGAAGATATACTCAGATATTCAGATGCACAGCTTGCAAAATTCCGCAGAAAAAATATAGGTTTCGTATTCCAGTTCTTCAATCTGGTGCCAGAGCTGACTGCAAAGGAAAATATATTCCTGCCAATGATGATAGATAAGGTTAAGGTAGATGAGGAGTACTTTGATAAGCTTACTGAAAAACTTGGAATTTCAGAGAGACTGACACATTATCCGTCACAGTTGTCCGGTGGACAGCAGCAGAGGGTTGCGATAGCCAGAGCGCTCATACACAAACCAAAAGTATTGCTTTGTGATGAACCTACCGGAAATCTGGACTCTCAATCAGGAAAAGAGGTCCTGAGACTGCTTAGAGAACTGCAGAGTGAAGATGGACAGACTATAATTATGGTTACTCACGATGGAAATATAGCAGATCAGGCCGATCGTATCGTAAGGATAGAAGATGGACAGATAAAATGTGTATAATATTCGCACAATTATATACATAAAAGACAATTTGATGATAAAACGCAACAACAATGACAATAAAATTAATAAATTGTCAAAAAATATGTTGACGATTTAGCCCTTATCATGTATAATAAAGTTACATTAAAGAACGGCCATTTGAAAAGATACAGATGGCACACCATAGATTGTCACCCGTGACACATAACATGTACGAAGTGTTCACAGAGATTGATAGAATCTCACAGACAAGGCTTTACACATGGTGCGCAGGAAACAGAGATCCGTGGTACAAGTTCACGAAAGGAGGAGGTTCCGTTGGAGACAATTGAAGAACATTTTTATCATGATGGTAACTCAGAACTGGGAAGTTGTTTCCACACGAGATGCCTTTAAGATAAATCTTGAATCAGTCCACATGTAGATGCTGTATATAGCATGATTGAAGTGCCAGGACGCAGGTATTTGATACCAGATTTGATCCATCGTGATTGTTCAAAACACAAGATATGAGTGGTGTTTCAAGGGCATCAGGTCATATCACATACCGCAAGACCAGTGCTTATAAGAGGTTGGTACATATACAAGTTCATGCAGTGCATGTTATGAGTAGATGCAATTCGTACCCTGATAGTTTATATTCCGGTAAGTTTAATCTCTAGGCACAACGAATTTTTTCATAGATATTTATAATATAGTGGAAGAATCAATGGCATGTGTGGAAGCATTCAGATATTTTGATTAGATACTTCAATATTTGAAAAATGAATAAACTAATATAAAGCCAGTTGGTATTATGCCAGCTGGCTTTTTTATGTATTAATTACAACGTGTGTTAAACCACTGATTGCCCGCTCTGCGAGCTATAACAATCCGTGCGGCAACAAGAAACTAATATTAATTGCAAATAACTTAAATTATTGACTAATATGGCGTGCAAAAGCAATAAAAAACAACTTAAATATTCGGTAATTAATGACATGTTCAACAATTAAAAAATGAGTTAATATAAGTATATGTATAAATATTAATCACGAATTAGGCTGTTCGTGGTGAGTAAAGTGGAGGAATATCACAAAAAAGAAAGGGTAAGGAAATATGGTGAGATTTAGAACAAGACTTGTTGCTGTGACATGTGCAGTTGCAATGGTTGGCTCATTCTGGGGAAGTGCAGGGGCAATAGTCTCAGCTGATGCAGCAGAGCCGTCTGCGGAAATGGCGTGGAGCATCACTACAGACAAACTGGTATTTGACACTGGCGCAGATGCCAAGTGGACAGATAAAATTTATGCCAGCAATGATGAAGGTACATACCCAGAGTTAGGCAGGATCGATGATGTGTCTGTGGGTAAAAAGGCTGTGCTCACGGCAAATGTAACACTTAATGGAGATTTTTCAGGATTGGATGGTGCGGAGGCTGCTGACGGAACGTATAATGCGATCCAGCTTTCCTGTGCAATCAAGACTGGCGATGGATGGACATACACCAAGTCTGATGATTATCCATTCCTTAAAGCGGAAAATTTTACAGATGGCAAGACACAGGTATCATTTGCATTTGATGTGAAGGATACAGGAGCTGTGTCTGAGATAATATTCCAGTACAATTCCAACTCTGCATATACTGGAACAATAGCAATATCTGATGTGGAGGTTCAGAGTGATGATTCAGGAGAGGAGCCTGATGGTGGAGAAGAGCCAGGCGGCGGATCATCAGCAACAGGAAATGTGACAGGTGTGGCAGCACCATCGATCACAGATAATACTGTATGGAGCAGTTCAGATGCAGTTCTCGCATTTGATGCTACTTCAGATAAGACATGGAAGGATAAGACTTATGCCAGCAATGACTCTGCTACATATGCTGACATGGCAAGAATAGAAGGTGCAACAGTTGGAGAGAAGGTAAAGCTTACAGCAGTTGTATCAATTGATGGAGATTTATCTGCCCTTGACGGAGCAGAGGCTTCAGATGGTACATACAATGCGATCCAGCTTGCATGCGCTATCAAGACAGGAGATAGTTGGAAGTATGCGAAGTCAGACGATTATCCATTCCTTAAGGCTGAGAACTTTACAGACGGCAAATGCAGCGTGGAATTTAACTTTAACGAAGTGGAAGCAGGCGATGTTCAGGAGATCGTATTCCAGTACAATGCAAACTCAGCATTTACAGGAAAGGTTCTCATCGGCGGCGTTGCAGTTGACAAGGTAGAGAGTGGCAAGAAGCCGACTACAACTGAGACAGAGGCTGGAAACTTCGCAGATGCAAGCCTTGTATTTGACACAGCGAGCGATGCAAAGTGGACAGACAAGGCATTTGCCAGCAATGATACAGAAAGCTATACAGATCTTCCTACAGTAGACAATGTCAAAGTTGGAGCAAAGGCAAAGCTCACAGCTACGGTTTCACTTGATGGCGATATATCAGGCCTTGACGGCGCTGAGGCATCAGACGGATCATACAATGCGATCCAGCTTGCATGTGCCATGAAGACAGGCGACAGCTGGGATTACGCCAAGTCAGGCGACTATCCGTTCATCAAGGCTGAGAACTTTGTCGATGGCAAGTGCGATATATCATTTGCATTTGATGTATCAGAGGTGGGAAATGTACAGGAGATCGTATTCCAGTACAATTCCAACTCAGCATATGCTGGCAAGATCACAATAAGCAACGTTAAGGTACTTGATGTTAAGGAGAGCAGCGGCGGACTTGAGCAGAGAGATCCTGCTGTGATCTCAGATCTCTCATCGGCTGAGGATTATGACAAGTGGAGCACAGAGGCCGGATATGCATACAAGCACGGCGATGCAGCCAACAAGGCCGGTAATGCCACACCTGACATATCATATGACAGTGCAAATGAGAGACTTAAGGTTTCTGTTGACTACTCAGCAGATTCAACTTCCTCATGGAGTGAGGCAAAGGTTAAGTGTGTTCCTACAGAGGCTATGGATGTGAGCCAGTACAACCAGCTCAGTGTGGATATAATCTACCCGGCAAAGCTCAAGGGAAGCAAGATCAAGTTTTTTGCAGATGGAATAATAAATAAAGATACAACCATCGACGATGATGCAGAGGATATCGGAGATGGATTAAAGAAGGTTACAGTTACTATGGGATTTACTCCTACAGATAAACCACTCAGAGATGTGACAATAGGAATCATAGGAAGCAGCACAAGCTTTAAGGGAAATGTATATCTTGATAATCTTGTTCTGTCACAGGCAGATACAACAAAGGATTTTGTCGAGATAACAGAGACTCCTGGTGCTGGTTCACCAGCGGATCTTTCACAGATGCCATCATCAGTTAGAGTGAGCGATGCGAATGCAGCAGACAGTGCAAAGGCACTTGCGGCATACCTGAATACGCTCATGAATAGTGATCAGGTTCTGTTCGGACATCAGAATGATGTGAGCAGAAGCGTAAATCCACAGGCGTCACTCGGTGATGTATATGATGTGACTGGACAGGTCAGCGGTGTGTTCGGAATCGACTCACTGGCAGTTACAGGCTCGGAGGCAGGCGGTTCAGACGCGGCTTCGGCACTGGCAAACTCAGTGGCATACAGCAAGACTGCAGCGGCAAATGGTGCGATCGTGTCATTGTCAATGCATATGCCAAACTTCTCCAGCTCCAAGATAGTGAAGAACTCGGATGGAACATACAGTTTCTACGGATGTGATTTCTCAGAGTCCAAGGATCTGTCAAATGACATAGTAAAGCAGATTCTCCCAGGTGGAGAGTACAATGAGGTATTTACAGCTTACCTCGATGTGATCGCAGACTACGCATCACAGCTTCAGGCTGCCGGAATACCTATCATGATCAGACCATTCCACGAGAATACAGGAAGCTGGTTCTGGTGGGGATCAATGAACACAGCTGAGACATACAAGTCTCTCTACAGATATACCAAGGATTACATGGAGCAGAGCGGTGTACACAACCTTCTCTGGGTATACTCGCCAAACGGACCTGTCACATCAGAGGCAGCTTACGTGTCATACTATCCAGGCGATGAGTATGTAGATATCCTTGCATTTGACTATTACAACGATTACAATTCGTACCCTGCAGCAGCAGACAACTCTTTCTTTGACAGTCTTGATACAACATGTAATATCGTGTCATCAATAGCTGCAAAGAGAGGCAAGATACCAGCCATCGCTGAGTGCGGTGTCAGAGTCATGAAGAAGGACGGTTCAGACAACGAGGGACTTCTCGTAAAGGGTAATCCGGTTGGAACAGAGGCTTCAGGAAAGAACTGGTATCAGGAAGTCAACGACATTGCGAAGAAGAACAACATGCCATACTACCTTGTATGGGCAAACTTCGGAGACAGCAACTTCTATGTACCATACAAGTATGATGCTACACATGGACAGGAGCTTATCAATGACTTCATAAAGTATTATAACGACGACTCATCAATATTTGGTGGAGACACAGGATTCTACAACAACATGGGAACCCTTGCAGGAGTATCTGCAAATACATACACGGGCCAGATGGGTTACATGGTATATCCATTTGACAGAGATACCATCCTCAAGGCGACAACACTCAAGGCTGGTGTTAAGAATGCATCAAAGGTTCAGTTCATTATCAACAATCCTGATACAGATGTTAAGCTTACACTCAACGCTGAGGCTGGAGCCGAGATTGCCGCTGCAGGATCAGAGCCAACACTTTACACGGCTGATCTTACAGAGAAGAATCTCAGCAAGCTTGGAAAGACAGATACAGCAACCATCACACTCTTGGCAGATGGCGAGCAGCTCGCACAGCTGTCACACATAAGCCTTGGAAAGGCCAAGGATAAGGCTCCTGCAAATGTCATCGAGGACTTCGAGTACTATTCAGGAAGCGACGGACTTCTGGATTCCACATACACATCTAACTCAGCCGCAGGATGCAGCTCAAGCTTTGTTCTTAACAAGACACATAAGAACGGTGGCACATACGGCGGTGCGTTCAAGTATAAGCTTGAGACAAATGGATCAGAGGTGTGGACAGGAAGGATTAAGTCAGAGCTTACAAACAATGATTTCTCAAAGTATAATGCGCTTGAGATGTGGGTACAGCCGGACGGTATGGGACAGAAACTTGTGATCCAGATCACAGATGGAAGCGGCGAGGAATTTGAGGTATACCTCACAGATTTCGTAAAGGGAACAAAGGCACAGTATGTTACTATTCCATTCAGCTCATTCAAGGGTAAGAAGGGTGGTACACTCGATGCATCGGATATAGTCAAATTTGCTGTATGGTGCAACTCGATCGTGCCGGAGGATCACACTGGCAAGTGGACAGTTGACTCAACTATCTACTTTGATGGAATCCAGGCAGTGAAGCTCACAGATGATATGCTCAAGAAGAATCCAGTGGACAAGAATGGACTTATCATAACAGACAAGTCACTGGTTAAGAAGGATGCGGCAGATTCTGGCAAGGATGATTCAAATACAGAGGATCCAGGCAAGAACGATGCCACAACTGAGAACCCAACCACAGAGGATCAGACTACCGAGGCTCCAACAACTGAGAAGCCTAGCAATGACGACAAGACAACTGAGGCTACCACAGCAGCAACAACGGATGGAAGCACAGGTGGAAATGGACAGAACGTGGTAAATACAGGAGATAAGTCACCTGTAGACGTAATGTTTGCGATAATGATAGCATCACTTATCATGGCTGGTGCAGGCTATATCGTTATCAAAAAGGATAAGAAGTAATACTCATTTTAGCCATACAAAGAGCCCCACTGTCGGCGGTGATGAAGACCACCGGCAGTGGGGCTTTATTTGTTGGTTTATATTTGTATGCAATATCAGTTTGCAGCACGTCTCTTCTCAACAAGCTTCTCTACAGGGGTTGTGAGATACATTATAGAGAGCATCAGCGTACAGCAGAACCAGATGATAGGCTCTGTGATGGTAACACCCAGATATCCAAGTCTTGGAGTGAGTATCATAACCGCAAGTACCTTGCCGATCAGCTCTATAGTGGATGACATGACCGGAACGATCTTCCTGCCCATTCCCTGCATTGCACATCTCAGGACGAACAGAGGACCAAGTACATAGAAGCACGTCACGCCGATCCTTACATATCTCACGGCCGGATCTATGATGGCACTGGCAGATGTACCTGCAACCAGCTTTATAAGTGCCGGGCTGAGCAGCCAGCCGAATATTATCATGACAGTGGTTATGATCGTGTTTATGATGATCGCAGCCCTCACACCCTGATGTACCCGGTCGTATCTGCCTGCGCCCATATTCTGGCTTACATATGTCGTCACGGCATTTCCTACTATATATAACATGAACATGAGGATATCAAATATCTTTCTTGCCGCTGTGTGGGCGGTTACTATATCAGTTCCGAGTCCATTGATGGCTCTCTGGAGTATGACCGTTCCGATGTTCACTATACAGCTCATAAATCCCATGGCAAGTGCGGACTGTATGAGGTCTGACCGGTCACTCTTCTCTACGGAGTATTCATCCTTCTCCGGAATCAGATGCTTGGCCTTCACAAGTATATAGATCAGGGCAAGTATGCCCGCCAGCGCCTGTGATATATCGGTGGCGATGGCTGCACCCCGTACTCCCATGTCAAATGCCCTTATAAACATAAGATCCAGAACGATATTGAGGACAACTGATATACCGAGGAATATAAGAGGCGTCTTGCTGTCTCCGACTGCACGCAGTATGTTGGCGCACAGATTATATAATGAACAGAATATGATTCCAACGATTATGATTATAACGTAGCTTGCTGCCATATCCAGTATGTCGTCTGGTGTTTTGAGAAGTACCAGGATAGGCCTTATAAATATGAGACTCAGAACGGTCAGGACAATGGATGCCAGCAGTGTCATGATGGCCGATGCACCGATACATCTTCTCATATTGTGATAGTCCTTTGCACCATAGTATTTGGCTATAGGGATGGCAAGTCCCATGGTTCCGCTGTTGAGGAAGCCTATTATCATATTCGAAATGACTGAGGTTGCGCCAACCGCGGCGAGTGCCTGTGAGCTTACGTAGTTGCCCACGATGGCTGAGTCTGTAAAACTGTATAACTGCTGTGCGATCTGTCCCAGTATCATAGGAACAGCAAATAACCATATGACTTTCATTGGCTTTCCGACTGTTAGATCTTTCATATATAATAAACCTCCTTAATTTTTGCGCCTGATATTCGATTGTACAACAGTTCGCGATAAAGTCAATGTGGTTTTTGCTTAATTTTAAAGAAAAATGTTTTATTTTGTTATATAAAATGTTATGTTAAAGTGTAACGATTAAAAATGGCTTGATTGTGCATACTAACATTTGACATATATTATAGAAAGAAATGGAAAATATGGAAAAGAATAACAGACAAAAAAATAAGCGTAATAGGAAGAGACATGCGGAGCTCGAGAGAATTGTGTTATACGCAGTGGGCGTCATTCTGCTTGGACTGGTCATAGGCCTTGCTGTGAAAAACTATAGACTTAAGAGCAAACTGGATAATCATAATGAAAAGGACTCGGTTGCCACAGGAACATCGGCGGACAGTGATAATACGAATGGCGATGCCTCAGCAGCAACAACAGAAAAGGTTGCGGAACTCAAGGTTCAGGGAACTGTGGAATGTACGGACATAGCGGTTCCGGCGACTGAGCAGGAAGAGAATTATAATGGCGAGGATCTGGCGGACAATGGCTGTCCATACGCCATCAAGATAAACAGACAGGAAAATATAGTTACTATATACAAGCTGGACGCTGCTGGATATTACACTGTTCCGGTAAAGGCAATGCGCTGTTCGGTATCACCGGTGGGAGAGACTCCTGTCGGACTGTTCAACATACAGCTCAAGTGGGACTGGCTTGCACTGTTTGACAACTGTTATGGCCAGTATGTGTCACAGATAGATGGCGACACCCTGTTCCATTCCGTGCCTTATCTGGACACCACAAAGGATTCGCTTGAGACATGGGAATTCAACAAGCTTGGAACCGGGGCATCACTGGGATGCGTCAGACTGTGCGTTGCAGATACCAAATGGATATATGAGAACTGCGAGTCTGGAACATATGTTGATATATTTGACAGTGACTATTATGGCCCGCTGGGAAGACCTGTGCCGGTGACCAGACTGGATAACACTGATGAGACCGGATGGGATCCGACAGACATGGTTGAGGAGAATCCGACCGCAGGAACAGCCGTGATATACGGTGCGGAGAGCCACAGCATAAACCAGGGCGAGAACTATGACACAATGGCGGGAATATGGGCCTTCAATTCACAGCGTGAGGATGTAACGGATCAGTTGAAGGTTGAGGGAACCGTGGACAATATGAAGCTGGGAAAATATACAGTAAAGTACAGCTTTACAGATCAGGGCAGTAAGATATGTAAGAGTATCGAGATAACAGTGGAGGATGATGAAGCTCCTGTTATAACAAGGGTTCCTGTGGAGATAAAGCTGGAGAGTTACAATGGACAGGCTGATGAGCTTGCAGATCTTGTTGCATCTTATGTGAACGCACAGGATGGTGATACACTGATAAGGACAGGAGTGGCCACAGATGGCAATGGCAAGACTCTGGATGGACAGGCACTCACAAGTCTTGGACAGGACGTTATATGTGTGGCTGTTAACAAAATGGAGTCCAAGGCGGGCAGCTATACAGTTGTGTGCTGTGCGCAGGACAGCAGCGGCAACAGATCATCCTATCACACAGTCACAGTCATCGTTGAAAAGTAGAGGTGGATCATGGCAGACAGGAAAAGTACAATTTATGATCTCGAAGCAGAGAAGATAAAAGAAAAGATAATCATATTTGCCGCCGATACAGGTGGATATACACAGAAAGAGGTCTCCTTGGAGATTCAGGCATCCCTGGACGAGCTCACGGAGCTCATAGACACAGCCGGAGCCGAGGTCGTGGGACGGCTGGTGCAGAACAGGGACCGCATTGCAAATGACTTGTATCTGGGAAGAGGAAAGGTTGAGGAGCTCAGGGAGATGATATATGAGCTGGGCGCCACAGGAGTGTGCTGTGATGACGAGCTGTCACCGGCACAGTTGATGAACCTTCAGGACGCACTGGACATAAAGGTTATGGACAGGACAATGGTCATTCTCGATATATTTGCAGCACATGCTGGAAGCTACGAGGGCAAGCTGCAGGTGGAACTTGCACAGCTTAAGTTCAGAGCCACCAGACTCGTTGGTATGAGAGATTCGTTGTCGAGACTTGGCGGTGGAATCGGAACGAGAGGACCGGGAGAGAAGAAGCTGGAGATAGACAGACGAGTCATAAGGGACAGGATCTCCAGACTGAAGGCGGAGCTCAGGAACGTTGAATCCCAGAGAAGCCAGCAGAGAAAGCAGAGACAGAGGAGCGCTGTGCCGGTTGTGGGCATAGTCGGATACACAAATGCGGGCAAGTCGACCCTGCTGAATGCACTCACGGGGGCAGGAGTATTACAGGAAGACAAATTATTTGCGACCCTTGATCCTACGACAAGAGGATACAAGCTGCCGGGGGGACAGAACATACTGCTCACCGATACGGTCGGTTTTATAAGGAAGCTGCCGCATCATCTGGTCGAGGCCTTTGGCTCCACTCTGGAGGAGGCAAAATACTGTGATGTCATCCTTCATGTTGTGGACGCATCGGATGAAAACTGGGATAAGAACATAGAGACGGTGTACAGCACATTAAAGCAGCTCAAGATAGATGAGAATTCGGGAAAACCTGTGATAACTGTATTCAACAAGATAGACAGAATATCGAAGGATGACCTGGTGGGTGTGCGCGATCTGAGAGCGGACAAGACTCTGTATATCTCGGCTGCCACGGGACAGGGACTCCCGGAGCTTGCCAGTGCGATAGAGGAAATACTTAGAAATCAGAAGTCATATATAAGGCATACATTTGCATATTCTGAAGCAGGGCTCACAGGACTTATACACAAATACGGTGAGATCCAGACAGAGGAATATCTGGACGATGGCATATTTATAGAAGCTTATGTTCCAAAGTCAATACTTGGAAAACTTGGACTCAGTTTCGACGATGAAGCTGATTTTTAGTGCCGGCAATGTGGCGTATCAGGCGTTAACGTGCCATTTCACATTGCTTACATAATATGAAGAGATAATAAAAAATGTTTACATTTTATAAGTATTTGTGTAAATTTACAGAGGAAGGATAATGGTTATTCACACAGAAAGGGAGATATTATGAGTGATAATAACATGAATCAGATGCCGGACGGAATGAATCCTAACGGCGCCGATGGTCCACAGCCATCACAGAATCAGCAGGGTGATGCGGGTCAGCAGTATAGCGCAGACCAGCAGTATGCAGGACAGTATGGTCAGCAGCAGTACGGAGCAAACCAGCAGTACGCAGCGAATCAGCAGTATGCAGGACAGTACGGCCAGCAGCAGTACGGAGCAAACCAGCAGTACGCAGCGAATCAGCAGTATGCAGGACAGTACGGCCAGCAGCAGTATGGAGCAAACCAGCAGTACGCAGGACAGTACGGCCAGCAGCAGTATGGAGCAAACCAGCAGTACGCAGGACAGTACGGCCAGCAGCAGTATGCAGGACAGTATGGCCAGCAGCAGTACGATGCAAATCAGCAGTTTGCAGATCAATACGGTCAGCAGATGAATGCACAGCAGAGTGTATATGATCAGACCGTGAACATGTATGGTGATCAGGCGCACAAGCCTGAGTCTCCAAAGAAGAGAAAGGGTATCAAGATAGCCATAATAGCAGTTGTGGCAGCGCTTGTTATCATAGCAGCATTTGTTGTTGTATTCTTCGTGTTCATCAAGAAGAGTCCTAAGGATGCGGTTAAGGACGCGATGGAGAACACAGCAAAGGAACTTGAGAACAATAATATTGTGGGTATCGTCGGAGCAGATGACATAGATGTCGACAAGCTGGACGTTCAGTCAGATTTTACCATCGACAAGGTTGCCGGAGATGGTAAGCTCGACGGTTCAACATTTACATTTGACGCAAGCACAGCCAAGAGCGACGGACAGAACAGCTTCAAGCTTGATTCTTCCATGACACTGGCAGGCGAGACAGTCAGTGCGGATGTTGTAATGATCGGTCAGACGCTCTATATGTCATGTCCTGATCTCTTTACCAAGACATTTTCATTTGACATGAACAGTGTTATGGCAGAGCTCGACAGCAAGGATGCGGGAGCCGGCGGTTCAGTTGACAGCGAGGCTCTTCAGAAGATCATAGATGAGGATCTCAAGCCGGCTGCAGATAAGCTTGCAGAGTCCATAACATATGAGAAGGTCGGCAAGGATGAGTTTACAAATGCAAATGGCAAGACTATCAAGGCAGACCACTACACAGTGACAATCACAACAGACGCTATAGATGAGTTCTCACAGGCACTGGTTGACTGTCTGAACAAGTACATGGACAGCAATCTGTCAGATGATATGATGGATCAGATGGGTGTTACAAAGGATCAGCTCAAGCAGTCCATCGGCACTATTCCATCTCTGGTCAGCGCAGTAATGACAAAGGATGCCGTTGCAAATGTATACGTAGAAAACGACAAGGTGATCCGTGTTGACTGGGATTATGATCTTGCAGCAGCAGGCGTTAAGATTTCATTCACAGCAGATTACATGGGTGACGGAAATGTCACATCAGATGCTGTAACAAAGATAGCACTTACATACGGTTCAGATGTAAATATAGAGCTCAAGAGTGAGTCAAAGACTGACACATCAGGAGATAAGATATCAACTGACAAGAAGTACACATTATCAGCAATGAGCGGCGGAGAGAGCCAGGAGTTCACAGGAAATGTGACATCAGACTATGACAAGAACAGCGGTAAGATGAGTGGAAGCATATCTGTTGATGTACAGGGTGAGACTGCTCAGGCTGCATTTGAGGGTGTCCTTGCAGATGTCAAGAAGGGCGAGTCATTCAGCATAAATGATGCAAAGCTCACAGTTACAGTATCAGGCGAGGATGTTCTTCAGTGCTCAGGAAATCTCAAGGTAGCAGAGAAGGACAACAAGATAGAGGCTCCTGCAGCAGGAGATGTGGTTGATTACTCAGTTCTCAACAGTGATGATGTAGATCAGTACATCAACATGGATAAGATGGAAAAGATCGTATCAGCATGGAGCGAGATATTTGACTCAGTAAGTGTTGACAGCAGACTTGACGGAAAGTTCGGCACCGACTCAAAGGATACTGAGGAGGAAGAGCCTGAGACAACAGAGGCAGCTACAACAGAGGAAGCAACCACAGAGAAGTCAAATGACAGCACAGAGGAGGAAGACCTTTCAAAGGTTACATTAAGCCTTGGCGATAAGTCAGTAAAGATCAATGATCCAAAGGGATACGAGAGAAGCTATGCTTCAGAGTATACCATATCTTATAATGATGAGAAGGGCGATGTATATGCAAGCTATTCTACATATACACACTATTCAGCAAGTGATCTTGTGAAGAACATGAAGGATACTTACACAGAGTATTACAACGATGAGAACTCCAAGGTCAACGAGATGACAGATGGCACAGTGAAGGCAAAGGATGGCACAGAGGTAACATATCTTGTGATACAGCTCACATCATATGATATGGACAGAACAGAGGTGCTGTTGGTATATCCTACAGGCGAGGATGTAGTTACATGTTCTATCAGCTACTGGGATAAGGTCGACAAGGTTGACGCGCAGAAGCTGTGTGAGACATTCATGGATGCAATTGAGATAAAGTAATAGCTGTACAGCGTGCAGAGAAAATGTGAAAAAGGCAGGAGGCAGTGATGAAGGTCGTTAATGTGAAGAATGTGGCGATAGGAGAGGGAATGACTAAGATCTGTGTACCTCTGGTAGCTCCGACGGATTATGATGTGGACTATCAGTTGAGGATCATAGCGAAGTCGGAACCAGACATGGTGGAATTCAGAGCGGATATGTACGAGAAGTGCTTTGACAGAGAGGCACTTATGAAGACTCTGGCTAAGATCCATGATAAGCTGGGGCAGTTCCCTATTATATTTACATTCCGAACAAAGGGCGAGGGTGGCTGCATGGAGGCAACACTCAGCCAGTATCACGACCTTCTTATTGACGCTATAGACAGTGGATATATAGACATCGTGGATATAGAATATTTCTCCGACATGGAGATTGTGGATGAAGTCATAGCGGAGGCTCATTCCAAGGGCGTGTATGTCATAGTGTCCAATCACGATTTCAAGACTACTATACCTATGGAACAGATAGTTGACAGATTTAAGTCCATCATATTCACAGGTGCAGATATAGCCAAGATAGCCATGATGCCTGAGGAGGGATCGCAGGTCGTAGATATGATGCAGGCTGCAAAGGAACTGCAGGATAGTGGAAATCAGACCCCTCTCATAGTTATATCCATGGGTGAAGTTGGTGTGGAGACAAGAACCACAGGAGAGATGTATGGCAATACGATATCATTTGCCACAGCGGGCATACCTTCCGCCCCTGGACAGATATCTGTGGATGCACTCAGGAGCCAGCTCACCATGATACATCACATTATAGCTGGTAAATAATAATAATTATATGATGCTATTATTCTGGAAGTCACGGATGAATGCCGTGGCTTCCATTTTTTTAGTGTTGTGTGGCTTGTTTCGCAGATATATGGTATTATGACATAAATGTTCCGGGACCTTGTATGGCAGACGGCGGCTAAGGAGATAAGAATATATGGAAGAAAAGATACACAAGAGGAGAGTGCACTACAGTGGCACCCATCCGAAGAGGTTTGAGGAGAAATACAAGGAGCACGATCCTGAAAAATATGCGGATACGATAGAGAAAGTCATAAGCAAGGGAAGTACCCCGGCAGGGATGCACATTTCAATATGTGTAAATGAGATACTGGATTTCCTTCAGATACAGCCGGGACAGCAGGGGCTTGATGCGACACTGGGCTATGGTGGTCACACAAGGCGTATGCTTGAGAAGCTTCAAGGAAAAGGTCATATGTATGCACTGGATGTTGATCCTATAGAGATAGTGAAGACGAAGCAGAGACTGGCGGAGGCCGGCTACGGTGAGGATATACTCACGATAAAGCAGACAAATTTCAGGAATATCGACCAGGTGGCAGAGGAGGCCGGGGGATTTGATTTTATCCTTGCGGATCTTGGAGTGTCTTCCATGCAGATAGACAATCCAGACAGGGGATTCACATACAAGTTTGATGGACCACTTGATCTGAGGCTTGATCCGGAGAAGGGTGAGTCGGCGGCGGAGCGTCTACGAGAGGTTTCGTATGAGGAACTCGTTGGGATGTTCCAGGAGAACTCGGACGAGCCTTATGCGGAGGAGATCGCCACGGTCATCATGAAGAGAAACCGAACTAAGAATTATGTGGAGACCACCACGCAGATGAAGGATGCCATCGAGGAGGCATTGGCATTTGTGCCGGAGAAGGACAGAAAAGAGGCTGTAAAGAAATCCTGTCAGAGGTGTTTTCAGGCTCTGCGAATAGATGTGAACAGTGAGTTTGAGGTTTTGTATGATTTCCTTGACAAGCTGCCGGATGCGCTCAGACCTGGTGGAAAAGTGGCGATACTGACATTCCATTCAGGTGAGGACAGACTGGTAAAGAGAGCGTTCAAGGCGGGAGCGAAGGCTGGTGTTTACAGCGAAGTCAGCAAGGATGTCATCAGACCGTCAGCGGAGGAGTGCGCCCGCAATCCGAGAGCAAGATCGACGAAGATGAGATGGGCTGTAAAAGCAGAATAAAGGACACAGAAAGGCGACATCGTCTGTATATCATGTTAATATGATGACAGGGGATGTCGCCTTTTGGACATATGTTTCAGATGTATTGTGGCTGACTATTTCACAGGAGTTGAGGCAAGTGAGATGAATGTGAGCTGCGCCTGTGATGGCATACAGGCAGAGGAAATGCTCTATGAGAATCAGTATGATCTTTTTTCGGTGGAGATAAGCTCCCAGTAAATGTGTAACAGGCATATAGAGGATAGTAAAAATGTCCAGGATAATTTAGACAGAACATTTATAAAAATTATAATAAAAATTTCATATATAATAAAAAATATTCATATTTTTTTGATGTAATAGGTATGATATACTTCAAAATGTAGTGATAACTTGCATATATAAAAAGAAAACATCGTAAGGATAATTTTAAGAGAGGTATCAATATGGGAGATTATAAGGCAGCAGAGAATAGATATAAGAATGTTGAGGGAACAGGATTTTACAGACATTGCGGCAAGAGCGGTCTTATGATGCCGCCTCTGGCACTTGGACTCTGGCACAACTTTGGAACAAATGACGATTACGAGAATATGAAGAAGATGTGCTTTACCGCATTTGACAACGGAATAACACATTTTGATATAGCAAACAACTATGGCCCGGTGTATGGAAGTGCAGAGGAGAACTTTGGAAAGATACTCAGAGAGGAACTGGGTGCGTACAGGGATGAGCTGATAATCAGCACTAAGGCCGGATTCGATATGTGGGAAGGCCCTTACGGCAACTGGGGCAGCAGAAAATATCTCATAGCAAGTCTTGACCAGAGCCTTAAAAGACTTGGCATCCCATATGTGGATATATTCTATCATCACAGAATGGATCCGAACACTCCACTCGAGGAGACCATGGGAGCATTGGCGCAGATAGTGAAGAGTGGAAAGGCACTTTATGTCGGACTCTCCAACTATGACGGACCTACCATGGCAAAGGCGGAGCGCATACTTGATGAGCTTCATGTGCCATTTGTGATAAATCAGAACAGATACAGCATACTGGACAGATCTGTCGAGAACAATGGGCTTCTGAAGCAGACATACGCATCAGGCAAGGGACTCATATGCTTCTCGCCTCTGGCACAGGGAATGCTGACAGACAGATATCTGAAGGATATGCCGGCGGACAGCAGGGCAGTGAAGGACGGAAGATTCCTTCATGAGGATCAGGTGCTTGAAACTAGACCTCTCCTCAACCAGTTAAATGAGATCGCAGCCGGATATGATATGAAGCTATCAGAGCTTGCCATCGCATGGCTGCTGAACAAGCCGGAGGTCACAACAGTGCTGATCGGTGCTTCAAAGCCTGAGCAGATCATCAGCAATCTCAAGGCTGTTGAAAAGCAGGCACATACAGTCATGACCGATGACGAATTACAGAAGATCGAGGATGCCGTTGCAGCATTTGAAAGATCATAAAATAGGCAAAACTTTTTTTATACCCCCTCGCAGGAGAAGCCGGATAGAGCTTCTCCTGTTTTTTATATCTGTGCAGACGTTGGGAGAAGTCTGTGCTGTTACAAATACATAAAAGTATGGTATTATATCACACAGAATCTATGTTACGGAGAAAAACTGGTGAAGGAATATATAAATGAAGCACTTGAAAAATATATAGAGAAGGGTACATACCCGTGGCACATGCCGGGACATAAGAGACAGCCGCTAGAAGAGCCGGCCAACTTCTGGAATGGGGTGTATGCACATGATTTCACTGAGGCTAAAGATCTTGACGACATGCATGAGCCGGAGTTGTTCATAGCGGACAGTATTGCCGAGATGAAGAATGTGTATGGAACATTTGCAACATATATGCTGGTGAACGGTTCCACATCCGGACTTATGACAGCTATACACGCCACCTGTCACAGGGGAGACGTGATACTTGCGGCAAGAAACTGCCATAAGGCGGTGTACAACGCTATCTGTATGTTGGAGCTTGAGCCCGAGTATATAGTGCCGGATTATGTGAGTATGAGCTGGCCTGACGGTGTGGGTCAGAATGAAGTCGGAGCAATATCGAATGGAATGTCAGATGATGGAGAAGATGACTGCGAAATATCGGAAATGATGGTTCCAGGCGATGAAGATGATCGTGAAATGTCAGAGAGGACAGACATACTGGGTGACATATCGCCGGATAAGCTGGAGCTTGCTCTTAAGGAATTGGTAGCAGATGGTAGAAAGCCAAGAGCGGTGATAATCACATCGCCGACATATGAGGGTGTCATATCTGATATAAGGACCATAGCCGGGATAGTACACAGGTATGGAATATATCTCATTGTGGACGAGGCACAGGGAGCACATCTGAACTTCATGGAAGGACATGAGACCGCCATGCAGCAGGGCGCGGATATTGTCATCGAGAGCCTGCACAAGACCATGCCGGCACTCACACAGACATCACTTCTTCATGTGATGAATCCTGAGCTTGATGAGAGGGTTAGAAGATATCTGCAGATATTCCAGACATCTTCGCCTTCATATATATTTATGCAGAGCATGGAGAAGGCAGTTGCATTTGGCGCAAATAACAGAGATGGATTTGCCAGGTATGGGCGGAGGCTTGAGGCATTTGCCGGGAAATGTGATGGGCTCAGAAATATACGGCTGTTCAGACCTGATGCTTTCTCAGTGAAAAATGATGAAATCTGTAATGCGTGTAAAGTGTTCGACCGTGATGAGGGCAGGCTGGTATTTGTCGTGAGATCGGGAACTGTAGACGAGTCGGGACAGAAATTTACAGGGGTTATGCTTGCTGAAATTCTGGCGGACAGGTATGGGTTGATTGTTGAGATGGCATCGGTGAGTTATGTCATTTGTATATCATCTGTTGTGGACAGTGCAGACAGTTATGATATACTATTTAATGCGGTGGCTGAGATAGACGGGAACCTTGGCTATGAGCCGGATAAAACAGACCGGCAGGAGCTGGATATCATATCCGGCAGAAGGTCAGCTATGCCGCCGGGAACCGCGTGGGACAGACCAGTGGAGAGCGTGCCGATTGAGGGTGCGGCTGGAAAGGTGTCGGGGGCATTTGTATATGCATATCCGCCGGGAATACCTGTGCTGGCGCCGGGAGAGGTCGTTGACCGGCAGGCGGTGAACGGAATAAAGTCCATGATAGACAGCGGACTTAATGTGGCAGGAGTCAATGACGGTTATATCAAAGTGCTGTGCGGAGAATGATATGTAGCATTATGATCTGGAAGGTTTGATAAGAATCACAATATAAATATGAAAGGTGTACATGTGCAGGAACAGCATATGGCAGGGTTAGGATATGAAAGGAATATTTATAACTATAGAGGGCCCGGACGGAGCGGGCAAGACCACACAGAGGGAGCTGCTTAAGGAATATCTGGAGAAGAAAGGCTATGACGTGCTGATAACCAGAGATCCGGGGGGAAATCCCATAAGTGAGGCGATCCGCGAGGTTATATTGAACAAGGATTTTACAGAGATGGGATATATGACTGAGCTGCTTCTGTATGCTTCGGCGAGAGCCCAGCTTGTGAAAGAGAATATCAAGCCTGCACTGGATGCCGGTCAGGCGGTGATTGCAGACAGATTTGTGGACTCATCCGCTGTGTATCAGGGAATCGGAAGAGGACTCGGAGTTGACACGGTGTATAAGGTAAATGAATTTGCACTTCAGGGAATCATGCCGGATATGACATTCCTCATGGATCTTGACGCCCAGGAGGGAATATCCAGAAAGAAGAACCAGGCTGAACTTGACAGAATGGAGAATGAAAAAATGGAGTTCCATCAGAAGGTCGTGGATGGATACCGCATGCTTGCGGATATGCACACTGAGAGAATAGTGAAGATAGACGCTACTTTACCTATTGATGAGATTCATGGTATAATAGTAGGGTATGTAGAGAAGAAACTTAATCTTTAATATATTTTGATTTTGGAGAAGGTCAGAATAGACATACAGAAACAATTAATTGTAAGGGGGTTGGTATATATGATAGATTTCACAGACATAATCGGACATGAGGACATAATACGCCACTTCAAGAGTAGCATTGAGCTGGGTAAGATATCCCAGGGCTACATCATCAATGGCGAGACAGGAAGTGGAAAAAAGACCCTTACCAGGGCGCTGGTCAAGACTCTCCAGTGTGAGGAGGGCGGTACAGAGCCATGTAATCATTGTAAGTCATGTCTTCAGTGTGAGACGGGAAATCAGCCTGATATCGTGTGGGTGACCCACGACAAGCCAAATGTGATCTCGGTTGAAGAGATACGTGATCAGGTGAATTCTGATATTGATATCAAGCCTTATAGCAGCAGATATAAGATATATGTTATAGAGGATGCACAGCTTCTGAATGTGAATGCACAGAACGCTTTGTTAAAGACGATCGAGGAAGCTCCGTCCTATGCAATAATCATACTGCTCACCAACAATCTTGATAAGATGCTTCAGACTATACAGTCCAGATGTATAGTGCTGAATGTGAAGCCTGTCAGAGAACATGATATACTTGATTATCTCATGAACGAGCTCAAGCTGGACAAGCAGAAGGCTGACTTCTGTATGGATTTTGCCCAGGGCAATCTGGGAAAGGCCATCAGGCTTGCAACTAGTGATGAGTACAAGGAGATCAAGGAAAATGTGGTGAAGTTCATGAGACATATAAGTGATATGTCGGTTGATGACATGATATTTGCCATTAAGAATATGGAGCTGTACAAGCTCAAGGTAAGTGACTACATCGATCTGATGATGATGTGGTACAGGGACATTCTTATGCTTAAGGTGTCAAATAACCCGGGCCGGTTGATGTTCAAGGAGTATTATTCTGATATAAGAAAGCAGTCCTCACACATCAGCTATGAGGGTATAGAAAAGGTACTCAAGTCTATGGACAAGGCCAAGGTCAGACTTGAGGCGAATGTCAGCTTTGACATTGTCATGGAGCTTATGCTCCTAACCATGAAGGAGAATTGTTAATGAAAGAGATTATAGGAGTTCGTTTCAGACCAAACGGTAAGATATATTATTTTGATCCACAGAACTTTGAGGTCGAGGCCGGCAGTTTTGTCATTGTCGAGACCGCAAGGGGTGTGGAGTACGGCAAAGTGGTTCTGGGAAGACGAGAGGTAGAAGAGGGCAAGATAACGGCGTCACTCAAGCCGATCATAAGAATTGCCACAGAGGATGACACCAGAAGATACGAGGATAACAAGAAGAAGAGCAAGAGAGCATTTGGCATATGTCTTGAGAAGATCGCAAAGCATAAGCTGGACATGAAGCTCATCGAGGCTGAGTATACATTTGACAACAATAAGGTGCTGTTCTACTTCACAGCAGACAGGAGAATCGATTTCCGAGAGCTGGTAAAGGATCTGGCATCTGTGTTCAAGACAAGAATAGAGCTCAGACAGATCGGTGTCCGCGATGAGACCAAGATGGTTGGCGGAATCGGCATATGTGGAAGGGAGCTCTGCTGTAACAAGCATTTGTCGGAGTTCGTTCCAGTATCAATCAAGATGGCAAAGGAGCAGAACCTGTCACTGAATCCTACTAAGATATCCGGTGTGTGCGGAAGACTTATGTGCTGTCTGAAGCATGAGCAGGACACTTACGAGTATCTGAATGAGAAGCTTCCGAATGTAGGAGATTTCGTCAGGACCATAGATGGCAACAAGGGCGAGGTCATGTCAGTGAACGTTCTCCGACAGAAGGTTAAGATCGTGGTGACAGACAAGGATGACAACAAGGAAGTTATGGAGTATCCTGTGGCTGAACTCAAGTTCAAGCCTAAGAGAAGAAAGAATTCAGAAAGACTCAGTGCTGAGGAGTACAAGGCACTTGAGGCATTGGAGGACAAGGGTGGAAAGTCCAAATTTGACGATTAGACCGGAAGTGGTTATAAAATCCTGTGAGAGGATAGATGACCTGCAGTGCAAGGGTTATCAGATCATACAGAACAGCGGAATGTTCTGCTTTGGGATGGATGCTGTGCTGCTGGCAAACTATGTGAGATTTAAGCGCGGTGGCAGATATCTGGATCTCGGAACGGGAACAGGTATCATACCTATACTTCTTGCTGCAAAGGAGTATGGGGAAGGCGCTCTTACCCGTGAAGAGAGACTTGCTGGTTTGAATGCTGATGCTTGTAGATCCTCACATGATTGTATTGCCGTAGATGGAGTTACTAATTCGGATGCAGGGGTGGATCAGCAGCCTAGCGGTAAAATGGCAGATGGAGCACGGTTTATAGGCATAGAGCTTCAGCCTGCATGTGCGGACATGGCGGCAAGGAGCGTGAGCCTCAATGGGCTTGACGGTTTAGTGCGAATAGATAACGGAGATATAAAGGAGGTCTCTTGTAACTACAAGAAGGCCTCCTTTGACATAGTGACCTCAAATCCGCCATACATAAAGGGCAGTCACGGTCTGGAGAATCCGGATGCACCTAAGAACATAGCGAGACATGAGGTACATGTGACATTGAATCAGGTGGTGGCGGCGGCAGAGTATGCCCTTAAACCCGGCGGAAGCTTCTATATGATACACAAGCCGTTCAGGCTTGCTGAGATATTTGAATGTCTGCATGAGCACAGGCTTGAGCCGAAGAGGATGCAGCTCGTACACCCATACATAGATAAGGAGCCGAACATGGTGATAGTTGAGGCTGTGAAGGGTGGCAATTCCATGATCAAGATCGATCCGCCTATGATAGTCTACAAGGCTCCGGGAGTGTATACGGAGCAGCTGCTGGCGACGTATGAAGGCAGTGCAAAGCGGTAACAGGCAACGGCTGCAGCATGAAAGTGAAAAATGTTGTAAACACCCTAATGTACATATTACAGATAGTGAGGTTTATATATGGCAGGCAAATTATATCTGGTGGCGACACCTATAGGTAATCTTGAGGATATGACATACAGGGCTGTCAGGGTTCTTGAAGAGGTGGATGTGATAGCGGCTGAGGATACAAGAAACAGTATCAAGCTGCTCAATCATTTCGAGATCAAGACTCCGATGACAAGCTATCATGAATACAACAAATACGATAAGGCGAAGGTTCTCGTTGAGAAGATGCAGCAGGGACAAAGCGTTGCAGTTATCACTGATGCCGGAACTCCGGGTATATCTGATCCCGGGGAGGAGCTTGTGAGACAGGCTCTTGCCGCAGGGCTTGAGGTTACACCGGTGCCGGGGGCGTGTGCATGTATATCGGCGCTCATCAGCTCAGGACTTTCGACCAGAAGATTTGCATTTGAGGCGTTTCTGCCGTATGACAAGAAGGACAGGGCGAGGGTTCTTGAGGAGATGAAGCGAGAGACTAGGACCATGGTGATGTATGAGGCGCCCCACAAGCTTAAGAAGACTTTGGTGGAACTCATGGAGACACTAGGTGACAGGCATATCACGCTTGCCAGAGAGATCACCAAGAAACATGAAACCATAGAGCCTATGATGCTCTCTCAGGCGATAGCTCGTTACGAGGGGGAAGATCCGAGAGGAGAATTCGTCATAGTGATAGAAGGGCTTGATGTGAAGAAGCTTGAGGAGGAGAAGAAGAGCTCGTTCGAGGCTATGTCCGTGGAGGAACATGTCCAGATGTACGTTGATCAGGGTATGTCCAAGAAGGATGCGATCAAGCAGGCAGCTGTAGACCGCGGAGTCCCTAAGAGGGATGTGTATAATGCGGTGATGAAATAGAAAACGGAGGTAGATTGGTGTCAGGTGCGGATAAACAAAAGATTATCTGTACCTGACACTTCTTGCTTAAAAATCTCCTTCATTTCAGATTTATCTCCATCATTTTATCAATAAATGATGGAGATAATAATAGACATGATGGAAATAACACTCCCCATATTCACACCTTATCTTTTGAATTGTAAAACATACTGGTTTCTTATTCTCTGTTCCGGTCTGACATCAACCAGATATAAGAATAATAAAAATATCCATTCCAATGGTTTCATTATAATATAAACAACATCCGCTCTAAGAGGATTTGTTATGAGTTTCGACAGCGGATAGCCGTATGTATCATATATGTGGCGAACCATCCTGTGAAAACTTGGAAATTTTATCTGAATCACTTCTTCAAATGCGTTGGCAATACATAATTGCCTGTTTACAATGATCGTTGCACCTCTCCTGCTTCCAAATCTAAGCGGTTTCACAACTTTTTTGTGCCCACCGGCGGCTACCGTACAAAGATAATGTCCTTCGTAATCTGATGGCGGTGGTGGTGTCTGCTTTGAAAATGTCCAATCTGCAGTATCTGTAAATGCCTTAATCGGAGCATCCAGTCCCTGACCAATTAGGACAAATATAATCTCGATAATTGCCACAACCAGAAACAGTGCAACAAAAATTACAAAGGTGTACCTGGATAAGCTGTTAATGATATCGTAAAATTTCTTGAAACGTATATTGTTATCCTGTGCTGCTGCTCTGTTTTTAAAGATTTCTACCTGTTGCAGCATATGCCTCTGAATTGCTCTTGCAGATAACAGCAATATGTTGAAATGATAAACATAAAATGACAATTCTAAGGGATTATTGATATTTTTAGATAACTGAACAGCAAACGTAATCTGCAATATATTAAGCAGGATAATAAAGGAAATTGCAGCCGCGGATACTAATGGCGGCAGTCGGTCTGCATTTATGTATAACAACACAAAATATGCAGCAAATCCTAATAAAGCAACCCAGGAAATTCCCCAATACCCGGAAGAAATCACATAGTGAAATTGCATAGTATTAACCTGTTCATACCAGTCGCCGGCTGTATCATACGTTATCGCAAACAGCATCAGATATAACAGGCCGCCAACCAGAACGGTTACGGTTGAGATAAGCTTTTCCTTTTTTGGTTTGGCAGAAAAACAATTGTAAATATTCCAGACTGTTAAAGTTCCGGGTATAACAAATGCGACTATACCGAAAAATAAAAATATTAATATGTCGTTCAAATGAAACATTTACAAATCTCCCTTTCCCCAATACTGCCGATCAGATATCCCCATTTATATACACCCTCGGAACCCTTACCGATATGTTGCACACGATCACATCCACATTCGTGTCAAGCATATTTGCCATGTCCTCGATGGACATGCCCTCACCGAGAAGGGTTACAGTGTCGCCGCGCTGTACATCCGGGATGTCTGTGACGTCCGCCATGCACTGATCCATACATACGCGTCCGATGATCGGCGCCTCATGACCATTTATGATGACCTTGCCCTTGTTGGACAGGTAACGGCTGTAGCCGTCTGCAAATCCTACCGGAAGTGTGGCGATCTTTGTAGGTCTTTCAGTGACAAAAGTTCCGCCGTATCCAATCTCAGATCCGGCAGGAACCTCCTTCACCATGGCAACGTATGTGTACCAGCTGAGGATCTCCTGAAGTCCTGAATTCTTCCAGTCAAAATCATCAGAAGGAGTGAGACCATAGAGGATATCACCGCATCTGACTGCGTCGAGCTGTGCCTCAGGCAACATCAGTATGGCAGGGCTGTTGGCTACGTGGTGCTTTGGTATGACAACCCCCATTTTCTCAAGTTCATTTACGGCGTGGAGGTATAGGTCAAGTTGCTTTCTTGCACTTGTGTGATCCCCCTCATCTGCCCTTGCAAAATGTGTAAATATACCTGTTACGTTCAGGTCGTCCATCTCGCAGATTTTCTTTATAGTGTCAAATGATTCCTGACATACCGGGAATCCTATTCGGTTCATACCGGTGTTCAGCTTTATCTGGACATTCTGTTTCTTGCCGGCTCTTCTTGCAGCGGCAGCCATGTTCTCAGCACCCTCCATTGAAAAGACAGTGAGATCAAGGTCGTACTTTGCGGCCTCGTCCAGCATGTCATCTGCTGTATCGCCGAGGATAAGGATAGACTCTGTGGCCCCCGCGTCCCTGAGCATCTTTCCCTCTTCCCAGATGGCAACGGCGTAGCTGTCTATGCCACATTCCTTGAGTGTCGGGTAAAGTCCTGCAATGCCGTGGCGGTATCCATCGCCCTTCATGACTGCGATAAATTCAACACCCGGTTTCAGTCTTGATTTTATGTTGGCAATATTGCTCCTGAGCTTTGCCAGATCTATAACGGCTGCAGTTCTTCCTGCAAATGGTCTGTTATTCATAGTTATTCTCCTGTTTTACAACTGTCAAATTATAGTAACCATGTAATTATATTTTTATTTGTTGAATGAGTCAACATGTGTGTTATGATGTTGTCAAAAGCCACGCAGAATATATATTTTACAAAGCTTATGTTTATTTCTGTTTGGTGTCATGTTATTATACCTAAAAGGAAAAAACAAAGGAGGCGAAAAATATGGACAGTTGTGATAGTCATGGTCGAAGTACATATAACGATGAAACAGACCCGGATTATCTTCAGGTGTCTGTATAAGCGCTTTTTATATATGGTCTAAGTCTGTCCATCGTTAAAGAATGTCGCAACAAAGCAGTAGAGTTTGCGTAGCATTTGCTACGATGGTTTTTTATGCCCTTTTTAGGGAGAATGGAGGCTTAGAATGACGAAAGAGATATTAAAGGAATCAACATTTGCGCAGGATATCGTAACGATAATAAGAAGTGGTTATGACCGGGAACAGCTTGTTGACAGGCTGAAGGATTACCACGAGAAGGACATTGCACAGAGTCTGGAGCTGCTGACAAATGAGGAGAGAAAATCCCTGTATGACAGTCTTGATCCGGAATGGATATCCAACATTTTTTCATATATAGAGGAACCGGAGGAGTATATACAGGAGCTGGGTATAGGCAGGCTGGCAGAAGTCATAAATGAGATGGATTCGGACGACGCTGTCGATCTTCTGGAGGATGTGGATGAGAAAGTCAAGAATCAGCTGCGTCCGATACTTGACGAGGATCTGAAGGCGGATATCCGTCTCATAAATTCCTACGATGATGATGAGATAGGAAGTCTTATAACCAACAATTATATAAGCATATCGAGAAATCTGACCATACGTCAGGCCATGCACGAGCTTGTACAGCAGGCGGGAGAAAAAGACAATATATCAACACTCTACGTGGTTGACGACGAGGGAAGGTTCTGCGGCGCCATAGATCTGAAGGATCTCATAATTGCCAGAGAGCATGATGAGCTGGACGATATAATCATTGATTCCTATCCGTATCTGATAGATCATGAGAAGATATCGGAGTGCATAGAAGATATCAAAGATTATGCGGAGGATTCCCTCCCTGTGCTGAACGGCGAAAAAAAGATAATCGGTATCCTTACTGCACAGGATGTCATAGAGGCAGTGGACGATGAAATGGGTGATGACTATGCCAAGCTGGCAGGTCTGACTGCGGAGGAAGATCTGAAGGAGACAACATTTGAAAGCATGAAAAAGCGCATGCCGTGGCTCATCATACTGCTGTTTCTGGGCATGGGAGTGTCCACGGTTGTCGGAGCATTTGAAGGTGTGGTGGCGGTGTTGCCGATCGTCATGTGTTTTCAGTCTCTGATTCTGGATATGGCGGGCAATGTCGGCACACAGTCCCTTGCGGTGACGATCCGTGTGCTCATGGATGAGAATCTGACAGGAAAGGAAAAAATGTCGCTCGTGGTCAAGGAGATGAGAGTTGGATTTGGAAACGGCCTGATCCTAGGAGCGTTGTCATTGATCTTCCTTGGGGTATATATCGGTGTGTTCAAAGGTTTCACTATGGGAAAAGCGTTTATGATATCTGGCTGTGTTGGTGTATCACTGCTAGTGGCAATGGTAATATCAAGTCTGGTTGGAACCCTTGTACCTATGTTCTTTCACAAGATCAAGGTTGATCCGGCAGTGGCATCCGGCCCGCTCATCACCACGGTAAATGATCTTGTGGCGGTTATCACATACTATGGACTTGCGTGGCTGCTGCTCATACAGTGCATGCAAATTGTATAGAGATATATAGCAGAAAATATTCGGGACAGCACCACTTTATAACAGTAAAGTGGTGCTGTCCCGAATATTTGTTGTCATTGAAAGCCGTGGAGGGTATAATATCGAAATATAAGAGAATTTATAAATGACTTGGAAGGTAGTATTGTTATGAGAAAAGAATATGTTATGGGTAACGGGGCCATAGCCCTCGGTGCACTTGCGGCGGGTCTGAACCTTGTGGCGGGATATCCGGGAACCCCGTCTTCGGAGATACTGGAGACAGTAGCAAAATACCCGCATGACGGAGTCCATGTGGAGTGGTCGGTAAATGAGAAAGCGGCTATGGAGGTTGCCGCCAGTGCATCATACAGTGGAGCGAGGACACTTGTGACCATGAAACAGGTGGGTCTCAATGTGGCATCGGATCCGCTTATGTCGCTGGCGTATGTCGGGATAAAGGGCGGAATGGTCATCGTGTCTGCGGACGATCCGGGACCGATATCGTCACAGACGGAGCAGGATACAAGGATGTTTGCAGACTTCTGCAGGATCCCGGTATTTGACCCGTCGACTCCTGAGGAGGCATATCAGATGATACAGGATGCATTTGACTACTCGGAGAAATACAAGACACCGGTTCTGTTCAGACCGACAACAAGAGTGTGTCATGCATACGCATCCATAGAGGTAAAAGACGAGTGGAAGGCAAAGGAATATGAGGGATTTGTAAAGGATTCAAAGAAATGGGTCATCTTCCCGAGATTGTCATTTGCCAATCATGCCATGATAGAAAAAAGAAATGTAGAGATTGGGGACGACTTCGGCAGCTACTCCATGAACACGGTGGAGGGCAGCGGCAGCAAGGCGGTATTCGCATCGGGAATCAGCTACTGCTATGCAAAGGAGACACTAAAGAATGTGCCTGATGTGAAGCTGGTCCGTATAGCAACTCCACATCCGTTCCCTGAGCAGTTCGTGAAGAATGTGCTGGACGGAGTGACGGAGGTCATGTGTCTTGAAGAGCTCAGCCCATACATAGAGAATCAGATATTACGCCTTGCAGGCAAATATCATATGGATATAGATGTCAGAGGCAAGCAGACCGGGGATGTGCCGGCGAGCGGAGAGCTTTCTACCAACAAGGCTGCGGATATCCTGTGCGATTTCCTTGACCTTGAGAAGACTTCCCAGGTGGATGTGTCAGATGCACCAGAGCTTCCTGTGAGACCTCCGGTGCTGTGTGCAGGATGCCCTCACAGAGCGTCATTTTACGCGGTAAAGAAAGCGATGGCTGGCAGAAAGAGCTACTTCTGCGGAGATATAGGATGCTATACACTTGGAAATGCCATGCCGCTTGACATGGTGGATACCTGTCTGTGCATGGGAGCCGGAATCACCATGGCGCAGGGCTTCCACTGGGTGGATGAAGACGGCGTGTGCTTTGCATTTGTGGGAGATTCCACATTCTTTGCATCAGGTATGACAGGAGTGGTAAATGCAGTTTACAATGATGCGAATATGATCCTGTGTGTGCTCGACAACTCGACCACAGCCATGACGGGACACCAGCCACATCCGGGAACAGGACGCAATATGATGGGCCAGTTCGTGGACAAGGTGAGCATACAGAAGGTACTTGAGGGAATCGGAGTGAAGAAGATAGTCACTGTTGATCCGCTTGATTTTGAGGCCAGCGTGGCAGCAGTCAAAGAGTGTGCGGATATCAGAGGAGTTAAGGCGATCATTTTCAAGTCGCCTTGTATAGCCATCACCAAGCCGTCGGGCAAGATGGAGATATCCGAAAAGTGCATACAGTGTAAGAAATGTATCAGAGAGATAGGCTGTCCTGCAATCATCCTGAAGGATGGCAAGGTGGCGATAGATGAAAGCCTGTGTACGGGATGCGGTCTGTGCTCACAGATCTGTCCGGTGGGTGCGATAGGAGGTGCTAGCAATGAATAAGGATATTCTGGTCTGCGGTGTAGGCGGACAGGGAACGGTTCTTGCGTCCAAGCTCATCGCATCGGCGTATATGGCAAAGGGCGAGACGGTACATTCGGCGGAGACTATAGGTATGGCACAGAGAGGCGGAAGTGTCACGAGCCATGTGAGGATTGGTGAGGCGTATTCACCACTGATAGCCCAGGGCGGTGCTGACATTATACTTGCGTTTGAGCCTGCAGAGGCGGTGCGCAATCTGGCTTATCTGAAAAAGGGAGGAATCGTCATCACCAACAACGTCCCGGTGAAGCCGGCGACTGACTCGCTCATGAATTCAGGCTACGAGGCACAGCCGATGCTTGACTACCTGAAGGACAAATGTGACTGCATAGTCATGGATGGCGCGGCGATAAGCCGTGAATTTGGTTCGGCAAAGTTCTACAACATAGCACTTCTTGGAGTTGCAGCAGCCAGCGGCAGACTGGGACTAGACGAGGCAGACATCATATCAGCCATTGAGAATGGAGTGAATCCGAAGTTTGTAGAGGTGAACAAGAAAGTATTTGAATATGCGATGAAGATGTAGTTGGCGATGGGCTGACAAAAGGGAAAAGGAGAGTAAAAATTATGAAGTTAAATGACACACAGCTCAGTCAGGTGGATGCTCAGATAAAGAGACTTGTAAAGACTGACAGCTATTATGGTAAGAAGTACAGAGAGCTTGGTATAACAGAGGTGGCAAGTCAGGAGGCGTTTGAGGAGCTTCCGTTTTCAAGCAAGGATGACCTGAGAAATGCTTACCCGCTGGGAATACAGGCTGTTCCGGATGAGGAAGTGGTACGTATCCATTCATCTTCAGGAACAACAGGAAAGCCGGTCATCATACCTTACACAGCAAAGGATGTCGATGATTGGGCGATCATGTTCGCAAGATGCTACGAGACAGCCGGAGTGACAAAGAAAGACCGAGTACATATCACTCCGGGATATGGTCTGTGGACAGCCGGAATAGGATTTCAGGCAGGCGCGGAGAAGCTTGGTGCCATGGTGATTCCTATGGGCCCTGGAAATACTGACAAACAGTTACAGATGATGATCGATCTTGAAAGTACAGTTCTCACAGCAACATCATCATACGCACTTCTTCTTGCCGAGGAGATAGATAAGAGAGGGCTTAAGGATAAGATACATTTGAAGAAGGGTGTATTTGGCTCGGAGCGCTGGAGTGAGAAGAAGAGAAAGTATATAAAAGAGAAGCTTGGAATAGAGCTGTATGATATATATGGACTTACAGAGATCTATGGACCTGGTATCGGAATAAGCTGTGATGCCCAGAATGGAATGCACTATTGGGATGACTATGTTTATATAGAGATAATAGATCCGAAGACCGGCAAGACTCTTCCGGACGGCGAGGAGGGTGAGATCGTCATCACTACTCTGGTGAAGGAGGGAGCTCCGCTCATCCGTTTCAGGACACACGATATATCAAGGATCATTCCGGGTGAGTGTCCATGCGGAAGAAAGCATCCCAGACTGGATATCATCAAGGGCAGAAGTGACGATATGTTCAAGGTACACGGCGTAAATATGTTCCCAAGTCAGGTTGAGGAGCTGCTTGCACTCGTGGATGGAGTTCCAAGTGAGTACACCATAAATATAGCCCATGATGAGCCTGCCAATAAGGATATCATGCTGGTTACAGTTGAGGCCGAGGGACGTGTAGATTTTGAGCAGACAGGACGTCAGATCAGAGATCTGTTCAAGTCAAGGATCGGAGTTACACCGAAGATCACTGTTGTCCCTGTTGGAACACTGCCTAGAAGTGAGAAGAAGACACAGCGTGTCATCGACCATCGTGAGCAGTGATATTTTTAGAAGGGATATTATATTTATGAATTCAATCAATATAGCAGCTTGTATAGTTGCGTTTTTACTTGGGGTGGTGCTTTTCACTCTGGCGAATGAGATCATACTCAAACTGCCGAACAATGAGAATATCTTCAAGGGAAAGCCGAAGAGTTTTGAGAAGTTTTCTCCGAGATGTCTGTTCATACAGATCCTTGGTGGAGTGTTCGGAGTGCTTATGGTGTGGCAGTTTGATGTGAGCCTTGAGGCGGTCACGGTATTCCTGTTCTTTGGACTGCTGACTATCATCACATTCATAGACGCGGACACCATGGAGATACCATTTGTGCTGAATGTATGCATACTGGTGCTTGGAGTTGCATCCATCTTTACAAGAGGCGGATTTTCTCTGACAGGCGGTGATCTCTCACTTGTGAGCAGGCTCATAGGAATGATATGTGTGAGTCTTCCACTGTTCCTGATAGTGCTGGTCATTCCGGATGGATTTGGCGGAGGAGATATCAAGCTCATGTTTGCCGCAGGATTCTTCCTTGGCTGGAAGGCAACCGTCATAGCATTCTTCATCGGACTTATCATTGGTGGATGCCAGGGCGTGATACTTCTTGCAAGGCGTAAGAAAGGCAAGGACGATCATTTCGCATTTGGCCCGGCGCTCAGCGTTGGCCTGATGATTGCGACATTTGTGGGATCACAGATGATGAACAGCTATATCAATATGATCAAGGCATCATTCTACGCGTAGAGTGATGAATCCATGAAAAAGAAATAGTGCTGGTGTATAAGTGATAAAAAACTTATACATCAGCACTATTTTTTATGATAGTATTCAAATGTAATTGCCTATTGTATATTTTCCATGTGAGGGATATACTGTAAAGAGCGTGCAATTTAACGCGTTAAAGCTTTTAATTGAGAAAGAAGAGCAATTATTAAGAGAGGTTAGGAGTTACGATTATGCCAATCACAGATTACTTAGAGAGAAATGCCAGAGAATATGGAAATGATGTCGCTCTGGTAGAGATAAATCCTGATGTGCAGGAGACGAGAAGGGTTACATGGAGAGAGTATGAACTCATAGAGTCTAATCCTACATGTCAGTACAGAAGAGAGATAACATGGAGCGTGTTCAACGAGAAGGCAAACAGATTTGCCAATCTTCTGGTGTCACGTGGAATCCAGAAGGGAGACAAGGTAGGTATCCTCATGATGAACTGCCTTGAGTGGCTTCCAATATATTTCGGAGTGTTGAAGACGGGAGCCATAGTGGTTCCGTTCAACTTCAGATACGATGCGGAGGAGATCAAATACTGTGTAGAGCTTGCAGATGTTGACGTGCTTGTATTTGGCCCTGAGTTCATCGGACGTATAGAGGCTGTCGTTGACGAGATAGCTGAGAAGAGAATCCTCTTCTATGTGGGCGGCAATTGTCCTACATTTGCAGAGGACTATGACAAGCTGACATCCAACTGCTCAAGCGTGTTCGAGAAGAGAGACATCAAGGACAGTGATGATGCGGCTATATATTTCTCATCTGGAACAACAGGATTCCCAAAGGCTATTCTGCACAACCATGAGAGCCTGATGCATGCGGCAAAGGTCGAGAATGTACATCACGGACAGACAAAGGATGATGTGTTCCTGTGTATTCCGCCACTGTACCACACAGGTGCCAAGATGCACTGGTTTGGAAGTCTGATAGTGGGCGGAAAGGCAGTTCTGCTCAAGGGAGTAAGCGCCAAGACTATACTTCAGACTGTAAGCGACGAGAAGTGTACTATAGTATGGCTTCTGGTGCCATGGGCTCAGGACATACTGCTTGCCATAGAGAACGGAGATGTACATCTGGAGGATTACGAGCTGTCACAGTGGAGACTGATGCACATCGGAGCACAGCCAGTGCCACAGAGTCTTATAAAGAAATGGAAAGAGATATTCCCTAACCATCAGTACGACACGAACTATGGACTTTCAGAGTCCATCGGACCGGGTGCTGTACATCTGGGAGTAGAGAACATACATAAGGTCGGAGCCATCGGTGTGCCGGGCTACGGCTGGCAGGCAAAGATCGTGAATGAGGACGGAACAGAGGTTGAGCAAGGCGCAGTCGGCGAGCTTATCCTCAAGGGACCTGGTGTCATGACCTGCTACTACAAGAATCCGAAGGCGACAGAGGAGTGCCTGAAGGACGGCTGGCTGTACACAGGAGATATGGCTATGCAGGACGAAGATGGATTTATTTATCTTGTAGATAGAAAGAAAGATGTTATAATCAGTGGTGGAGAGAATATCTACCCTGTACAGATAGAGAACTTCCTCAGCAAATACGAGAAGATCAAGGACGTTGCGGTCATCGGTATCGCAGATGCCCGTCTCGGAGAGATCACAGCGGCTATCATAGAGGTAAAGGATGGCATGACCTGTACAGAGGAAGAGATCAACGAGTTCTGTAAAGAACTTCCAAGATATAAGAGACCAAGGAAGATCATATTTGAGCACGTTCCGAGAAATGCTACAGGTAAGATAGAAAAGCCACTTCTCCGTAAGATGCACAATAGTGAGAACCTGGTAGCGGCAGAAAACAACGCATAGTGAGATACTTGCCGTAATACAGCACAGAAAGGACAAAAAAGATGAAGACACCATTTATTACAAAGGCAAAGGCAGAAGAGATCATCAAGGAGATCCCTACACCATTTCACATTTACGATGAAGAAGGAATCAGAGAGAATGCGCGAAAGCTTTACAAGGCGTTTTCATGGAATAAAGGATTCAAGGAGTATTTCGCTGTAAAGGCTACTCCGAACCCAACAATACTCAAGATCCTCAAGGAAGAGGGCTGCGGAACAGACTGTTCATCACTGACAGAGCTTATGATGTCAGACAAGATGGGATTTAAGGGCGATGAGATCATGTTCTCGTCCAATGACACCCCTGCCGAAGAATTCGTGCTTGCAAAGAAGCTGAACGCAACCATCAATCTTGACGATTTCACACACATTGATTTCCTGGAGAAGGCAGCAGGAATTCCAGAGAAGATCTGCTGTAGATTCAATCCGGGCGGAAAGTTCTCCATATCAACCACCATCATGGACAACCCTGGTGATGCAAAGTATGGTATGACAAAGGATCAGATCATCGAGGCATACAAGATCCTCAAGGCAAAGGGCGTGAAGAGATTCGGAATGCATGCATTCCTTGCCAGCAATACAGTGACAAATGAATATTATCCAACACTTGCAAAGATTCTGTTTGAGACAGCAGTTGAGATCAAGGAGAAGACCGGAGTGAAGCTTGACTTCATCAACCTGTCAGGCGGAGTTGGAATCCCATATACACCGGACAAAGAGCCAAATGACATCATGGTCATCGGCGAGGGTGTCAGAAAGGTATATGAGGAAGTGCTTGTACCGGCAGGCATGGGTGATGTAGCTATCTTCACAGAGCTCGGACGTTTCATGCTGGCACCTTACGGGCACCTGGTTACAACAGCCATTCATGAGAAGCACACACACAAGGAGTACATCGGAGTGGACGCATGTGCAGTCAACCTCATGAGACCTGCCATGTACGGTGCATACCATCATATCACAGTTCTCGGCAAGGAGAATGAGCCATGCGATCACAAGTATGATGTGACAGGCTCGTTGTGCGAGAACAATGATAAGTTCGCTATAGACAGAATGCTTCCAAAGATCGACATGGGAGATATCCTTGTCATCCACGACACAGGAGCACACGGCTTTGCCATGGGCTACAACTACAACGGCAAGCTGAAGTCAGCAGAGGTTCTGCTCAGACCGGACGGCTCATTTAAGCTTATCCGCCGTGCAGAGACACCTGAGGATTACTTCGCAACCATCAAGGATTTCTGGAATGTAGAGCTGTAACAGGCAGACCATAGATAAGCATAGAAAACCGGCAGTATATGAGTTGAAGTCCAACTGTATACTGCCGGTTTTCTATGTGCATGAGCTGCGTTACACTGTCACCTCGAAGCAAATATAATTCTGTCCGGATATGGTTCGGTTATCCAGACATATCTTTCCCTCATATTCATCCACAAGCTTTTTCATGTTCGGAAGACCATATCCGTGATGCTGCTTGTCGATGGTCTTGGTTGTGTAGCCGTAGGTAAACATATTTCTTCTAAGATCAGAGCTCAACACAGGACCTTTGTTCATGGTGCTTATGATGATCTGGTTCTGACTGCTGTCAAGAGACAGGGTGGCAGATCCCGGAGCATCTACAGCCTCCAGAGCATTGTCTATTAATATTCCAAGTATACGTATAATCTCATATTCGGGCATACAGCTTTTCAACGTATGCTGTCTGACTATCACATTCAGAGTCTTTCCGTTCTTTTCGGCATTGATCATCTTGCTATATATAAAACCGGCGACAACAGACAGATTGATGCGAAGCAGCTCAGACTCACGGTATTCAGATACCATATTGTCCGAATAGTTTATCAGGGCATTTTTCAGAGACTCATAATCCCTATAGGTGTATGGAAGCATTCTGACTGCCGTCAGATGGTTATCAAAGTCGTGCTGTTTGCTTCGCAGATCCTTTATCAGATCAGCCATCATAGGCTGATAGGTTTTAAAGCATTCCAGGTCGTGCTGCTGCTTTCCTATGGTTCGCTGCTGTCCCAGAATGATGATATCCGAGAGAATGACCACAACCGCAAAGCATGATATCACAGGTATATACACCGAAGTGTCGATGAAACTGAATTTGTATAGCCCGGTCTCGATCATATACACAACATACAAATGAATAGACAGGAATTTGATAATTCCACTGCCGCCCATGAAGGTTTGGAACACACGGTTCATAGGCGCATATCTGCACAGAGCCACTGAGATCAGAAATGAAAATACAGCACAGGAAATGGACAGGTATATCTCTTTGTTCACACCCAGACGTGTCATACCCATGATGATGATATCCTCAAGAAAAGCCGCATACAGATATTCAAGAATATACGCCATCAATACATAAAAATATCTGGTCTTCATAATATACAACAGCATGAGATAGGACAGCAGGCATAATGCCAGCCATCCAAATGCATTTGGGAAAATTAAGGAAACTGCATTCCCGAGTATAAGGTAAGCAGCCATTCCAATAATTGGGTGGCGCATATCCCGGAATTTTCTTCCGATGAGGGCAGATATAAAAATAACATCCTTCATTGTTTCCAATGTAAAGCATAGGAGATCAATTATAGAATTCGGCATTTCAAATACTCCTTATCATTGCTAAGCCTGTTCAACGTGTTTGTGCGCAGTTGTGGAAGCCTTAAGTCTGTGACCAAACTCTGTGGCATATTTGCGGCCAACCGGTATCCATTGATAGTCCGGTGTGTCAAGCGATACCATGGCGGTAACCTTGTCGTAGGTATCCACATGATGAAGGTTTACGATAAAGCTCTTGTGGCAGCGCGCAAAATACGATGGAAGAGAGTCCGCAAATACAGAGAGTCGTGTTCCTGTGGATATAAATAGTCCGGTGGTTGTGTGGACATGCATGTTTCGCAGCTCGGATTTAATGTATAGTATATTGTCTGGTCTGATCCTGGCAAGTACACCATCTCTGTCGGTAAGCTCTATTGGTTCCTCCCTGATCAGAGAAAGGTTCAGGAGCTTGGAGACAGATTCTATCAGATCCTGCTGTGAGTAGGGCTTGACCAGATAATCGTAGCAGTTGGTCTTGTGGATCGCTCTGGGAGCTTCGTTTACAAGAGCTGTCACGTACAAAATAGGAGTTGTCTGATAACGCGGATTCCTCCGCAATTGTTCTCCCAGCGTTATTCCGTCCTTATCCGGGTCGGCGCCAAGCTGTATATCCAGCAGAAAAAGCTGGATGCTGTGCGAATCTGCCAGAGCCAGAGCATCATCATAACAGGCGGCCTTCAGACATTCTATGTCGGGGAAGCTTTCTTCTATTATTTCTGCCAGACCATTTAATTGTGCCACATTGTCTTCAACTACCAAAGCTCTCATTATAAAAGACTCCTTCCTTCTATGTGTTGTATTTTAAACCATTACTTCAAAACGCACCAGAGTATCATCCAGAAGATAATCGTTTTCCAGATATATTTTTCCATTATATTTAAATACCAGACGCCTGAGATTGTAAAGACCAAGACCGTGCTTCTGACGATCACAGGTCTTGGTGGTATAGCCTGCCGTGAAAAGCTTTGCTCTGATCTCGGGTGTTAGCAGAGGACCTTTGTTCAGAGTGGTGATGATGATCCTGCCGTCCCGGCTATCTAGGTGCAGAGTCATACTATCGTGCTCAGATATGGCCTCCAGTGCATTGTCGATGAGTATTCCCAGAACCCTGACCAGCTCATATTCAGGCATCCGGCTCTCGAGCAGATAGCTGTGAACGACAATATTCAGCTTTTTGTGCGCCTTTTCTGCCTGCTTTTGTTTGCTGTATATAAACCCGGCGATCACGAACATGTTGATTTTCAGAAGCTCGGTGGTTCTGTATTCGGATATAACCTCATCTGAACTGCTGATAAGAGCCTCCTTTAATGAACTGTAGTCGGTGTGTGTATATGGAAGCATTCGAATACCGGTCAATATATTGTCAAAGTCATGCTGCCTTCCCGTGACGTCCTCAATCAGATCATCCATCATAGGCTGATAGACGTTGTAATTTGCCAGATCGTGCTGCTGCTTGCTGATGATCTGTTGCTGGCTGAGGATTACTATGTCGGTGATGAGGACTATCACGGTGAAAAATGAGATGAGGGGGATAAGTGCATTGATATTAATTGCACTGTACTTTGACAGTCCTATTTCTACCATATAGAGAACATATAAATGCAATATGAGATATTTAGGGTACAGAGATCCTTCCATTAACAGTAAAAACCATTTATTCAGATTGATGAAACGACACAATATTAAAATTAAAATAGTAGATATTGCAGATCCAAGAAAAGATGAAAAAGCCTTATCCTGAATGCTGAATCGGTTAAAAGCCATAACAACTATATCCTGAATAAGGCTAAGCAAGGCATAGGATAAAACATATGCTATTGATGATTTGAAAAATGATACATGTAGTATGTAAGAAAAAGTGATAAAGCAGCATAAACACAGAATAATCCAGCCTAAGGCGTTAGAAAAAATATATGAGAGCACAGAGCATATAAAAAAATTACTGGATAGAGCAATAAAGGGATGACGCATTTTCTTTATTGGTATACCTGAGAGAGAGGATATAAGAGTAAGATAACAAATAAGTTCTAACAAAAAACAAAGCTGTTCAATAATTATGTCAGGCATATTTTCACGCTCGCTTTCCCGCAAATAATAAGAGATTTTAAAACATTATATGAGAGTAAAAAAGCTTAGTCAATTGTCGTTTATGACATGATAGATACCGTTTATGACAAATTAAGTAAAATATATTGCAATCTAAGTAGTTGTATGATAAAAGAAAAGTGGAGGTGGTCGAATAGAGAATCTAAATAAAAGATTGAGCAGGTATTTGGTAAAGGCAATTGAAGGCGATGAGTACGATTCCGAGTCCGACAGGACAGCAAAGATAGGATATTCGTTACAGAAAATAATAGATGATATAGAAAAGTTTCTTATCATTATTCTGATATCAATAATATTTGATACAACCAAAGAAGCTCTGGTTTGTATGTTGGTAATATCTTTAACAAGGAAATTTATGGGTGGAATGCATATGACAACCTGGTTTGGATGTACGATGATGACAACTATGGTGTATTCTTTAGCGATAATAGGCGGAAAAATATTTCATTTCAGTTTACTTATGCAGAGTGCAAGTATTTTGTTATGTGTGCTTATGGTTATTTTATATGCACCGTTACCATCAGAACAACGTCCCAAATATATAGGGAAGAAACGTATAAATATAAAAATAAGATGTATAGCTGGATTGATGGTCTCGGCTGTTTTGAGCGTAATTATGAAATCTTATAGCAGTACGATAACATGTATTTTGCTGCTTGAGATAATAGAGGCAATCTTGGTTGTATGTAAGAAATCAATATTGCCAGATATTAAGAAGGGAGGCGAGAAAAATGTCTGGTAGCAAGGTAAGAGCAGTGCTTGGTGACATACTAGAAGATTTGGCTGGAGACATAATTAAATTGACTGGATGCCAGAATCATTGGGGAGAGATAGAACTCCCAGAGTGTCTCAGGAATATCGATTCGCAGAAAGAGAAAAAGTAAAATATCCTGAAGAGTTGAGCTTCAGGATATTAGAAATATCAAGACAATCATTTGCTGGAAAAATCTTGATAAGCGGATTGTACTATCAGACACAGAAAAGTACAATAGCAAAATTGTTAAAAGTGGCAAAAGTGGAGTAAATACCGTAGATAATTAATTAGGAGGGACAAAAGGTTATGAAGAAGTCAATGAAAACAAAGCTTGCGATGTTTGCTGTCGCAGGCGCAATGGCGGTGTCAGGAACAGTGGGAATTGCAGCACCGGCTAAGGCGGGTAATACAACAAATGATGAGTTTAAATATAACAGTAATTCGCCAGCTGGAATAAGCAGATGGAGAGATAAAGAAAATGCCACAAAGGTATATATATATCCGACTACAGGGCCTGTAGTGGACTATAGAGTACAGGGAAAGGCTGGAGTTACAGGCACGGCTAATTATAGATCTGCATACGTGACCATACCAAGAGGCGTAGAGGCAAGTGTAACGAATTATGTATATGAAAACGACGAGAATTACGCCAGACTTCGCATGACGAGAAGATCAACAGTAACAGGTAAAATTACATCGGGATGGTGGAGTCCAGATTCTACGAAGGTATATACAGTATATCCTAAATAGATGAGAAAAAATGTGTTGGCTGTGCCTGTTGCTACAGGCACAGCTTGATTAGAGGTAATGTGTATGAATAGTAAAAAAACAGTGCTGGTTGCAGCAGGAATCTGTATTGTCTTGCTGGGGTTGGCTTTTGTCAATAACAATCTTGAAAAAAATAAGAAAAAACCATATGAAAGAAATACAGAAAATAGTGATACAAGTGAAACTATATCTGAAACTGATGATCAGACTGATAGCGAACCAACAACCGAAGAATCTAAAAAGATATCTATCGTTTCAGGAGATGTTGGGAATAACGATGAAGAAAAGAATTGGAAGAATACTGCGGGAGATAATATATTTAATAGTGACGGAGTAAAAGTAGAATGTCTGTCTGTTGATGTGGTTGAGGATACTGATATTGTGAAACAGACAAAGTATTCTGCAGAATGTTTTAAGACTGGTGAATTACCGGATCCAGATTTTATTGAAAAAATTACAGATATGGAAGCCGTATTTGAGCAGGCTCCCGATTATGAAAAATTATATAATTCTCCAGTGGAAAATGAAGATGATATGAATAAGCTCCGTGAAATGCAGGAAAAGTACAAGGATTTGCTGGAAGAAAATACAAAGTATATACATCCGAAGACCAGATATTATTTTGTTAAATGCAGGATAACGAATGAAAATGAGGAAGCTGTAGATAAGGTTCTAAGCTTTTATACGCAATTTGTTTTGTCAAATAAATCGCAGATGTGGAATGTAGACAACCAGGTGTATTTTGATAAATCAATTCATATGGTAGGAGATGACAGGGCAGACTGGTTTTTCTTAAGAACGCTTGAGCCTGCGGAGGTTCTGGAGTGCACATTAGGGTTTGAGGTTAGTGACAGTTATAACGGAAGCGTAACTCTGTATATTGGAGAGCCGCCATTAACTGATGAATTATTTGATCCTGATTCATACCCGGATCTTGTGAAGCTTGACAATATACCGAGAGAACGATGAAATAAACAGCAGTCAGATGGAGGCTTTCAAGTATGATAAAAAGAATAGTCTGTGTAATAGCTGCCTGTATAATTGTGTTTTGGAGTGGACGAATATATAGTGTAAATCTCATGCAGCGAAAGACTGACATTACATATAACTATGATGAGATAGAATTTCAAGGTTATAAATTGGTTTTGAAAGAGGCACATATTTATGGTAAGAAGGAATTTGAGCAAAGGTTTAATGCTGAGATTCCGTATATAGAAAGTGTCAGAGTGTTGTGTGCAGGTTTTACTGTTACGAATAACACAGGAGCTGATATTGGTTGGGATGAGGTTATGGAACTGTTCAATTGTGGATTTCAGACGGATACATGGGCAAGCTCAATAAGTCCATCAGTGGAAAGACAAATGAATATTTTTGATTCTGAATTGTTCAAGGCTGGGCAAAGACAGGAGATATGGTTTGGAACGGTGATGACTGAGGCGTCTTTTAAAGAAAAAACATGGAAAAATATATATGACATGGATTATTATTATGTCTTTTGTATAACTCCAGATAAAATAAAGGTGAAATTAGATTTGGTGGAGGATTGATGGACGTGAAAAGTATCCGATTCGAGATAGAAAGAGCAATGAGAAGCATATGGATTTATATTAGTATTTTAATAGGTGTGTTTATAGGAACCTTAGATCTTTGTTTATTTCACAGCATTTATAAAACGGATGGTACATCAAGTCTTATACAGGCCTGGATAGGGACGGATTATAAATTTGCTTATAATTCATTGTTTTATATATTGTTTCCGATTATTGCCTGTATGCCGTATGCAGGAACATATTATTCGGATATGAATAATGGTTATGACAAAAATATATGTATACGGTCAACCAGAATCCAATATATGTGTTCAAAAATGATAGCTGTATATCTTTCGTCATTTATAGCAGTTACAGTTCCACTCTTGTTTAATCTGTTTTTGGCGGCTGGTTTTTATCCTGATAACAGTCCCGAGAGACTGACTTTTATGGTTGCAGGGGTAATAGACTGTAATATGTTCCCATATTTATTCCAATGTCATCCTGTTATATATTGTCTGATTTACATATTGATAGATGGAATTATGGGTGGACTGTTGGGGATGGTGGCGGTATGTATATCAAGATGGGTGGACAGCAGATTTTCAGCAATTATGGTACCTTTCGTATTGTATGTGGTGGTTGGCGTCGTGCTTTCTGAGCAGGATTTAGGTGGTTGGTCTCTATATGGAATTGTCAATCCCATACAGAATGCTTTGGTGTTATGGTATCAGCCGATCCTGGTATTTATGGCAGTTATAATGGTGAGCGTAATAATAACCATAATTTACTCAAAAAAGAGAGATATATTGTAAGCTCGTAGTGGTGAAGACCGGAGGAGTTAATAGTGAAAATTGGTAGACTGTTGATAAGAGATATAAGATCAGGAGCATTGACAAAATGGTATTTAGTATTTTTACCAATTGCTTTTGGCGTGTGCCGTGGTATTCAGTGTGCTTCGATTATAGACAGCATGATAGATGATGGGCAAATGTACACATACGGAACTGTGATTGATTATATTATGTTTGCTATGCAGGGAATGAGCGTGTATAAATTTAATCCGACAGAGTATTTCTCTATTCCAATATATTGGTTTATATTTCAGATGGGTGCATTTTATATTGTTGCATATTATGCATTTGATGATTTTAAGAAAAATGGTAGGGCTGTATTTGTTGCGCTAGGAGAAAGAAAATCATGGTGGCTGGCCAAGTGTTTATGGTGTAACATCATGGTACTTTTTTATTTTGTGGTGGCTTATATAAGTGTGGTGGTGATGGCGTGGCTGAAAGGTGCAAGTATGATGTTTGCGGTTACTCAGGAATTCGTAACAGCACAGTTCAGTCCTAATGTTTTTAGTATGACACATGCGGATATTATATTGGTGTTATTTATACTGCCATTTATTGTGACATTAGCATCGGCAGCAATGCAGATGATGCTGAGTTTTTTGATCGATCCTGTGATAAGTTTCGCAGTTACGTGTTCGGTATATGTTATATCAGCTTATTATACAGTGTGGTATTTGTGTGGAAGCTATACGATGTGGATACGAAGCTCGTATGTAGACGAAAACGGGGTGTATCCTGTTGGAGGTATTATATTTTCTATTACTATAATTGCAATATCATATATAGTGGGCAGAATCTATTTTGATGGACGAGATATCATTTGAGAAAAAAGGAGAATACATATGAGCGAGATAAGGATAGAAAATCTGAATAAGAAGATAAAGGGTTCAGTTATACTTAATGATATCAGTCTGACCATGACTCCGGGCAGGATATATGGACTCCGTGGAAAGAATGGCTGTGGCAAGACAATGCTTATGAGAGCTATATGTGGTCTGCTCATACCTGATGGAGGACACATATATATAGATGATGAGGAGCTCCACAGGGACATAAAGTTTCCACGGAGTATAGGTGCTCTGATAGAGAATCCGTCATTTCTGCCTCAGTACACAGGCTTCAGGAACCTCAGGCTTCTGGCAAAGCTCATGGGAGGGATCAGTGATGACGATGTCAGATATGCCATAGAGAGGACAGGTCTTGATCCGGATGATAAGAGGGTATACAGAAAGTATTCCCTTGGAATGAAGCAGAAGCTTGGCATAGCAAATGCAATCATGGGAGAGCCGGATGTCATAGTGCTGGATGAACCTATCAACGCACTTGATGAAGAGTCTGTAGATAACATAAAGAAGGAGCTGCTGAAGCTGCGTGATGGAGGAAGTCTTATAATCACTGCCTGCCACGACAGGGAGGAGCTGGAATATCTGTGCGATGAGATATATGAGATGAAGGATGGAAGGATAGTACAATAAATGAACATAAAAAAACATCTGCTGCGAACTCCTGTATACCTGGGATCGCAGGGCAGATGTTTATTTTTTTGTAAGAAGAATTATAAGTGTTTTCAAAAACTGCTATATGGGTTATAATACTTTCGATTAAGCCTTTACAGGTTCAGGATAATCAACACCGAAGGTCTCGACTGTTACAGTCTTCATCTTCTGTTCCTGACGAGGCTTGTCATTGTAGTCAGTTGGCACATTTGCAATCTTGTCTACGATGTCAAGTCCCTCGATAACCTTACCGAAGGCAGCGTAAGCACCGTCCAGATGAGGAGATGTCTTATGCATGATAAAGAACTGTGAACCTGCTGAGTCAGGCATCATGGAACGGGCCATTGACAGCACTCCGGGAGTGTGGGCCAGATCGTTCTTGAATCCGTTCTGTGAGAATTCACCTTTGATTGAGTATCCAGGACCGCCGATGCCGATTCCCTGAGGGTCTCCACCCTGTATCATGAAGCCTTTTATTACACGATGGAAGATTATTCCGTCATAGAAGCCTTTCTTGATCAGTGAGATGAAGTTGTTTACAGTGTTTGGAGCAATGTCAGGATAGAGTTCTGCTTTCATGACATCGCCATTTTCCATAGTGATAGTAACTATTGGATTTGCCATGTATATCATTCCTTTCTTGGTATAAGATAGGGTAATGATAACATCAGTTAACAGAACAGGCAAATGAAATTTGCAGATACAGAAGGAGAAAGAGATGGATTGGAGAAACATAGCAAGACCCGTTATTATAATAGCGCTGGCGGTATGTCTGGTGCTGTTCGGGGTATACAAGGTTAAGGAGACGTATACCGGATTTATGCAGGAATATGAGGGCACCTACAGTGCCGGCGGCGGAGAGAAGATCGAGGTTACCATACCTGAGGATACATCTGTCAAGGAGGCAGCATCTATACTTAAAGATGCGGGGCTTATAAAGTATAAGCTTGCATTCCAGCTCAGAATGACCGGCTCGCAGTACAGCCACAGTCTTCAGCCGGGTACTTACACACTCACAACAGGTATGTCGACATTGGATATGATAAAGACTCTGTGTTACGTGGAGTCGACCAGAGAGGTAAAATATACACTGACAGTTCCTGAGGGATTTACGGTTGAACAGATCGCTGACAGATGCGAGGAGCTGGGCTTCTGCTCTGCAAAGGAGTTTCTTGAGGCGTGCAAGTCGGGAGAGTTTGAGTATCCGTTTGAGATACCTTCATCGGAAGTCAAGTACGCATTACAGGGCTTCCTGTTCCCTGCTACTTACGACATATATGCAGATATGACTCCAAAGGAGCTCATACAGGACATGATAGACAAGTTTAACAGCATTTACACAGATGACTTCAGGAAGAAGGCAGAGGAGCTTGGATATACAGATTTTGAGGTTCTCACCATGGCTTCCATAGTTGAGAAGGAGTGTAAGCTGGATTCAGACAGAGCGATGGTTGCGGGAGTATTTATCAACAGATTGAATGATGACATGCCTCTTCAGGTAGATCCATCTGTTCTCTATGTTGTGACTGACGGTCAGTACAATCAGGCAGAACTGTCATATGATGATCTGGAGGTTGATTCACCGTACAATACCTACAAGTACACAGGACTTCCTGTCGGCCCTATATGTAATCCGGGCGAGGCATCCATAGAGGGTGTCCTGAATGCGGTTAAGCATGATTACTACTACTACCTGACATCAGATGAGAGCCAGGGAGCATGTATCTTTAATAAGACATACGAGGGACATCTTGCTGACATAGAAAAGGCTGATGCAGCCAAGGCGGAAAAGGAAGCTGCAGAGGGTGATGGATCAGAAGATGGCTCCGATGAAAGCACTGATTCAGAGTAAAAAAATATAGACAAAATTATATAGCGAAAATTATCTAAAAGGGTATAAACTGCTTGCGATATATAGACTTTTTATATATAATAAAGGAGTATGTACCCTTTTGGGTTTTTATGCATCTAGTTATGCGCTTATGGAGGTGCGATAGGAGGAATATTTGATGAGGAAAATAAGTTTCAAGGTAAGAAATATCGGCTCTGAGAAATATTTGTCATATATTCTGAATGATGATTGTGAGTTTGACGAGGAGTTATTGGATTATCTGGAGGAGAACCGGATTCCTGAGCTCATTGATATCATTTATGAAGAGGATGATGAGAACGATTATCTTACATATAACGTTACAGGCAGGACAACGGTTGACGCACTCCTTTCGAATACGGTAAATGCTGAGAAGATATTGGGGATAATCAGAGGGGTAGCTTCTGGTATAGTTAATTTACGTGATCTTGGAATACCGGCATCATATGTGGTTCTTCACAAGGAGTTTACATATGTTAATCCGGTTACATACGATGTTGGAATGTTATGTGTTCCAGTTGAGTCAGAAGCCAATATCAATGCCGAATTCAGGATGTTCGCAAAGGACTTGCTGACGAGCGTTATTTATGATGACAGTGAGGATTGCAACTATGTGGCAAAGCTTCTCAATCTGTTGAATGCGGATAAGTTCACAGTGAGAAACTTCTATGCACAGCTCACAGAGCTTATGGAGTCTGCAGGAATGCAGGTGGAGGAGAACTTCGTTGATATAGGCTCAGATATGTCGGTTTCACAGTCTTCAGTTGACACGGCGGCATCTGATACAAGTATGGATGATCTGCCTGAGTTTGAGGACGTGTCATTTGGCGATGATGAGGAAGACGAGCTTGATGAGGTAGAGGAGATCAGTGACGAGGCGGCCGCAGCGAATGCGATATTCAAGGATCTTGATCTTGATTCGGATGAGACGAAGAAAGAGAATGTATCAAGCGAGATAGATATGTCGGTATTTGATGACAGCGTTCTTGAGGAGCTCGAGTTAGATGAGAGCCTTGATGAGGAAGAAGAGGATGACGAGGAGGGCATGACAGAGGCTCTCACATCAGATATGGCAGTACATGAGCCATCAGGACTTACAGAGGTTGCAAAGGCTGCCGATGGAGTTACGGAGGTTGAGCTTGACAAGAAGGATGAGCAGAAGCCGGTTCTGATATCTACGGACGAGCTTATGGATAATCCACCTGTTGTTAAGAATATCAAGATCAACCGTGCGAAGATCATACAGAAGGCGGTTGCTGAGACAGAGGAAGCTCAGATAGATAACCCTACAGAACAGATAGTTGCACCACAGTTCATGGACGGTGACCAGCCGGAGCCTGAGACGAATATGGATCCGGTGAAGGAGAAGGCAGAGGAGCCTGAGCAGAAGGGCACAGGAAGCACTGTTGAGCTGACCGGAGGAATGAACGTAGTTAAGGATACCGAACCTGAGAAGGCAGCGGTTAACAGGAACGCTCCAAAGGCTATGCCATATATAGTCCGTGTCAACACAGGCGAGCGAGTTATGGTCAACAAGGCTGTGTTCAAGATAGGAAAGGCGGCAAGAGGTGTTGATTACCATGTCGGTGGTAATGGGGCCATCAGCAAGGTACATGTCATCATCTACCAGAGAGAGGATGGATGTTATCTGAAGGATAACAAGGCGACAAATGGCACATATCTCAACGGAGCGCGCCTGGATGAGAATGCAGAGCAGAAGCTTTCAAACGATGCCATGATAAGCATCGGTGGAGAGGACTTTATCTTCAAATTAAGTTAATATACACCACCCACGATGTGGGACAAGAGCAGGTAGCAATACCTGCTTTTGGTGTTTGAATGAAGAAATAATTTTTGACGGAAAATATGCGGATTTAGACGAAAGGGATTGAAAAAATGAACAGAGAAAAGGTTGTTGTAGTTCCGGCGGGGGAAACTTACAGAGTGAGTTACAGTCTGGATATCAGTGATGTGATAGATGCTAAAGTGTATGATATGAGCAGAAGCGGATCTATGCCTGAGATGGCACCGTGTGACATGCAGGAGAATGCCGGAGTCAGGGTGTTCAATTATCAGATCGATGACAAGAAGCCTCTTGCGGAGATACTGAGACAGGAGATGAACAAGAAGGAGATACTCACACTTCTGTACAACATTCTGCATGCACTGGAGATGTTTGGTAAGAATATGGTTTCGCTCAGCTATGTTGCAAGGGACGAGCAGTGTGTGTTTGTATCGCCTGAGACATACGATGTCTGCTTTATTGTCGCTCCGGTACAGAAGGAAGTGACAGATCTCAACGATGTCAGAGCATTTGTGAAGTCGGTGATAGTTGATGCGAGATACTCAGAGAATGACAATGACAATTACGTAGCACGCCTTATAAACTGTGCGAATATGAGAGGTACATTTTCAAACTCGGACATGAAGAACGAGGTTAAGGCGATGCTTGCAGAAGCAGGCATAGACGCTGCTGAGATAGACAGGATGAAGGAGCTTTCCACAAATGCTCCAAAGGGTGGCAACAGCCACATACTTCGAGGTGAGTCACCTAAGGTGAGCAGACTCGAGGTTATGAGAAATAATGCGAGAATGAATGGATATGCACAGCCGATGGGACCAAACGGCCAGATGCCAAACGGAATGCCATCGATGGGCATGCCACCGATGGGACCGAACGGCCCGATGGGATCAAACGGCCAGATGCCAAACGGAATGCCACCGATGGGAATGCCACCGATGGGACCGAACGGCCCGATGGGATCAAATGGTCAGATGCCGAATGGCCAGGTTCCGAACGGAATGCCACCGATGGGCATGCCGCCAATGGGACCGAATGGCCAGGTGCCAAACGGAATGCCACCGATGGGCATGCCGCCAATGGGACCGAATGGCCAGGCACCAAACGGAATGCCACCGATGGGCATGCCGCCAATGGGACCGAATGGCCCAATACCAAACGGTCCAATGGGATCAAATGGAATGCCACCGGTAGGCGTGCCGCCGATGGAGGAGCCGGTTAAGCCTGAGATGGCTGGAGCACAGCCGCAGGGGGATAAACCGGAGAATGTTGAGACGGTTGAAGCAGAAGCACAGGATGCCAAGCCGGAGATTGTAGAGCCTCCTGTTGAGGCAGAGCCGCAGGATGTCAAGCCAGAGGCAGTAGAGCCGGCTGAGACAGAAGCACAGGATGTCAAGCCTGAGCCAGCAGAGCCGGTTGAAACACAGCCACAGGAGATAAAGCCAATACCTCCAATGCAGGGCAACCCATTTGGAGGAAGACCGATTCCGCCAATGCCACCAATGCCACAGGCACACCAGATGCCAGAGATGCCGCAGAACCCACAGATGCAGCCGGTACCGCCAATGCCACAGATGCAGCCGGTACCACCAATGCCACAGACACCGCCGATGCCACAGGCACAGCCAGTGCAGGGCAATCCATTTGATGGAGCACCGGCACCATATTTCCTTAGGGTGAAGACGGGCGAGAGAATAAGCTTGGACAAGGCAGAGTTCAAGATCGGACATAAGGCAAGACTTGTGGACTATGCGATTACTGACAATTCAGCTATAAGCAGAGTTCATTGTGTTATCACCAAGAGAAATGGCGTGTGCTTCATCAGCGATAACAAGTCTACAAATGGTACATTTGTGAACGGAGAGGAATTGAAGGCGGGCGAAGAAAAGTTCCTGACGAACAATGCGATCGTTATACTCGGGGACGAGGAGCTTGTCTATCACATTAGATAGAATATCCGCAACGAGAGTTGAGACATAAATATTGGGAGGAATGTATATGGGGTTTAGCGCAGTATACAATACAGACGTAGGAATAAAGAAAAAGACAAATCAGGATTCGCTGGCGATCAAGATAGCGGATACTCCAAATGGACAGGTCGTGTTCTCCCTCGTATGTGATGGCATGGGAGGTCTGGCAAAGGGAGAGGTTGCCAGCAAGGAAGTCATAACAGCTTTCTGCAACTGGTTTGACACACAGTTTGTTGAGATGGTTGACAACAACAGCTTTAGTGAAGAGCTGCTGAGATACCAGTGGATAAGACTTGCCGTGGAGCAGAATGAGAAGATTAAGGCGTATGGCGAGCAGAATGGATTTATGCTTGGTACGACCATTTCTGCGATCCTCATATACAGAGAAATGTACTACATTCTCCATGTTGGAGACAGCCGAGTGTATGAGATCACTTCAGTGATAAGGCAGCTCACCGCAGATCAGACGCTTGTTGCAAGGGAGATCGCAGCGGGAAGACTTACACCGGAGCAGGCGGAGACGGACAGCAGACGAAGCGTGCTTCTCCAGTGTATCGGAGCTTCACCTGTGGTGGAACCGGATTTCGTAGTTGGGCAGGCAGCTCCCGGAGCGCATTACATGCTGTGTTCTGATGGATTCAGACATAAGATAACGCCTCAGGAGATGATAGAGAGACTTGGCCCGGGAACATGCGTCGACGAGGCGAAGATGAAGGAGGGCTGTGAGTTCCTCACAGAGCTTGTGAAGTACAGAAAAGAAACGGATAATGTAACAGTAGTGCTTATTAAATCGGAGTAATGGGGATCGATATATGACAGAGTTAGGAACGGTATTAGACGGAAAATACGAAATACTTAAAAAAGTCGGCCAGGGTGGTATGTCAATAGTTTATCTTGCCATGGATAACCGACTTAATAAACAGTGGGCTGTAAAGGAGATCAAGAATGATGGCTCCAAGAGTACAGCCACACTCTTAAAGGGATTGGAGCGAGAAGCAAATATCCTCAAGGATGTGGATCATCCGGTACTGCCACGAATCGTTGATATCATCAATGAGAATGGCACGATCTACGTTGTCATGGACTTCGTAGAAGGACGTCCACTCAGCGATGTGCTCAAGGCGGAGGGAGCACAGCCACAGGAAAAGGTAATCGAATGGGGCAGGGCGCTTGCCAGTGCACTTGACTACCTGCATTCCATGAATCCGCCGATCATATACAGAGATATGAAGCCTTCAAATGTCATGCTGAAGCCGGATGGCTCGGTAAAGCTTATCGACTTTGGAACGGCTAAGGAATACATAGTGGAGAACAATGCGGATACCACGGCTCTTGGAACAAGAGGCTATGCGGCACCGGAGCAGTTCGGTGATGCGCAGGGACATGGAATCTACAACACGGATGCAAGAACAGATATTTACAATCTGGGAGCAACGCTCTATCACCTTGTTACCGGCAAGAATCCATGTGAGCCTCCTTACGAGATAAAGCCTATCAGACAGTGGAATCCGATGCTCTCATCAGGATTTGAGAGAATTATACAGACGTGCTGTCAGCCGAGTCCTGAGGACAGATATCAGTCTTGTTCAGAACTGCTGTATGCGCTGGATCACTACAACGAGCTAGACGATGCATACAAGGCAAAGGCAAAGCATAAGATAGCAGCGTTCTCAGTGGTTGCGGGATTATCGATACTCTCGGCGTGTTGTGCTGTGATAGGTGGAGTAAAGAAAGGCCAGCTCAAGGATCTTGATTACAACAACAAGGTCAACGAGGCGAGGGATGCAGTCGACGAGGGCGATTACAACAAGGCATTTGAGTGCTATAAGGCGGCTGTCGACATAGACCCAACCGCATCGGATGCCTATATAGGCTACATGGAGACATATGCTTACTATTATACAGAGGACGATGGAAACACTTCGGCCAACACCGAGACGGCGGCAGAAAAGGGAATAAGACTTGCGCTTAAGAACAAGGACGAGATAAAGGACGACGTAAAGTTCAAGATAGCCATGTTGTATTACGACGAGGTCAAGGACTACAGTGCGGCCAAGAAATATTTCAATATGGTTGATGAGAGCAAGGACTTCCCGGATCAGGCAAAGCAGGCAAAGTATTACGCTGCGATATGTGACAGCAAGATAAACAAGTCTGCAAGCTTTGATACGAACAAGGAAAATATATTTGCATTCCAGGATTACAACAGTGACAACATAGATGACACCAATCCTGACAAATACACCAATTACCTCAACATAGCTTACATATATCTTGGCGAGATATCCAATAATCTGGAGCTTGCGAACAGAATAGAGGTGCTGATGGATGAGGCGATGAAGAACCTGGACGACAACGCAGAGGTGTTGAACAGCCAGTTCCCGGCGGACAGAGGCGTAAAATACTACAATGGCCAGTATTCAGGAGTTATGTACTCGGTATACACAGAACTTGCCGAGAATGCGGATGATGCGGGCCAGCAGTTACATTATTACAACTCTGCGGCGAACAGTGCAGCGCTTTATCTGAACAGTCTGGATATAGAGGGCGAGAATGCGACAGAGACATCCAAGAAAGCATATTCAGAATACTCGGTGAACGAGGCTGAGACTTATATCAAGATGGCAGAGAACAGCGGCGATGACAGCTACTATGATGAGGCAGAGAGAATATATGGCAACGCTGAGACTACACTTGGAACCGATGACAACGCAGCGGTCGTGTACGTAAGCCATCTGAGTTATCTGGTCGATAGATATTCGAATAAATTTGGAAGCGATTCGGCAGCATGGAATGCCAGTGCCACAAGGGCTGTGAGGAAAGTGTACGAGAACGGTAACAAAGTTCCGGCACTTGCAAATGGTCTTAAGCAGGGATGGCAGTCGTTATCCAATGACCTGACAGTTAAGAGCATAGTAAATGGCAGTTCAAGGTCAACGAGCGAGTAAGGGAGGAGTGAAAGGTTATGGCAACAGTTTATAATGTAATGTTATATGGCGGCCTGGCACTTGCGATCGTATTCGCTATTGTGGCGGTGGTACTGTTCTTCGTGTTAAAGATACCGAAGGCGGTGGGAATTGCCACAGGCTCAACAGCCCGTAAGAAGATCGATGAGATCAAGGAGAAGGGCTATGAGAGTGTACAGGGAGGCGGTGCCTCCAAACAGGAGGCGATCAAGAACCATACATCCAGAATTTCGGTAAGGGATGTAAAGTCAACTGCAGCCGAAAAACATTCTGAGAAGGGAATGGCAAATTACGAGAAAGCGATAGCTGATCTCGGGAAAAAGAGACTGGAGGATGAAGGCGAGACTGCAACTGATATTCTCCGCGATGATGCCGAGGAGGCAACAGATATTCTGAGGGAAGACGAAGAGAATCTTGACATCAATGGCAGCAGCTTTGAGGAGGCGACAGACATCCTCAGAGAAGATGCGGATGAGGAAGCAACGGATGTACTCAGAAATGACGAGGCAGACGAGGAAGCAACGGACATACTCAGAAGTGATGAGGCGGACGAGGAAGCAACGGACATACTCAGAAGTGATGAGGCGGACGAGGAAGCAACGGACATACTCAGAAGCGATGACGCAGACGAGGAAGCAACGGACGTACTTAGAAGCGATGACGCAGATGATTCCACAGCCGTTCTTCAGGGAGGACGCGCAGCGAGCTCGGTAAGAATGATAAAGAATGTAATTATAGTACATTCCGATGAAGAGATATAGGAGGAGAGGGACATGAAAAAGGTTATGCAGAATAAATCACTTTTGCATCGACTGATCGCGCTTACGATGGCGGTAGTTATGACACTCACTCTTGTGGCGATCGATTCACATTTTCATTTGTTTGCGGAGGAGGAAGATACACAGACCATAGATGTAACGGCCATTGTAAAGGGCGATAAGGCGGATATGGTGTATGGCTTCAAGGATTTTGACAAGGCAATAAAGTTCAAGATCAAGTCCGACAAAGTTGACGGAATCGACAGCAGCAAGTTGGGAGTGGCTGTTTACAAAGGAGCTACAGCGGACGATAAGATCGCTACAGCCACAGATGCAGCAGGAAAGCTTGTCACATTTGATAATGTGTATGAGCTGAAGAATGACACAGCAGTACAGAAGATAGCTATTTACTATTATACAGGTACTGATGAGAGCGGTGATTTCGAGCTGCTTGGAACCATAAAGGTTGCCGTGGATAAGCAGGCACCTACAATATCGGTTGAGGCTGATGATAACTACAATCTTCACAACAAGGTGAGCGATGGCTATTATCTCCTGAACCTCACAAGCAGTGATGCCGACAGAACATTTGTGATAGACGCCAAGGATACCACAGATGCAGCAGAGGAAAATGCCACAGGAATAGACTATGTGGAGTATTCATCAGACAATGGAAAGACCTGGAGCAAGACTGAGAGCACATCCCAGTTTGTTGCACCTGATAAGAGTGGAACATACAAGTTCAGAGCGGTCGATGTTGCAGGAAACAAGTCAGAGGAGACCAGTGTTATCGTCAAGAAGCTCAACGAAGCTCCTGTCATAACAAGTGTTACCCCTGAGATCATACAGAAGAACGGAGTGGATTACAGATTCCCTCAGCTCAAGGTAGATGATGCTTATAAGTTCACTGTACAGGTGAAGAAGGTTACAGCCGGCAGTGATAACACTGAGATAGATGACGTGAGCCTGTACTACAAGCTTACGGGTGCAGCTTCAGCGGTGGAGTGCACAGGCAAAAAGGCTGTGTCCGGCGGATATGAATATGAATTCGAGATAAGTGCACAGTGGTTCAAGAAGGACAATGCAGACAATGCAAAGAAGCTTGTCATTTACGCCAAGGAGAACGAGTTTGGCAATAACTCAGTCGGCGCAGATGAGGATGGCGACATTGTATTTGTAAAGGAAGGAAAGCCTGAACTCACAGTTACAGGCGGTTCCACAAGCTATGTGAAATCCACAAAGCTGACAGTGAAGGCAACTGGAGAGTATTCTTACATAGACACCGTGTCATACAGCGTGGATGGCAAGAAGGAAACGATCCTTGAAAAAGGAAACAAGTTCACATACAGCAGCGATGTCCGTGTGAGCGGTGGAGATGTACAGGATTCAACAAAGTCAGACATATATCTGGCTGATGGAGAGCATACCATCACATTTGCGGCAAAGGACTTCGCCGGAATAGATGGCAGGATAGAGACTGTAGTCAAGGTGGATAATACAGCACCTGTTGTAAAGGTTACGGACAACGCCGGAACAGACAGGACAAACAATGATCAGCAGTACACGGTCACAGACGCAAAGGAAGCTGTTCTTAATATAAAGTACAGCGATGCCACATCAGGTGTTGCATCGGCGGTCGCTTCACTCAAGAAGGCAGATGCAAATGGATCATATACATCAGTCAAGAACTGGTATTCAACATCTACAGGTGACAATGGCCTGCAGAGCGGAAAAGAGATAAGCATAGATGGTTCAGGAAGTTATGTCCTGACAGTTGTGGTAACTGACGAGGCTGGAAATAAGACAGAGACGAACACATATGTGTATGTCAATGTGGATGGCCTTTCAGGAGAGAAGTTATCTGCGAACGGTACAGATGCTGACAACGGCGCTATATTCTGGAGAAATGATGATACTCTGACTGTAGAGGGTGCAGTATCAGGCTTCCAGCTTGCAGCAGATGACGCAAAGCTGGTGATCACCAGAACATCATTTGCAGGAAAGAAGGATAAGGCAGTTGAGGTAAAGGGTACAGTTGCCGCTGCATATGACAAGAATACGGTCAACATATCCTACGAGCTTCCAGATGAGGGTGTGTACGAGATCTCACTCATGGCGAGAATACACGATCCGAACAATGCTGACACGAAGTTCAAAGAAGTACAGAGCATAAAGGTTTACTATGATAAGACTGCACCGGCAAATGTGAAGCTGGAGTGTGCAAACCAGAAATACAAATCAGGATCGACATTCTATTACAGATCAAAGAGTGACGTGAAGATCAAGGTCTCTGGTTCCGATAACGATGACAGCAATGGCAAGGTTACATATACAGTAGGCAGAAGCAGCACAGCCGGATCACAGGACATTACAGGAAGCATTAATGTATCAGGAAATGATATAGAAAAGACACTGGATGCAAAGGCCCTTGGCATAACAGATGAAAATACAGAGTACACGATGACTGTTAAGCTGAAGGACAGAGCAGGAAACGAGAGCAAGGCCAGTCAGGAGATACACCTGATAGTTGATACCGTCAAGCCATCAGTGTCAATAGATGGAACTGCCGGCGGAAAGCTGATAAATTACTGGAATAACAGCAATGTGACCATAACAGCAAGGGGAACTGACAATTACTTCGTGGAGAAGTTCGTTGTGACAGGAACACGCGATGGCAAGAGCATAAGCAAGTATGAGCTGGATGCGGATTACACTGCAAATGCAGCAAAGTCCACAACATTCAGAGAGCCTGGACTTTATAATATCACGATCGTTGCTGTCGATGAGGTTGGCAATGAGTCGGGTAAGGCAACAACTTCATTTGTAATAGATAAGAAGAGCCCTGAGATATCAGTTGTGTCCGGTGGAAGCAGCAGATTCCTTAACAGGAGCAGAACTATTACATTTGGCATAGAAGACGATTATGGAATGGATACACAGAATGCGACGCTTAAGGTGTACTACAAGACCTACAGTGATTCAAACTGGTCAGAGACCACAGTTCCGTTCCAGACAGCAGATGGCAAGACCACTGCAGCATATAAGATGACAGCCAAGGGCGGCAAGGCAACTGTATATTATTTCACAGTTGAGGGAGCCGATAATTCCGGCAATGCACTGAAGCCGGCATCAGACGAGGCGTTCGGTGTTCAGGAGGGCACAAGTGCTCTCAAGACAAAGAATTATTACGTCGACACCACAGAGCCACTTGTGTATGTGGACGATGATCCTGAGTACAGACTGGATAATAACAATTACTTCAAGACTTCAATATCATTCAGAGTTGGTGTGGAGGAACAGTTCAAGTCGCTTCAGAACACTATTATCACAGAGAATGATGGAAATGTAGCAGTGGATGAGAATCCGCAATACTTCTATATAAAGAGTAACGGCGGAACATGGGGCAAGAAGTACACATATGATAAGGAAGGTGAGTATGATCTCACCATGACCGTTACCGACAAGTGTGGAAATGAAGGAACAACAGGAACCCATTTCTACATAGACAAGCACAAGCCTGAGATACAGCTTGGAAATGTCAACACTATAAACAACAGCGATGTGACAGTCCCTGTAACACTTACAGATAACATGAGAGGTGGAAAGTACACCATTCATGTAGTCAGAACAAATGAGGGTGGATCTGTTGTAGAGAACAGAGATATCAGAAAGAATGTTACCTGGGGAACAAAGGGCGATGGAGTCAGCACAGTCAGAGAGGTACTCAGCGGTGTGACATTTGACGCCCAGGGCGATTACACAGTCACCGTGTCCGCAGAGGATAAGGCGGGCAACAAGGCTGTGACCAGAATAGTGAAGTTCAGAATCGATAAGACTGCACCGGTTATATCGATTTCAGGAATGAACGACAGACAGACAACGGCGGTAAATGCAACCATCAGCATAGATGAGGCATTCTCATTTGCATATGAGAACAACAATCTTGCCGCAGATGCATTTAACGTGACAATAACTAGAAAGACGGACGGAACAGCGGCATCGAATATCGCTACGCTGGGAACAAGCAGCTTCTCAGGAAGCAATCCACATACCGCAACTTACAACTTTACAGAGGATGGCGAGTACACGATCACAGCAAATGCAAGAGATCTTGCAGGAAATGTGGCAGCCAGCCAGACCAAGACCTTCAAGGTTGACTCAAAGGCACCTGTTGTAAAGGTGAGCGCAGTGGATAAGAACAACAAGGAAGTAAAGAATTACGACCCAATAGGAAGTATGGATTCTTCCGCACCGAACTATGTTGATATGTCACTGAGCGTTCAGGAGTCATTCTTCTCGACAGATGATGTGAAGATAACCGTGAAGAAGGACAGCAAGGATGTGTCATCATCATACTTTACAAATTACAGCAATTCTTCAGAGCTCAGCACAGGAAGCCAGAGATTCTCTGAGGATGGTGTATACGAGGTGTCAATAACAGCGCAGGATGAACTGGGAAATAAGGCTGATGATTACAGCCTGGTATTCACAGTCGATAACACACCACCTGAGCTCAAGGCTACATCGACACTTGCCGGATTCATGAGCAAGAGCATTGCAAGCGATGACGGAACACTGCTTCTCAATGCATCAGATTTTGCTGATATACGAGACAAGGGCTACGAAGCACTGTGGGATGTAAGTGATACTTCAGACTTCTCGGTTGACGCCAAGATAGACGGAGTAAATCTTATCGATTTCTCAGATATGACAGACGGATATCACAAGATAACACTTACAGTAACTGACAAGGTTGGACACACGGCAACACAGGAATTTGATTATACGTATGATGGTACTGCACCACGAATCATCATAACAGGTGTTGAGGATGGAGAGACTCTCAGAGAGCCATTCAACATGACGATAGGTCTTGAGAATGAGGAAGACGAGATCACATCCATCGTTATAAATGGCAATACCATAGATCCTGCAAGCTATCAGGCAGATAACAAGTATGAGATGCAGGTAGATCAGTATGATACATACACGGTTGAGGTAACAGCCCAGGATAAGGCCGGTAATATAGCGACAACATATGACAGAGAGACCGGAGAGGTATTCACCTTCAAGCTCAGCGAAAAGATGTCACCGGTTGTGCTGATCATAATAATAATCGCAGCGATCCTGCTTCTTGCATTGCTTGCATTCATCATCATAGCTGGCAGAAGAAGAAAGAAAAACGCCGCTGCTTAATGTAGGAGAAAGTGCTATGTACAGGGCAGTTGTATTTGATATGGACGGCGTGTTGGTAGACACGGAGAAGATATACAGGAAGTGCTGGAAGGAAAACGGCATGAGCATAGGGATTCCTGAGGCACAGATGGAAAATGTATGTGACCGGGTGGCTGGAGGCAACAAGACCTCCAACGCCCGGGTATTTAAGGAAATAATGGGCGAAGATTTTGATTATCTTGCGTTCAGACAGAGAACAATGGATCTGTTCGATGATCATGTGGAAAAGTATGGAATAGACATAAAGCCACATGTCGAGGACACGCTGAGATTCTTAAAAGAACACGGCGTGAAGATAGCACTTGCAACCTCCACTGCGAGGACGAGGGCGCAGCAGAGACTTGATAGCGTTGGAATAGCCGGATACTTCGATGAAAAGGTATGCGGAGACGAGATCACCCACGGAAAGCCGGAGCCTGATATATATCTGAAGGCCTGCGGGAAGCTGGGCGTAAACCCGGACGAAGCGGTGGCCGTTGAGGACTCTGTGAATGGTATCATATCTGCCAGCCGGGCAGGGCTATGTACGGTCATGGTGGTGGATCTGATAAAACCAAATGGTATCACGCGCGAGCGTGCATACAAAACCTTTTATGATATAGAAGATATATGCAGCCTGTTTGAGTAAACAGGCTGTATTTTTATTAATAAAATGAGGAGGAACATCATAATAATGTAAAGAGTAAAGAATATGGTGGTAGTATGTCTGCAAGTCAGAAATTTATGGGAGTTGTAAAGGGACTGATCCTGTCCTATCTGCTCACGATAATCATGCTGTTTATAACGGCGGTGGTCGTATACAAAGTGGGGATAAGCGATAAGGTGCTCGGTATACTGGTTGTTGTGATATACATAGTGGCCACATTTGCCGGGGGCTTTGTTACGGGCAGAAAAGTCAGGGAGAAGCGTTTCCTGTGGGGGATGGTGTATGGCCTGACTTACATATCGGTCGCATTGACCGTGTCGGTGCTGTTTACAGGTTCAGGCGACAGAGAGGGAATAGCAGTTATAACCAAGTGTATTATGTGCGTTGCAGGCGGGATGCTGGGGGCTATGCTCAGTTAAAAAAAACTTTTACTTTATATATCTTTGTGTTATAATCCCGATATATGACATAAAAAGAGAGGTGTATCCAGAATGAAGAGAATTAAAACACTCACAAACAGGACTATGAAGAATACAATGGTCAAGGGTGGATGTGGCGAGTGCCAGACATCATGCCAGTCAGCTTGTAAGACATCATGCACAGTTGGTAATCAGAGCTGTGAGAATGTTAACAACAAGTAATTTGTAACAGGTTTGTATTTGATCAGCTAAAGGGGACCGTCGTTTATGATGACAGTCCTCTTTAGTGCGTGTATAAGGGTGCCGTGTGTGGCGCCTTGAATTAGAATTTCACGGATAGATCCGATGGAATATATTGAAGGAGAATTATGGTTCATCAGTACAAGAACAATGGTTATAATATAGTGCTTGATGTCTGTAGTGGTTCTGTACATGTCGTAGACGATCTTGTCTATGATATTATTTCTTTATATGAGGAGAATGATAAAGAGCAGATTATAAAGGCACTGTCACAGTATGACAGCGCAGATGTTTCCGAGGCTTATGACGAGGTAGCCCAACTGGTAGAGGACGGAACATTATTTACAGATGACGTATACAAAGATTATATTATAGATTTCAAGAAGAGAAAGACAGTTGTCAAGGCGTTGTGTCTGCATATCGCCCATGACTGTAACCTTGCCTGCAGATACTGCTTTGCCGGTGAGGGAGAATATAAGGGAGACAGGGCGCTTATGTCACTTGAGGTGGCAAAGAAATCCCTGGATTTTCTGGTTGCGAATTCCGGTTTAAGAAGAAATCTCGAGGTGGATTTCTTCGGCGGTGAGCCGCTTATGAACTGGGATGTAGTCAAGAAGACTGTGGAATACGGAAGAAGCCTTGAGGAGAAGTATGACAAGAAGTTCAGATTCACACTTACTACCAACGGAGTGCTTCTGAATGACGAGATCATGGAATTTGCCAACAGAGAGATGGCGAACGTGGTGCTCAGCATAGATGGAAGGAAGGAAGTTCACGACTACATGAGACCTACCAGGAATGGCAAGGGAAGTTATGATGTGATACTATCCAAGTTCCAGGAATTTGCCAAGAAGAGAGCAGGCAAGAGCTACTACGTAAGAGGTACTTACACTCATAACAATCTTGATTTCTCACAGGACGTGCTTCATATGGCGGATCTGGGATTTGACCAGATATCCGTTGAGCCTGTTGTATCACTTCCGGACGAGCCATATGCTATAAAGGAAGAGGATATACCGGTACTGCTTGAGCAGTACGATATCCTGGCTAAGGAGATGATCAAGAGACATAAGGAGGGAAGAGGCTTCAATTTCTTCCACTTCATGATAGATCTTGAGGGTGGACCTTGCGTAGCCAAGAGACTTTCCGGTTGTGGTTCAGGTACAGAGTACATGGCGGTCACTCCTTGGGGAGACCTTTATCCTTGCCATCAGTTTGTTGGTGAGGATGATTTCTGTATAGGAAATGTATTCGATGGAATCAAGAATCAGGATATAGTCAATGAATTCAAGCTGTGCAATGTATATGCCAAGGATAAGTGTAAGGACTGCTTTGCAAGATTCTATTGCAGCGGTGGCTGTGCGGCCAACTCATACAAGTTCCACGGCAATATACTTGATGCATATGACATAGGTTGTGAGCTTCAGAAGAAGCGTATAGAATGTGCAATCATGCTGAAGGCGGCTATGGCCGATGAGGCAGAAGAGGAATAAAAAGGGTAAAAGGAGAAGACGATGAAGAAGACAAAGAGAAACGCTGTGCTCGTCATCATTGCCTTTCTGCTTATACTGGGTGTTGCTATATATACAGCAATATTCGGTGTTGCAGACAGAGGTAAAGTCGAGTACATCAAGCTTGGACTTGACCTTAAGGGTGGTCTGAGTGTAACTTACGAGATTCAGGAGGATGATTACAGCGACAAGGATCTCGAGGATACCAAGTATAAGATTGAGCAGCGTGTAGAGGCCTACACCAATGAGTACTCAGTCTATGAAGATGGAGACAAGAAGATCACAGCAGAGATCCCGGGTGTAACAAATGCAGATGAGATACTTAATGCTCTGAATATTGAGGGAAAGCTTGAGTTTCTTGATCCGGACAATTATACAAAGTGGTCACAGGGACAGGAGTATGAGGCTGCTCTTACAGGAGATGACATCAAGAATGCCACAGCCGGAATTGACTCAGATAACGGCAATGACAATGTGGTACAGCTTGCATTCACCGATGAGGGAGCTCAGAAGTTCGCTGATGTTACCGCGGCAAATGTTGGAAATATAGTATACATTATATATGACAACAAGGTCGTAAGTGCACCAACAGTACAGTCAGCCATAACAGGCGGAAGCGCAGAAATCAACAAGATCGGAAGCTACGAGGAGGCCGAGCAGCTTGCTACTACTATCCGTATCGGTGCACTTCCTCTTACACTTAAGCAGGTTCGTTCCAATATAGTAGGTGCTACACTTGGATCAGATGCCATCAGCACAAGCCTTAAGGCAGGTGCGATCGGTATTGCACTTGTATTTCTTATCATGATCATAGTATTCAGGATCCCAGGTCTTGTGGCATCATTTGCTCTGGCATTCTACACAATACTTGATCTGCTGGTACTCAATCTGTTCAACGTAACACTGACACTTCCTGGTATAGCTGGTGTTATCCTGTCAGTAGGTATGGCGGTCGATGCCAACGTAATCATATTCACGCGTATCAAAGAGGAGCTGGCGGATGGCAAGTCCGTAAAGCAGGCTGTAAAGGGTGGTTTCCACAATGCCCTGTCAGCCATCATAGATGGTAACGTTACAACACTTATAGCAGCTCTTGTACTTGGAATATTCGGAACAGGTACTATCAAGGGATTTGCGATCACACTGGCTATCGGTGTTGTTCTTTCAGTATTCACAGCTCTGGCAGTCAGCCAGTCACTGCTCACAGCGCTTGTAAATCTCGGCGTTACAGATGCCAAGTATTTCGGCGTTGCAAGAGAGCCAAAGAAGACAAACTTCGTGAAGGCAGGTAAGTTCTGTATGCTCGGATCACTCATTGTGATCATCGCATGCTTCTGTATGATGCCTGTTAATAATAAGTCAAAGGGTTCACCACTTAACTTCAGTGTTGAGTTTGCAGGCGGTACAAGCCTTACAGTAGGTTTTGACAAAGAGTACTCACTTAGCGAGGCTGAGAAAGATATAGTTCCTGTCATTGCAGAGGCAGCCGGTATCGGTGAAGCGGGAATATCAGTACAGACAGTATCAGGTACAAATGAGATCGTGTTCAAGATGCCTGAGCTTTCAGATGACGGAACAGATGACTCACAGATGTCCAAGGTGCGCAGCGCACTCACAGACAAGCTTGGCGCAGATGTCAAGGAGGCAAACGTAATAAGTGGATCAGTCAGCAGCGAGATGTCCAAGAACGCTATATTTTCAGTCATCCTTGCAGCTATCCTGATGCTTATATACATTGCTATCAGATTCCATGATGTGAAGTTTGGTGCAAGTGCAGTTATCGCACTTCTCCACGATGTTGCGATGGTATTCTGTCTGTATATTATACTGAGACTTACAGTTGGTAACACATGTATCGCATGTCTGCTTACCATAGTGGGTTACTCGATCAATGCGACTATCATCATATTCGACCGTGTAAGAGAGAATATAGGTGTTATGAAGCCTAAGAAGGCCACATACAAGGATATAGTCAACCTGAGTATCAACCAGACCTTCAGCAGAACAATATATACATCACTCACAACATTTGTGACAATATTCGTTCTGTATATCATGGGTGTAGCTTCTATCAAGGAGTTCGCTCTCACACTTATGGCTGGTGTAGTTATCGGTGCTTACTCTTCAGTATGTATCACAGGACCACTCTGGTACTACATGAAGACAAAGCTTGGTAAGACAGAAAAAGATGCTTAATAGAATAAAGTTATCGGACGGATGTCAGATGACAGATGATAACAGGCTTCCATGGCAGAGATGCTGTGGAAGCCTGTTGTATTATTGGGAGATGGAAGAGATATGAATTGTAAAGCAGTTGTGTTTGATATGGATGGAGTCATCCTCGATTCAGAACAATTGGTTGTCAAGAGCTGGCAGAAGACAGCGGACAAATATGGCATAGAGGACATAGAGAGCTTCTGTATGGCTGCCCTTGGACTCAACCGTGAGGCGGCGAAGAAGCTGTTCGTGCAGATGTACAAAGGAAGATGTGGTGAAGGACAGGATACATTGGATGAGGAGAGATATGAGAGCCTCAAGGGTGAGATGGCGGCGGAATTCCACCGGGCAGCGGCAGAGGGAGAGCTTGTGCTGAAGCCGGGAGTTACGGACATGCTGAAGATGCTCAGGGATAATTGCATACCATGTGCCCTTGCCACATCCACCAGAAAAGAGGTAGTCACCATGGAGCTCATCAACCTCGGGGTGATAGATTACTTCGACAAGCTTGTATGTGGAGACATGGTAGATCGGAGCAAACCCGCACCGGATATATTCCTGAAGGCCTGTGAAGAGCTTGGAGTTGAGTCGGAGAGTGCATGGGCGGTGGAGGACTCATACAACGGAGTCAGAGCAGCATATGCGGCAGGGATGAAGATTGCCATGATCCCGGACCTCGTGCAGCCGGATGATGAGATGAGGGATAAGGCAGATTTTATATTTAAGAATATGAATGAGTTTCAAGAGTATATTCTTGAGTCCATCAGAGCATGACAGATGGATCCGACGAACAAAAAAAGGACTCCTGATGCAGAGAGAGCAAAATCTCTGTAACAGGAGTTCTTTTAGTTAGTTTTTAGGGGTTTAAGGGGACTGGTGAGGTCCCATATATAATATGTAAGTCCCGGCAAAGGACTGACATATTTTGATCTAATGGGTCAGTTAGATCAATGACTCGTAGAGCTTGGTGATATCCTCCACGCTAGTCTCCTTTGGATTGCCCGGACGACATGCGTCATCGTAGGCTGACTGTGCCAGGAATGGAATATCCTCTGGCTTTACAATGTCTTTAAGGTCTGTAGGAATGCCTACATCGATGGACAACTGGCGTACTGCGTCAACTGCAGCTTTTCTGTATTCTTCCTGGGTCATGTCGTCTACGCCCTTGACGCCCATGGCTCTTGCTATCTCACGATACTTTTCTCCTGTTGCTTCTGCATTGTATTCCATTACAGTAGGCAGGATAATCGCGTTGGCAACACCGTGAGGTGTGTCATACAGAGCTCCCAGTGGATGAGCCATGGAATGAACGATTCCAAGACCTACATTTGAGAAGCCCATGCCTGCAACATACTGGCCAAGAGCCATATCTGCACGGCCCTCAGGTGTATTGGCAACAGCCCCTCTGAGCGAACGGCTGATGATCTCGATTGCCTTGAGGTGGAACATGTCTGACAGCTCCCATGCGGCTGCGGTGATGTAACCCTCGATTGCGTGTGTCAATGCATCCATACCTGTGGCTGCTGTGAGTCCCTTTGGCATGGAGCTCATCATCTCAGGATCGACAAATGCCACAACAGGAATGTCCTTAGGATCAACACATACCATCTTGCGGTTCTTCTCAACATCTGTGATGACGTAGTTGATAGTTACCTCTGCTGCGGTTCCGGCTGTAGTTGGAACTGCAAATATAGGAACTGATTTATTCTTTGTAGGTGCAACACCCTCCAGACTTCTGATGTCTGCAAAATCAGGGTTGGCAATAACTATGCCGATACCCTTGGCAGTGTCCATGGATGATCCGCCGCCTATGGCGATGATGTAATCTGCCTCAGCAGCCTTAAATGCGGCCACACCCTGCTGCACGTTCTCTATAGTAGGGTTTGGCTTGATGTTGGAATAGATCTCGTATGCAAGTCCTGCACCGTTCAGAACATCGGTGACCTTCTTGGTCACACCGAACTTGATCAGATCAGGATCTGAGCACACAAGAGCCTTGGCGAAGCCTCTGCCGACTGCCTCTGTGGCGATCTCAGCGATGGCACCCGCTCCGTGGTAAGAGGTTTCATTGAGTACGAATCTGTTTGCCATAAAAATATCTCCTCCTTTGCACTGCGCATTTGTGATAGAACTTCCAGATACTGCCATCAAAATGCACAAAAGATATATTAAAAATGTATATTTATTATAACATTTGTACAATAAAAAGCAAATAGACATAACAGGTGAAATGTCAACATTTACAGGCAAAATGGTGGCATTTACACTGGTAATACCATAATGCGTCTGCTAAAATATGTGGATGGATACAGCAGGGATGCGGATATGTCCCTGCGATTAAAATGATACGGAGAACAGAAGATGACATTGACACCGGAGCAGAAGGATATAATAGATAAATATGTGAAGAAGCCAGAGTGGAGAGTGGCGGGCAAAAGAGCGGACTTTAATGCCATAGGCGAGAGGTTCGGTGTGAGTCCTGTTGTGGCGAGGGTTATCACGAACAGAGGAGTCACCGGGGAGAAAGCCATAGCTATGTACCTTGATGGCGACTGGGATTCCATGCACGATCCGGCACTGATGAAGGATATGGTGGAAGCCGGTGAGATAATAAAGGAAAAGCTCAGCGATAACAGGAGGATAAGGATAATCTCGGACTACGACGTGGACGGAGTTACCTCCAATTATATATTGCTTCTCGGTCTTCGGAGAACATGGGCGGCGCTGCACGGAAGCTGCGCTGATGACTGCACCGTGGTGGATTACGACATTCCACATCGAGTGCATGATGGATACGGAATAAATAAAAGACTTATAGATGCCGCCATAGCGGATGGTGTTGATACTATCATAACCTGCGACAATGGAATAGCGGCGATAGAACAGGTGAGATATGCGAAGGAGCGCGGGCTTACGGTCATCGTCACGGATCACCATCAGATCCCATTTGAGGAGAGTGATGGCGGCGAGCGGGTATATATGCTGCCCCGGGCGGATGCGGTCATAGACAATCAGAGGCAGGACTGTGAATATCCATTCAAGGGGCTGTGCGGGGCCGGCGTTGCGTTCAAGCTCATCCAGTACATGTACAGGATATGCGGGATAGCCGAGAGCGAGGTAAATGAATTCATGGAGATCCTGGGGCTGGCTACCAACTGTGACATGATGGATCTGGTGGATGAGAACAGAATCTATGTAAAATATGCCCTTGAAAGTCTGAAGGACAGCCGCAATCCGGGTCTGAATGCCCTCATGAGGCTCAGCGGCAGAAATGAGAAGAAGATATCAACGTATGATCTGGGATTTCTGATAGGGCCGTGCATCAATGCGGCGGGAAGACTGGGGGATGCGAAACAGAGCCTTGAGTTCTTGCTTGAGAGAGATCCAAATGTCGCCGAGGCAAGGGCTAGGGAACTGCTGGCTGTCAACAATGAGAGAAAGAGCATGACGGAGGCCGGAGCCCGGCATATCACAGATATGCTTGAGACAGCCACTGTGAACGGAGAGTTCGGACAGGCGGCTACCCTTGCTGACAAGGTGCTTGTGGTGTATATACCGGCTGTACATGAGAGCGTTGTGGGAATAATCGCCAGCAGGCTCAAGGAGGCATACACAAGACCTGCGATGGTGTTCACGGACGCAGAGACGCCGGGGATACTGAAAGGATCGGGAAGATCCATAGACAGCTACAACATGTTCGAGGAGCTGAACCGGTTCCGGGAGATGTTCACTGCATTTGGCGGACATGCCATGGCGGCGGGCTTTTCCATAGAGAAGGAGAGGCTTGACGAGCTGAGGCGGAAGCTCAATGAAGCGGCGGTGCTGACGGATGAAGATATAACACCTAAGCTGATGATAGATGTGGCCATGCCGCTGGCGTACAACAGCATAGAGCTGACGGAACAGATCGAGAGGCTTGAACCATACGGAAAGGGTAACAGGAAACCGCTGTTTGCACAGGCGGCAGTACCGGTGCGAAGGGCGCAGATACTTGGAAGAAACAAAAATCTTCTGAAGCTCCAGCTTGATACCGGGTACGGAAGGTGCGTGGATGCCATAGATTTTGATCCGGATACATTTGTGAATAACATAAAACAGTGGTTTGGAGAGGATGAATGTGTTAAAATGTTAAATGGTCAGCCGAACGCCGTAGTGATAGATGTAGCATACTATCCGACCATCAATGAATATATGGGAAGACGTTCACTCCAGATGAAGATGGAGGCCTATAACAAGGGAATATAAGCTGACTTTGATGAGAATATTATTAAGTACATTTGTAATATATATCATACAGGAGGACGTAAGATGAGTGAGGTAGAAAAGTATATCAAGAGTATTCCTGATTTTCCACAGCCGGGAATCATATTCAGGGATGTGACAAGTGTAACTGAGGATCCTGAGGGCATGAAGCTGGCCATCGATGAGATGGATAAGCTGCTGGAGGGAGTAGATTACGATGTCATCGCCGGAGCAGAGTCCAGAGGATTTATATTTGGAGCACCGCTGGCCTACAAGAACGGCAAAGGACTTGTTCTCGTGAGAAAGAAGGGCAAGCTTCCAAGAGAGACCGTGGAGATGTCTTACGATCTTGAGTATGGACAGGCTACTATAGAGATACATAAGGATTCCATCAAGCCGGGTGAGAAGGTTGTGCTGGTGGATGATCTTATTGCAACAGGTGGAACCATAGAGGCTGCGGCTAAGCTTATAGAGAGCCTTGGCGGAATAGTAGTCAAGATGGTATTCCTCATAGAGCTGACAGACCTGAAGGGAAGAGAGAGACTTTCCAAATATGACGTGGCTTCAGTAGTACAGTTTGAGGGCGAATGATCAGGGCAGAATAAAACAGGAAGTGTGGTGAGCATATGGGAGAGACATTGGATAAGACACAGGACAATATAATAGCTCAGGAGACAAAGAGGGCTGCGGAAGCAGGTGTTATCACCTCGGAGCAGGCCACGAAGGATGGAATAGCAGCCATCGAGAAGGCTCTTGCGTCTGGCAAGAATGTTCCTCAGAATGAACTTATAAAGCTGGAGGAGCAGGCGAATAAGCAGATGAAGGCGAAGAGAGAGATAGATCTGTCCACACCGGCAGATTTTACACCGCCGGAGGAATTGTATAAGGAGCTTATCTCAAGGATACTCACATATCACCCATCTGCCGACATCACTATGATAGAGAAGGCATATAAGGTGGCGGACGCTGCCCACAAGGGACAGCTCAGAAAGTCCGGGGAGCCTTATATCATGCACCCTCTGAATGTGGCCATAATCCTGGCAGAGCTCGAGCTTGACAAGGAGACGATAGTGGCTGGAATACTTCACGATGTCGTTGAGGATACAGTCATGACATCTGAGGAGATAGCAGCGGAGTTCTCCGAGGAGGTTGCTTTCCTTGTGGATGGAGTTACGAAGCTGACACAGCTCAAGATGACCACGGACAAGATAGAGGTTCAGGCGGAGAATCTGCGTAAGATGTTCCTCTCCATGGCGAAGGATATCAGAGTCATACTGATAAAGCTGGCGGACAGACTCCACAATCTGAGAACCCTCCAGTATCAGTCACCGGAGAAGCAGATAGAGAAGGCCAGGGAGACCATGGATATATATGCGCCTATCGCACACAGACTTGGTATCAGCAAGATCAAGGTCGAGCTGGATGACCTGTCCATGATGTACCTCATGCCGGATGTGTACAAGGATCTCAAGGCGCAGATAGATGAGAAGCTTACCGAGAGGGATGCTTATATCAAGAGGGTCGTTGCCGATGTCAAGAAGCATATCGATAATGCCGGACTTGAGGCTGAGATAGACGGAAGAGTAAAGCATTTCTTCAGTATATATAAGAAGATGAAGAACCAGAACAAGACTCTGGATCAGATATACGATATATTTGCGGTACGTATCAAGGTGAATACGGTCAGGGACTGTTACTCAGCACTGGGTATCATTCATGAGATGTACAAGCCTATTCCGGGAAGATTCAAGGACTACATAGCCATGCCTAAGTCCAACATGTACCAGTCCCTTCACACCACACTGATCGGACCTGAGGGACAGCCATTTGAGATACAGATAAGAACCTACGAGATGCACAGAACGGCTGAGTATGGTATCGCTGCACACTGGAAGTACAAGGAGAACATAACCGGTACGGTCATGCAGAAGGAGGAGGAAAAGCTCTCCTGGCTCCGTCAGATCCTTGAGTGGCAGAGGGATACCGATGACAACAAGGAGTTCATGAGCTTTGTCAAGACTGACCTTGATCTCTTTGCTGAACAGGTATACTGCTTTACTCCTGCCGGAGATGTTAAGAACCTTCCTAGCGGATCCACACCTATAGATTTTGCCTATGCCATTCACACGGCGGTGGGCAACAAGATGGTCGGTGCAAGGATCAACGGACGACAGGTTCCTATAGATACCAAGCTTAACAACGGAGATCGTGTGGAGATCATAACCTCACAGAACTCCACAGGACCAAGCCGTGACTGGCTGAATATAGTCAAGAGTACACAGGCGAGGACAAAGATCAACCAGTGGTTTAAGCATCAGCTCAAGGATGAGAATATCAGCCGCGGAAGAGAGCTCATACTGAACTACTGCAAATCAAAGGGAATAGACTACTCCATGTACTCAAAGCCTGAGTATCAGGAGAAGATATACAAGAAGTACAATTTCCAGGATTGGGACTCCATAGTTGCCGCCGTTGGACATGGCGGAATCAAGGAAGGTCAGATAGTAAACCGTCTGATTGATGAGTACAACAAGGAGCACAAGCCACAGTCTGCCACGAACGCTGAGGTTCTGGACGAGTATTCGGTGAAGAAGAACCATGGCAACCATACCGGCAAGGGTGGAATAATCGTAAACGGCATAGATGACGTTGCCGTGAGATTCTCCAAGTGCTGTTCACCTGTTCCGGGGGATGAGATCATAGGATTTATCACCAGAGGACGAGGTGTGTCCATACACCGTACCGACTGTGTAAATGTGTTGTGCATGAGCGAGGCGGACAGAGCCAGAGTCATCGAGGCTGAGTGGAAGGATGACGCTGTTGCATCGAACACATACATGACCGAGATAAATATATATGCAGATGACAGAAACGGCATATTATTTGACATAACCAAGATCCTCAGCGAGGCAAATATAAACGTAAACAGTATCAACAGCCGTACAAGCAAGCAGGGCAAGGCTACGATCACGATCTCATTTGCGATCAAGTCGAAGGAACAGTTGAATACGATAATTGCCAAGATAAGGAATGTTGATAATATAATTGATATAGAGAGAACTACGGGCTGATGGCCGGAAAGGTTTATATGGCGGAATTAAAAGTTATCAGAAGTGAGCTGGGAGGATTCCAGACGAATTGTTATATAGTGGCAAATGAGCAGACCGGGGAGGCGATAGTCATTGATCCTTCATGGAATGCGAATTATATATACAACACACTGAAGAATAATGAGTATACCTGCGTTGGCATTTATCTCACCCACGGTCATGTGGATCACATGGCGGCGATGGGAGATCTGAAGAAGCTCACAGGCGCGGATACATATGCTTCGGAGGACGAGAAGGAAGTTCTCGGCAACAGCAGGGTGAACCTGTCGGCGATGATGACCAGTGTATTTGAAAAGGTGATAGAGACTGAGACGGATCACTATCTGAGCGACGGCAGTGTGAAGAAGCTGCTTGGCACTGAGATGAGCTGCATCAGTGTGCCGGGACATACCAGAGGCGGAATGTGCTATTACTTCGAGTCAGAGAATATACTGTTCTCAGGGGATACGCTGTTCAAATACAGTGTGGGAAGATCGGATTTCCCTACAGGTGATGAGCATGCGCTGCTCGAGAACATAAGAGAGAAGCTGTTTGTGCTTCCTGATGATACCGTGGTGTACCCTGGACACGGGGAGACAACACTTATAAGAAAAGAGAAGAAGATGAATCCGTTCTTCTGATGGGCGGATCATGGTGGAAATATGATATTACTGATACAGAATATAGAAGATTACAACAATGATCTCCGGGTGAGTCTCCAGGCCTTCTACGGCGGTGAAAGAATAGTGGTCCCGGAGATATTTGACAAAAAGCCGGAGCTTAAGGCGGAGATAGACAAGGAGCTTGTGGCGGATATAGATGACAATAGAATAAATATAGAGCTGTATTCTGTAGCAGACGGAGGAGAGCGGACTTTGGCGTGCAGCACACAGATCCCTGTGGATGGCGACTGCCGGGATAAGAGTACCGTGAGGAATCCGTTAAAGCTGGCGATATACAACATGCTTTCGGAGTATACAGACCGCAGACTTCCGTGGGGCTCACTGACGGGTATCAGACCTACGAAGATAGCTGTGTCTTATATGGAAGCCGGGATGACCTCAGAGGATATAATAGGAAACTACCAGGAGATATATGGAACCTCCCGTGAGAAAGCCGAGCTGGCAGTGGCGGTGGCTGACAGGGAGAAGAAAATCATAGACTCTGTGGCGGAGGAGGACGAATACTGTCTGTATATAGGCATACCGTTCTGTCCGACAAGATGTTTGTACTGTTCATTTACCTCATATCCGATCGCGGTATATAAGAATAAGGTGGATGCATATCTGGACGCAGTCGAAAAAGAGATGGCATACGTTGCGGAGGCATATTCCGGAAAACGGCTCATATCAATATATGTGGGAGGCGGAACGCCGTCATCCATATCTGCGGAGCATATGGACAGACTCTGCAGCATGATAGAGAAGTCATTTGACCTGTCACAGGTGAGGGAGTTCACCATAGAAGCGGGCAGACCGGACAGTACCACATTTGACAAGCTTGAGGTCATGAAGCGCCACGGAGTGACGCGTATAAGCATAAATCCACAGACCATGAACGAGGAGACATTAAGGACCATAGGCAGGGCACATACGCCGGAGCAGACGGTCATAGCCATGGAGAATGCCCGGAGAGCGGGCTTTGACAACATCAACATGGATCTGATAGTGGGACTTCCGGGAGAGGACACGGACAGTGTGGAGAACACGCTGAGACAGGTGAAGGAGCTTTCCCCTGAAAGCCTGACGGTTCACACCCTTGCCATCAAGAGGGCGGCGAATCTGAACATAGAGATGGACAAATACCGTGACACCCTGAAGTCGGATATAGACAGCCAGCTCGGTGCTGTTACGAGGGCGGCGGCTGAGATGGGGCTTGATCCATACTATCTGTACAGACAGAAGAACATGACCGGCAATCTGGAGAACGTGGGTTACTCGAAGCCGGGGCTTGAGTGCCTGTACAATATACTCATCATGGAGGAGAGGACTGACATCATCGGTCTCGGTGCCGGAAGTTCATCGAAGCTTGTGGTGAGACCAGGACATGACGGAGTGACAGAGGGGACACGTATAGACAGAATAGAGAATTGTAAGAGTGTAGACGATTATATAGCTCGAATAGATGAGATGATCGAGCGTAAGAAAGCGGGATTTATATGGGATTAGCATTGGAGAAGGATGCAGAAGAATGCTATTCAGTTGATATGAATGATGCGGTGCGCCATGGAATGTGTGTGAGTGTACTGGCATCTGAGCTGGCGAGGGAGCTGGGCTGTGATGAGGAATTCATACACAAGGTTGCCGTGGCGGGAATGCTGCACGATGTGGGCAAGCTGCAGGTGAGTCCTTACATATATGGACGGCGGCAGGGTGCGATGAAGATCGAGGAGATGAGATACGTCAGGCTGCATGCCAAGCTTGGCGCGGAGATACTTAAGCGTGAGGGCTACGATCAGGACATAGTGGATATGGTGCACTATCACCATGAGAACTATGACGGCTCGGGATATCCGTACAGGATGCGGGGCGAGGAGATACCACTCGGCGCAAGACTTATCAGAGTGTGCGATGTGTTCAGTGCACTGGTCAGCGACAGACCATACAGGAAGGCATTTGACGCGGATACGGCATTTGGAATGGTGATAGATGAGGTGAGACACTTCGACATGAGGGCGTTCCTGGCGTTCCAGCGGCTGATCAACACCACAGACATCATGAGCAGGGTGGATCAGGTGCTTCACGGCGATATTCCAGGTCTTGACGAAAAATGAAAAAAGTGTATAGTGACATAAGGAAAGTTTTTAATTTTAGGAGGATAGCGTAAGATGGCAGAATCTATGCAGGGGCTTAAGAGAAGCCACAGATGTACAGAGGTTAGCAGTGCCAACATAGGTGAGAAAGTTACCGTGATGGGCTGGGTTCAGAAGAGCAGAAATAAAGGTGGAATAATCTTTGTAGATCTTCGAGATAGAAGTGGAATATTACAGGTTATATTTGAGGAGTCACAGTGTGGCGCAGAGTGCTTCGAGAAGGCAGGAAAGCTCCGTTCAGAGTTCGTTGCAGCCATCGAGGGAACAGTGTGCAAGCGTGCGGGTGCAGTGAATGAGAACCTTGCAACAGGAGACATCGAGGTCGTTGCAAGCAGCCTCCGTATACTGTCAGAGGCAGAGACACCTCCATTCCCTATAGAGGAGAACAGCAAGACCAAGGAGGAGATAAGGCTCAAGTACAGATATCTCGACCTCAGACGTCCTGATCTCCAGAGAAATCTTATCATGAAGAGTAAGGTAGCCACCATCGCCAGACAGTTCATGGCAGATGAGGGATTCCTTGAGATAGAGACACCTATGCTGACCAAGTCAACACCAGAGGGAGCAAGAGATTACCTTGTGCCAAGCCGTGTACACCCTGGTACATTCTACGCTCTGCCACAGTCACCACAGCTCTTCAAGCAGCTTCTTATGTGCTCTGGTTACGACAGATATTTCCAGATCGCAAGATGCTTCCGTGACGAGGATCTCCGTGCAGACAGACAGCCGGAGTTCACCCAGATGGATATGGAGCTCTCATTTGTTGACGTTGACGATGTAATCGATGTAAATGAGCGTCTTCTTGCAAAGCTCTTCAAGGAGATACTTGATCTCGACATCCAGCTTCCAATTCAGAGAATGACATGGCAGGAGGCAATGGACAGATTTGGTTCAGATAAGCCTGACCTCAGATTTGGACTCGAGCTCAAGGATGTCAGCGATGTTGTCAAGGACTGTGAGTTCGGAGTATTCACAGGTGCCCTTGCAAATGGCGGAACAGTCCGCGGTATCAATGCCGAGGGACAGGGAAGCATGCCTAGAAAGAAGATAGATGCCCTTATTGAGTATGCAAAGACATACGGCGCAAAGGGACTTGCATATATAGTTATCAACGAGGATGGAAGCTACAAGTCATCATTTGCCAAGTTCATGACAGAGGAGCAGATGAACGCCCTTGTGGCAGCCATGGATGGAAAGCCTGGCGACCTGCTTCTGTTCGCAGCGGACAAGACAAAGATCGTATGGACAGTCCTCGGCGCACTGAGATGCCATCTGGCAGAGCTCATGGGACTTGTGGACAAGAATGTATACAGATTCGTGTGGATCACAGAGTTCCCACTTCTTGAGTGGTCAGACGAGGAGAACAGATTCACAGCTATGCACCATCCATTTACCATGCCTATGGAGGAGGATCTTCAGTACATCGATTCTGATCCGGGCAGGGTTCGTGCAAAGGCTTATGATATAGTATTAAACGGAAATGAGATCGGTGGAGGTTCAGTCAGAATCCATCAGGATGACATTCAGGAGAAGATGTTCGAGTGCCTTGGCTTTACAAAGGCCGAGGCTCACGAGAGATTCGGATTCCTTCTGGATGCGTTCAAGTACGGAGTACCACCTCACGCAGGACTTGCCTATGGTCTTGACCGTCTGGTCATGCTCATGGCAAAGCAGGATTCTATCCGTGACGTAATCGCATTCCCTAAGGTAAAGGATGCATCATGTCTCATGACAAATGCGCCTGACTATGTAGACGACAAGCAGCTCGCTGAGCTTGGAATCGAGGTCACACCAGAGGCTGAGGCCGAGATCGAGGCTGAGAAGAGCGCACCTGCAGACGCAGAGTAGAATGACAGAATAATATACAGAAGGACGAGCTTCTGATACGGAGGCGGGATATCAAACAGGATATCCCGCCTCTTTTTTGCGTTTACAGACATAAAGAGCAAATGGGGTACATATACTATACCAAAGTGTGTTAAGTGGCTTAAAATGACAGCCAGACACCTTAAAAAGCAAATGGCGGAGGTGATACATGTGGAAAATGAAAAAGAGTTTCTAAGAGGGAGAATGTGGGGCAGACTTACCTTCCTGCTGGTGGTTGCACTGGAGCTCATGATATTCTGCGTTGGATGTGCAAGGTTTGAGGTGTCGGACAGTGGTGAGCCGCTGCTCTATGACGTGTGCGATGAGACCATGCTGCCGGATGAACTGGTTACCATCATAGACAAAAAGAAGGAAAACCCATTTAATCTCGTATATTCAAACAGCACATATACATATATAGTCATCGCTGCGGGCATGCAGGAGAGGGATGACGTTGGGGTGACTCTGGAGGAGATGTACAAGGACGACAATGCCATTTACATCAAGGGAGTTTTAAGGCAGGTGGCGACTCCGACGGATGGCGTGAAGGGGGACAATGTATCATTTCCTTATATGGTGGTCAGGATAGTGAAGATGGATCTTCCGGTTGTATTCAAGTAGAACGGTATATCATAAAAAATAAGGTGGGGAAAATATGGAGCTTACTAAGAACAGAATCACAACGACGAATCTTAAGGCGGCAAAATACGTTGAGTTTACCGTGGATGACGATTTCAATGTCCCTGATGTGAAGGGGGATATAGACAGACAGATAGCCAGCAAAGGACAGGTGACGATAGAAAACATAGACGTCATGGAGGGCAAGGCGCGCATCACAGGAACTGTGAGCTACGCCATCCTATACCAGACTGACCGGGAGGGGGATTCATTTGAGAGCCATGACGGAGAACTGCCATTTGAGGAGACGATAAATGCGGATGAACTGTCGCTGGGAGATAAGGTTTCCGTACAGGGTGTGCTGGAGGATCTGTACGTGACCGTGATAAATTCCAGAAAATACGAGGTGAGAGGGCTTGTGGGCGTGAAGCTCTGGGCGTGCCAGCAGATCACCGCAGAGGGCGCCGTGGGCATAGCAAACGGCTCTGGTATAGAGTGCATGACGGAGAAGGTAAGCTTTACAAATCTTGCGGCGTCTTCCAGAGACATAATGAAGATAAAGGAGGACATAGAGATCCCGGCAAATAAGCCGAATATCGGACGTGTGCTGTGGGATCAGGTGAACTTCTCGGAGATAGAGAGCCGTGCCACGGACGTGGGGGTACATATAAGCGGCAAGATGGACATATTTGTCATATACAAGCCGGATGACGAGGTGGCTCCGGTGCAGTATGTCAGCGCCACGAGGGAGTTCCAGGACACTGTGAACTGCGATGGAATAGACGAGGATATGATACTGGACGATATGATAACCGCATCCCGCGGTTCGGTGTCCGTGCGTGCAAATGACGGCGGTGAGGACAGGATACTCCAGGTGGAGAGCAGCCTCAATGTGGACATCAAGGTGTACGAGGACGTGGAGGCAGACCTTCTCAAGGATATGTTCTCATATTCTGCGCAGGTCGATCCCGTCAGGAGCAGATTCAGCTACGAGAACCTTCTCATGAGAAACAATGCAAAGACGAGGGTCGTGAAGAAGGAGAGGCTCAAGAGCAGCCAGCCGTCCATTCTCCAGATCGTAAATGTGACGGGCAGTGTGGATATAGACGATGTCAGGCCGGCGGATGACGCCGTGGTCGTCGAGGGTGCTGTGAAGGCGGCAGTTCTTTATGTGTCATCGGATGACAGCAGACCTCTGTGTCAGATGGAGGTGGTAGCTCCATTTTCATACAGGGTGGAGACTGTTCCGCTCAGAACTCAGGATTCCATCAGGATTACCCCTGCACTCAATCAGATCACGGCGGCGCTGCCGGGCAATGACGAGGTGGAGATAAAAGCCATAGTGGATATGGGAATGACCATATTTACCCGGAAAGAGATAGAGCTTATCGATGACATGACGGTGGCTCCGGTCGATATGAAGAAGAAAGCGGTGGCGCCAGGTATAGTGGGCTATGTTGTGCGTGACGGTGACAGCATATGGTCGATCGCAAAACAGTATTATTCCAGTCTTGATTCCATAAGAAAGCTCAACAGACTTGAGGGGGATGACGTGAAAGCCGGTGACAGGTTGATAGTGGTCAAATGTGCGGGAAAGAATTAGCTGTTGCCCTTCCAGTGTATATCGTATTTTCCCGGTGATCTGGGATCCTGGTCGGTGACAGCGGCTTCTCTGTAATATTCTTCGTATGGAACAGGGTTGTTGGTGATTCCAAGAATGTAATCGGATGACACGTTATATAACTCGGTGAGATATATAAGGTGATGGATTGGCAGCGCGCTTGCGCCCCTTTCATAACGTGCGTACATGGTTTGTGAGGTGTTCAGATAGCGGGCAACATATTGTTGTGTAAAGTCATGATCTTCCCGCAGTCCACGGATTCTTTCTATATACTTTTTATCCTTGCTAAATTCCATATACTGCATTCGATCACCCGCAAAAATGATAACATACGGGTTTGTGACCCTTTTAATTTTAGTAAATATGTTTACTAAACGAGATGGTAACAAAAAAGTGCAATCATAGCCGACAGCTATAATTGCACTTAAGTTTGTGTATTTCCATTAATCAGGCTTCTTTTGCCTGTTCATTGGCCTCTTTGTCGTCCTTCTCAGGGAGAAGTCTCTTGAACAGTGGAACGAGCTGTGCGGCGATGACAGCCTTAACGAGGTCGAGTGGAATGAATGCCACGAAACCTGATAAGAATGCAACCTTCCATGTGAGGTTACCGTTGAACTTCCACCAGATCATTCCCACGATATCAATGATCACGACACCTATGATCGCAACGATGGTATACTTAAGTCTCTTGTACTTTTTGCCTTTGATGAGACCGACTACGATTGATGCAATGATGAATGAGAAGGTGTATCCACCGAATACTCCGAACAGATATCCAAGGCCTGCGCCTCCGCCGATGAATACAGGAACGCCGATGGCACCCATGATCATCCAAAGTGCTATTATGATCGTTGAGTCTCTGAGCTCAAATACGAGAGCTATCAGAATTATCATAAAGTTGAGTAATGTGATGTGTGCTGCGTTAGGGAGCGGTGTTGGAATGCTCAGGTAAGCGGATGCACACAGAATTGCAGTGAACATGGCCATCATGACCAGCTCTACAGTGGTAAATGCTTTTTTCATTTGTAATAATCCTCCAATGATTGTAATGCCTGTGTACAGCTTATTCACAACAAATCCAGGTAGTTTCGACGGGCTGATGACGAATACTGCCTGGATTTGTTAACCTATACACAAGGGCTATGGTTGACATTATATATACACATGGGAGGAATGTCAACCATAAATTTTAAACACAGGTTAACATTTGCAAAACACACGTTATTGTGTAAAATACTTAATATAGAATTCGAACGATATACAGAGTGTATACACAGGAGGCGGGATATGATAAAGGTCGGAATCACGGAGATCGATATTGGATACGAGGATAAGGAGTATGCCAGGGAGCACTGTCTTGAGGTCATGCAGGAGGCATATGAGAATGGCGTTGAGCTCTTGGTGTTTCCTGAGATGACGCTGACGGGATTTACCATGATGCCCGCTTGCATGTGGGAGGCGTACAGGAATGGTGAGATACCGGAGAGCGTTTCGTTTTTCATGGAGAACAGCAGGAAATACGATATGGCCATGGCATTTGGTTATATAGAAGCTTTCATGGCTGATGGAAGCGGCGAGTTTGATGAGAGCAGAAGAAAGGTATTTGAAAATAAGCTGGCGATCGTCAGCGGTGATGAGGTGATCATGGATTACGCAAAGATACATCCTTTTTCGTTCAGCGGTGAGGACAGGGTGTACCGGGCAGGCAGCCGCATTTGTCAGGCGAATGTCAAGGATCTGAGGCTGGGCGGATACATATGCTATGATCTCAGATTCCCGGAGATATTTTCGGCGGCGAGGGATTCTTACGATGCCATACTTGTGATAGCCAACTGGCCTGAGGAGAGAGTTGCCCAGTGGGAAGCGCTGCTCAGGGCGAGGGCCATTGAGAATCAGGCATATGTGATAGGCGTGAACAGAGTGGGCATGGGTAAAAGGGAGAGATATGTCCCGAGCTCACATATATATGATGTCTACGGCAACGAGATGGCGGAGAGGGTGAGCGACAGACTGCTCGTTGCGGAGCTGGATCCTGCGGTCATAGCCGGTGCCAGAAAGACATTTCCGCAGGGCAGGGACAGGAAAAATGAATTTTACATGTCAATATTATAGAATTATTTGACTGGTGTATAAAACTGGTGTTCTCTTTGGTGCTTGTAATATTTTGTCAGATGGTTTACAATGGATAGAGGCAATGAGGAGGTAAAACTTATATGAATAAGGACGATTGCATTTTTTGTAAGATAGCCAACGGTGAGATTCCATCAGCGACAGTTTATGAGGATAGTATCTGCAGAGTAATACTTGATGTGAATCCTGCTAACAAGGGCCATGCGCTTATTATCCCGAAAGAACATTTTGACAATATATACAGCATGGATGCTGAGACAGCAGCCAAGATATTTACTATAGCTACAGAGGTGGCAAAGGCACAGAAGGCTGAGCTGAATCCGGACGGACTGAATATCCTTCAGAACAACGGCGAGGCAGCAGGTCAGACTGTATTCCACTTCCATATGCACCTTGTTCCAAGATACATCAAGGACAACGTGACTATGACCTGGATACCGGGTAAGGCTGATACAGAGGAGCTGTCAGCATTGTCTAAGGCTCTCAGAAAGAGAATCTAGACGATTGAAGATAGATATATAAGGTTTTGTGAGAAGAGCAGCACATGATGAACATAAGTCATGTGCTGTTTTTCTGTTACGGTGTTACTGATAGAAAGAGCAGGCGGTAGGAAAGGACTGTATATGGAGTATAATGAAGAAACTGAGGAAAGAGGGCTGAGGCGGCTGTCGTCAAATGCGCTCAAGCTGACAGCCTGTGTGTGTATGGCCGTAGATCACATAGGCATAGTATTCATGGATAACAACTACATAATGCGCGCTGTGGGGCGTCTGGCATTTCCTGTATTTGCATTCCTGCTTGTACAGGGGCTTCTGCGTACATCCGACGTGAGGAGGTATCTTCTGAGACTTGGAATATTTGCGGTGGTGTCAGAGATACCATTTGATCTGGCAATGCACGATACGATCTGGTATCCGGGGGCTCAGAACATATTCTTCACCCTGACAGCCGGACTGTTTGCCATATACGCCATGGATAGCCGGGGGCCAATCGGAAGATGGAAGGTCGAGATCGCACTGGCCGCAGCACTTCTGGCGGAGTTCCTGAGATTCGACTACGGCATGGCGGGAGTGGGAATCATAGTCATGTTCTATCTGATCGAGAAGGAGCGGAGTGGAGCGGATGCTTATACTCTGGCATATTTCAATAAGAAGCAGAACATTGAGATCGTAGTGCTCAGTTCGCTGGTATACATTCTCTGCCTGGGCATGAATCAGCTATACGCTCTGCTGGCGATGATACCTGTGAATATGTACAGCGGAGAGAGAGGAAGGATGAAGCTCAAGTATTTTTTCTACCTGTTTTATCCCCTGCATTTGCTGCTTATATGGGAAATCGTAAAAGGAATGTAGATGTCGAAAATCTACATTCCTCTTTTTTACTTTTGTGGATATTTTGTCTTTACGTTACTTGCCCCGCTGATATAGTCGACAGATACATTGTAATACCTAGCAAGAATAAGGAGACTGTCAACAGGAATCCGTGTTTTACCGCTTTCATAATCAGCGTAGGTACGTTGACCTACATGTAACAAATCGGCAACTTTTTGCTGTGTCAAAGAGTTGTCTTCCCTGATCTCACGTATCCTTTCGTTATAGCGCATTAGCATACCTCCTTTAGTTTACGATTAGTATAATTTGAGAAAATTTATATATTGACAAAAAGAGCCATAAACTCTAAAATAAAAATGCTAATGTAGAGTTATAAACTCTAAGACAGCGAGGGAGGTGGAGTTTATGAAAATACGTGTGGGTTTTATTATTTCGGATAAAATATATATAGAAAGACTGGTGTCAACCCTTAACAGATATTATAGTGATAAGCTTGAAATTTATTCATACACGGATGTTAAAGTGGCCAATGAAAGCGTTGAAAATCAAAGGCTTGACATAGTTATAGTGGATGAGACGTTACAGGTGAACGAATACAGAAATTGTTGCATGGCATATTTTGTAGAGTCTCCTGACATAGACAAGATAGAAGGAAAAAAAGCGATATGTAAGTTCCAGAAAGTAGAGCTTATATATAAGGATATACTTGCGTTATACTCTGAGTACAGTTCTAGAATTACCAAGCGCAAGAGAAGTGGTGAGCTTGCAGAAGTCATCACTTTTACCTCACCGGCATGCGGCAGCGGAGTGACATCCATGGCAGCGGCATTCGCCTTAAATTGTTCCCTTAATAATAAAAGTGCATTGTATCTGAGTATGGAGAATATTCCGACTACAGATATTATTTTTGATGGTGAAGGAAAATATACACTTACTGACGTGGTGTATGCAGTGAAGAGTAAGAGGTCAAATCTTTCAATGAAGCTTGAAAGCTTTGCCATTACAGATTCAGCAAATGTAGACTATTTTGCTGCGCCTAAGAATCCGATGGATCTTCATGAAATGAATGATGAGGATGTGGAATTGCTTATATCAGAGCTCAAGTCCATGGGACTTTATGATTTCATAGTAATCGATGCTGATTTCAATATCACTCCAACATTCAAAAAGATTATAGATTGTTCAGATAAGACAGTGATAGTTGTGAATGACGATGAGAGATCCGCACATAAGGTTGACAGAATGAATGAACTTATGAAGGTATTTGTCAACAATGAAGATTTCATCAGGACAGCAAGCTTCATTATTAACAAAGAAGAAGCTGCAAAGTTTGATTGGTCTACGTGCAAAGTTATAACAAAGTCCGGTGCTGTTCAGGGAACAACATTCAGGCAGATAGTAGATATACTTGCTAACAATCAGGAATTTTTGAAATTATATTAGGGTGTGAATTATGACATTTGATGAAGAACAGGAATTTGTGGCGGCAGCCAAATTCTATGTGTCCAATAATCTGGAACTTAATAGACTGAGTGATGAGGACCTCGAGGAAGAGATAGAAAATGTTGTTAACAGTAAGCTGGATGGTCAGTATTGCACAGTTGAACAGAGATTGTCCATAGTAAAACAGGTATACAGCTCAATCCGTGGGCTGGGACTGCTGGACAGTATCATGACAGACGATACCATAACAGAGGTCATGATAAATGGAAAAGACAATATATTCATAGAGCAGAATGGACGAGTAAAACGACTGGACAAGTTTTTTGAGACGGACAGGCGACTGGAAGATATAATTCAGCGAATTGTTGGAATGGCAGGTAGAGAGGTCAATCAGGCTAATCCTATTGTTGATACAAGACTTCAGGATGGCTCTCGAGTTAATGTCGTGCTTCCACCTATAGCCCTGTGTGGACCAACGGTAACTATTCGAAAGTTCTCAAAGGAACCAATGACAATAGAGAAGCTTATAAAATACGGTTCAATAACTGAGGAGATAGCGCATAAGCTTGAGCTTCTGGTAAGGGCAAAATACAACATATTTATATGTGGAGGTACTGGTTCTGGTAAGACAACGTTCCTCAACGCTTTGTCAAATTACATACCGAAGGACGAGCGAGTAATTACCATTGAGGATTCAGCAGAGCTTCAGATAGTCGGAGTAGATAATCTTGTAAGTCTGGAGACCAGAAATGCAAATGCGTCAGGAGCTGGAGCAATAACTATAAGGGATCTTATCAAATCCTCACTCCGAATGAGACCTGAAAGAATAGTAGTTGGAGAGGTTCGTGGTGGTGAGGCACTTGATATGCTGCAGGCCATGAATACAGGTCATGATGGAAGCTTATCTACAGGACATGCTAACTCAACTCATGATATGCTCTCCCGTTTGGAGACAATGGTTCTTCAGGGGGCAGAGGGATTACCTCTTGAGGCTATAAGACAGCAGATAGCATCGGCTATAGACATAATAATACATTTGTCCAGACTTCGTGACAAATCCAGAAAGACGATGGAGATAACGGAGGTTCTGGGTATGAAGGATGGAGAGATACAGTTAAATCCATTGTATGTATTTGAAGAGGATGAGAATTCAACGCTCGACAGAGTGTCTGGAAGATTAAAGAGAACAGATAATAAGATGCAGAATGTATTCAAACTGCAGCTTACGGGAATAAGGGAAGAGATATAGGTATGTTAGGAATAAGTAAAAAGGAAAAGAAACCTGAAGAACCACAGTATTATATGTCCAGAGTGCAGATGCCGGTCATGAATTATAAGGTATATCACATGGGTAAAGTGGAAAAAATACTTACATTTATGCTGGCGTTTGTGATAGGAGCGGCAGTGGCATATCTGTTCTATGGAGGCTTGTTTAAGGATGAATATGGAAATGCCACAACAGCTACCTGGATCAGCAATATAGTGATAATGCTGGTGGTTGGAATCATAGCAGGTAGGATGTTTGTTCCAATCAGAACAAAGAGCATCATAGACAAAAATCAGAGAAAGCTCAAAGAGCAGTTCAGAAGTATGCTTGAAGCTGTAAACACCTCACTCGGTGCAGGAAATAATGCCATAGATTCATTTGAATCAGCGTACAGAGATCTCCGTGTTCAGTATGAGGAGGATGCTTTCATATTGAAAGAGCTGAATGTCATATTGGTTTCAAACAGAAACAATATAGATATAGAAACTGTGCTGAAGGACTTCGGTGAGAGAAGCGGAATAGATGATATCAAGAGTTTCGCCAGTGTGTACGAGATATGTTACAGAAAGGGTGGAAATCTCCGAGATGTAATCAACAACACCCACTCCATCATAAGTGACAAGATGGAGATCATGGAGGAGATAGAGACCATGGTTGCATCGAATAAGATGGAACAGAATCTGATGATAGTTATGCCGGTGGGACTTATAGGCGTAATCAAGATGATGAGTCCCGATTTCGGAGATAACTATGCAACGGCTGCAGGTGTAATAGCAACTACTCTCGGTATTGTATGTTTTGTGGCTGCATATTATGTGGGACGAAAAATACTGGATATCAAATTATAGGAGGGTAAAGGTATGCTGACAACAGCTAACATTATAGTGTTTTCCATATCAGGATTATTACTCATTGCATGGTTGTTTTTCTATTTTAAGGGGAAGAAATATGCGGAACTGTTTGATGGCCTTGATGAGAAAGAGTATCCGCTGAAGGATATATATTTTATAGGCTATGGAATGATGGAAACTTTTCATTATCAGTACAAAAGCAAGTCCGATAGAAAACTCAGACAGAGTGCAGCAATATTGTATGAGAAAAAATACGCTGAGTATTATGTAAGACTTGCATATGCACAGAAGATATCTCTGTCGTTCACTTTGCTTTTGGTGGGATTTATTCTTTATGGATTTACATCTGAGATGGGAATACTTCTGGTATTTGGTATATTCTCGTTTACTGCATATTACTACTTCGGAACACTAATGCTTGAAAAAATAAGTAAGAGAGAGGATGAGATGCTTCGTGATTTTTCTGAGGTTATTTCAAAACTTGCGCTTCTTACAAATGCAGGAATGATACTCAGAGAGGCATGGGAAAAAGTTGCTTTTAATGGAGACACAACAATTTATAAGGAAATGCAAAGATCTGTGGAGGACATGCATAATGGAGTGTCGGAAGTAGAGGCATTTCATAGTTTTGGTACCAGATGCGTTCTGGCAGAGGTAAAAAAGGCTGTATCGACCATGATACAGGGTATGGAAAAAGGAAATAAGGAGCTTGTAAAAATGCTCAGTGAGCAGTCACAGGAGTCCTGGAATCTCAAGAAGAATATAGCTATGAGAGATGGAGAAAAAGCATCCAGTAAGCTGCTTATTCCGATGATGATAATGTTTGCAGGAATATTGATCATGGTATTAATACCGATATTTGCGAATATTGGTGTGTAAATACAATAACTAATGAAAAATGGGAAGGAAGGAGGAAAACGGGATGATAGAGAGAATTGACGATGTGGCTGGCATGGCTATAGCAAAGGCAAAGTATCTCGGATTCAAGGCAAAGGAGAAGTTTGTTGACTTTGTTACGAAAGAAGATGGAGATGTAAATGTTGTATCTATCGTAATCCTTATAGGTATAGCAGTTGTGCTTGCACTTCTGTTTAAGACACAGATTACAACAATAGTAACAAATCTTCTTAAGAATATAGAGACAAAGTCAAATGAGGCGATGAAATAATAATTGTCATTCACAGTCGACTTGATCTGGGGAGAACAGTTTCTGAGAGAACCGTCATTATTTATGTATAAGTAAATAATGGCGGTTTGACAGATGTATAAAGGGAATGGTGACTTTATGAAGAAGAGAATGAAAGACGAAAGAGGATCGTTGATAGTTGAAGCAACTATCGTGTTTCCTGTGACATTTCTGGTTGTTATATTTTTGTTGTTTGTGGGGAATCTGTATTATCAGAGAAGTAAGGCACAGGCAGTTTTTACGGAATCGGTTATTGAATATGCGGCAAAGGAGAGTAATCCCATGCTGGCAAAATACATAGATGATGGTGCAGTAGTTTCGTTAAGTTCAGGAAATGATTTTAAACCATACAGGTATCTGAATTTCTGGGGAGATACCGGAACTGCAAAGGTAGAAGGAGAAATAAAAAAAGGATTGAAAAATATGGGTACTGGCTTATTTTCCGGCATGGGAGTACAGAATACAGCGGTGTCCGTTGATTATAAAACTTATGGTGTGTATGCAAAGGTTGAAGCAGAGATGAGTTACAGTATTACAATGCCTGTAAAGCTTTTGGGACAGGAAGAAGCATCTAAAGTGGAATTTCAGGAGTATATAGAAGTCCCGGCTATGGAGGGTTCAGAGATAGTGAGAAATGTTAACATGGTTAGAGATATTATAGATAGGAATGAAACAGCCAGTGGAGTAATGGAAAAAGCCAGTGAGTATATAACAAAATTCAGACAATTTGCAAATTGATGGGGGTAAAAAGTTATGATGAAGTTGTTTAGGCCAGGCGGAGCTATATCGGTTTTCCTAATTATAATATTGGTTCCATGCCTTGTTTTATGTTTTTTGTATGTGGATTTGAGCAGGATAGAGTTGTCCAAGAGTTCGGTAGAATCAACAGCGGATACAACACTTAATTCGCTTATGGCTAATTATGATACGGTTCTTAGCGATTATTATGGCTTGGTTGCTTCGGTTCAGAATATTGACGATTTTTGCGACAAGAGTAAGGAATTCTTTAAAAAGACTCTTGAGGCAAATGGTGTATCAGATAGCCAAAGTAACGAGATTGTGTCATGGGTATTTTCACAAATACAGGGTGGCGGAGATTACAGTGATCTGTTGCAAGGGCAGTTGGTATCAGGAACTGAAAATTTGTATGCTGTAGCAGGATCAGGTATTGGCGAGAATCCAGCTCTGGTCAAAGAAGGTGTTGTGGAGTTTATGAAATACCGTGCGCCTGAGATGGCAGTAGAGTCAATATATGACAAGCTGGTAAAGGACGGAGATACGTTGAAGAATGATTTGAAAAATTCTTCTGAAGATAGCGAGCTGGCTCAGTCCAGAGAAGATTTTTCTGAGACAGAGGGAGCACTCAGTAAAGCAGAATTTTATACTTATTACTATTATCAGCAGTATGCGAGAGGCGATGGAAGTGAAAATAGTAGTGGACCATCAAAAAATGAAATTACTGAGATAAGACAGTATGTGGAACAATCGATAAAGGATTATGAGGATATAACGAAAACGACTGTTGGAAAGCTGTGGATATCAAAAGCAGGAAAACCATCATCGGTGAATAAATATTATATCGGTTTATCCAGTACCGAGGGGAATGATGGTATTGTTAAAAATCTTGCAACTGGAACAGGCGGATACAACGAGAAAAAAGTTGCCAAAGATGTAAAAAGCTTCGAAAAAGACAAGAAGTATTATATAAAATGGTCAAAAGTTGAAAACCAAAAACAAGAGGTTGCGAATAAGCTTGCCGAGCTTGAAACGGCATTAGATAACGCTGATAAAGCAGTCTCAAAATATGCAGATAAGAATTATGGTACAGGTGATGATCAGGCGAATAAGGCACAGTGGTATTATTTTGCATATAACGCAGCAAAGGACAGCATAAAAGATGTTAATAGTAAGGGAGATGCTCTGGCAAAGGCGTGGGTAACGTATACGGCTATGCTTGACTGTGAAGCTGATCCGGATGATTCGACATTTCCATCTGATTGGAAAAAAGACGAGCGAGCTTACAGCGATGAAATCAAAGCAGATGTTCATACCATATTTAATGGCGATTTTCCTGATAGTGGGCTTAATGGACATGGTGGGAAATACATGACTGTAAAAAATGCGCTGGTGGACATATATAATGGCGGAGTTCTTTCGGAATATGATACTTCCGGCGTTTCAAGTAAGTTGAATGACATTGCAACAAATTTGGCAGCTTATAGGGAAAAAATACAGTCGTATATAGATGCCCTGAGTCTGGTGATAGAGGGCGATGGTAATAAGCATAAAATCACGAAAAAACATGAGCTTTTAAGCCTTGATGAACTGAGTGATCTGGTGTGGGAATACTACAGTGATTATAATGACTGGAAAGGAAATGCGACAGAAAGTAAAACATCTCTGGGAACTGAGCAGAGGACAGAAGTTGGCACATATGAAAAAGAGAAGAGAGATGTAGATGGTGATGATGTTGTAGAGTTTAAAAACAAGCTCATAAAAGAACGTGAGGCACTCCAATCTATAGTTGATGCGATAGATTCGATTAAGTATGGCAGCAAAAAACTGACAGATATAAAGAATTTTGATACATTTTATTCACAGTTTAAGAACAAGTTTACAAATCCGACAGAACCTATAAGAAATTCAAGGATAGATATAGATGGTCATGATATCTATTATAAACTGCTTACACCTCAGAAAACGGAGGCGCTTATTCCTGTCCCTGAGTGTAAATTGATACTGGAAAAAGGCGATGATACATATTATGACTTCCTGCTTACCCGGGGATATGAGAGTGATGGCAAGAGTCTTAAGGACTTGAAAAAAGATGTGGATGAAAAAGATGGAAAAATAGATGATTTTAAGAAACAGAAAGAGGATGCAGAGAATTCCGAAGATACCAAGAAGGATAAGAGTGGTTCAGATGAGATAAAGAATTCTTCTAATGTCAATGTTGGAGAGTATGAAGGATCGAAATTTGGTGCGGGAACATTACTTAAAGGGTTTGCTCAGACTATAGAGAATTTTGCGAATCAGAAGGGTCCCAATGTTAGAGATTCTCTTTATGCTACTTTATATACCATGAATATGTTTAGCTATAGAACATACGTGTATGAGGGGAAGTATGATGATTATACGGATAGTTACGGTGATGAAATAACATATGAGAATTGTGAAGAGAAATATAAAACAGTGAGCTCAAATTGGGCTGATGAGAAGGCGACGTATACATACAATAAATCCCTCACCAACCATATGATAAATAATGCAAATAATGCTGCATTCAATGCAGAGGTTGAGTACGTATTATATGGTTCAACAAATGAAGAAAATCTTAAGTCGGCATATGCAAACATATATGAGATAAGGCTGGCGCTTAATCTTGCATCTGGATACTTGAATTTCTGGTCTGCCGGAAAGAATACAACTGCCGATGTAATAAATGGTGCGGCAGACTTGATAGCGGAAATAACCAGGCACATTATTCCTGCTCCAGTTACAAAGGCCGTGCTTATAGCGTTGCTTGCAGCCCTTGAAAGTATACAGGATATGAAGATACTGAATAAGGGAATCCCACTGGAGGTATATAAGGTTAGCGATGAGCAGTGGTCGTACAGTATAAATAAGAAAGGGGATTCAAAAGATGATGTAGGGATATCTGATCCCAAAAGTCCAAAGAAGGGAGAAGGTATTTGCATGCAATACAGTGACTATTTGTTTATATTCCTGTATTCAATGTTCCAAAGCGGTGATGATAAAACGAATAAAGCGTATTGCAGATTAGGCCGCTTGATAGAAGCAAATATGCAAAAGGTTGATAAAGATCATCCACAATTTTCGTTAAAGCAGTCAAAGACATTATTTACGTTGACATCTGAGATAGATGTGTCACCACTTATGATGGATCAACCTCTTGCGAGTGATTATAAAGATTCCCTTGCGGATGGCAGTTGGAACAGGTATACTATAGAAGTCACTAGAGGGTATTAGATAAGTTAAAATGTAGAAAAATAACTAGTTGCTAGGAGGATTATTATGCGTAAAAAGTTAGTTTGTGGAGCGATGTGCGTTGCACTTTCAGCAATGCTTGTAGGATGTGGAAAGGATACAGTTGGTAGTGGAGATACTCAGAGTACAAAAGAACAGAGCACTGTTCAGGAAACAGAATCCTCTGATGAGAATGCAACGGAGGAAAAAAATATTGTTTCAGATGATAGTACTGGAGCCTGGGTGCTCAGAAAAGAGGTTACAGATAAAGCCGTGTTAGATGAACCATCTGGTGCTGCACTGTTTCCAGATAAACTGACATTACCAATCAATATAGATAGCCTTATGGACTATCAGGTATTAGCTGGTGGAGTAGATCAGGGAACTCTTTCATCTATAGTTGATAGTTATACAGATAGTTTTACAAGCTTGGATTTTATGATATTAGATAAGACAGGCACAATATACTCGTATATGCCGGATCTGTTATTGGGCAAAGAAGATGACAGCAATGAGACAAATATCAAGCAGGCTATTTCTGATGGTAATTGGATGTTAGGACCTTCGGCTATGTATTATGATACTCTGGGACTTACAGAGGATGAATATAACAATATGTGTAATGACAATCCAGACGAAGATGGCAAATATCTGTTGATGGATAAGTTATATGATATGCTTGGAACTCCAAACTATATTGGCTGGTTTTGCGATGAGGATAATCAGACAAGACCAGGAGAAACATATGATGCAAAAGAATATATTGGTAATATGAGAAATCCTGAGAATTATGGAAGTGACTCAGTAACAGCGTATAGTACTTATATTGGTTGGCAGTTTGCTGATTATGGAATTGCAATATATGTTTCAGAGACAAGTAACTCAAGTTCAGGAACATTGAGAGCAAATGTTCATGATGTGAGTATAAGCTATGTGCCGTCAACCTATGGAACATTGGAGGATGTGTTTGGTACAAATGCAATATCTGATTTTCTGGCGGCTAAGTAATACGTAAGATTTATTTGGTTTTTAGGATGGCTTAACTTAAGCCATCCTTTTTCAATAACATACTCTAGTGCATTATTGAGAAATGGGGGGAAACTAATGAAAAAGAGAGTATTAACATGCATGTTTGTTATATCGGTTATGCTATTTACAGGTTGTGGAATAAGCTACTCCGATTTAACAAAGGAGATCGGTTGCGGTTCGCCATAACCTGTTGATGATTCTGAAAAAGACAAAAAGGGAAATGATGAAGAGGCGTGGATATTTCGAAAAAGTGTTACAGATAATGAGAAATATAAGCCTTTTTTAGAAATAAATCTATTTGTTGATGGACAAATTATATTACTTGTTGGGTACACCAAATTATATTGGCTGTTTTTGTAGTGATGACAATAATACGAGAACTGGTGCAATATATGATGCAGAGGAATACGTGAATCGAATGGAAGACCCTGAGAATTATGGGATTGGATCAGTGACTGCATATAGTACTTATATTGGCTGGCAGTTTGAAGACTATGGAATTGTAATAATTGTTTCAGAGACCAGTGATTCGGGTGCGGGCTCATTGAGGGTAAATATTCAAGATGTGACTATAAGCTATGTGCCAATAACGTATGGAACATTGGAGGATGTATTTGGTTCAAATGCCGTATCTGATTTTATAGCAGCAAAATAATGCTGACAGGGTTAGAGAAGGATGGTTTTAATAGCATCCTTTTATTTAGCATTGTCGTAGAGCAAATAACTCTAAGAATGTTATTAATATATTTAAAGGTTTAATTGTTGACAAAATATGACACAAAAACTAAAATGAAATAGAGTTTATAACTCTAAAAATAAAGAGAGGGTTGAGGTTATGAGGAACAACAGAGATAAAGGAGCAATAGTTGTTGAGGCATCTATTGCATTGCCGGTATATGTTTTTGTAATATTCACAATTTTATCAATAGTGAATATATGTTATGCGCAAGCTAAGGTTCAGGTTGCACTTAATTCTGCAGTAAGACAATTTTCTGAAATGACATATGTTGCATATGCTGGGGGAATTGCAGAAACTGGAAGCCCAACTGGTGGTAAATCGTCTGCTACTGCTCAACAAATTAGTACGGAATTAAATGATGCTATGAAGGAATGGGGAGTTAATAATTCAACACTTAGTGAAATGTCTGAGATGATTGGACAGACAAGTTTATCTGGAATCATAAGTAATACGGTATCAACGCTGGCAATAAAAAATCTTTTTGAACGAGAATTTAAATTGTCTAAAAATGGAAGCTCAAGCGGACTGGCAAAGTGGCTAAAAATGGATGGAGAACCAACAGTACATGCCGTGGTAACAGGAAATGATGTTCTGGTAGCCGGGGTTTATTATGAAGTTAATGTAATAAAACTTCTAAACGTTGATGTGAAATTTCAATTCCACAGTGGAACTATCTCATATCTTTGGACTAATGGAAGAAGAAGTAATACTGGAATTGGATCCAAGAAAGATGAGTAGGGGAAATTGTTATGAAAATTAGTTCTTATGTATTGATCAATATAATCACAATATTGGTAAATATTCTAAATCTATATCTGTTTAGATATGAGCACAGTAAAGATGAAAAGAAAGAGAAGGTGGAACATTCAGTAAATAAGGCATTTGTAGTTGCCATGTTTATGATGAATATTTTACTGGCTAATCTAATTATCTATATTTATAGTGGATCGGTTGTTATAAATGTTAAACTTATGATTCTCGTGTCTATGATGTGGCCGATTGCATATATCGATTTTAAAAAGAAGAAAATTCCTAATGACATTTTAAAAATTATGTTGATAGCCAGAGCGATTATCCTTGTGCCAGAGCTTATACTTCTTGGTAATGTGGCACATAGATTGTTTTCTATGTTGATTGCAACTGTTGCTGTGCTAGTGGCCTGTATTCTGTGTTGCCTGATTGTTAAAGGGGCAATAGGAATGGGGGATGTTAAGCTTTTTGGTGTTATGGCGCTATACCTTGGTTTAGAGGGAATTTGGACAGCAATATTCTGTGCATTGGTAGTATCGTTCTTTATTGCGGTATTTTCATTGATAACTAAAAAGGTGAAGAGAAAGGATAATATCCCATTTGCACCGGCAATTTTAATAGGAACTTATTTGTCAATATTTTTGACAGGAATCTAATTAACACAGGAGAGGATAATTATGAAATATAGAGCATTGTTTCCACCGGCATTAACAGGATTATTGATAATATCTGTGTTTTCAACAATGAAAAATAATACGGAATCAGATAACAAGTATAACGATTATATAAAACAGGCGCGAGATGCAGCGGCTTATGAAATATATGTAGATGCTGAAGCGGATTATCTTGAAGCCTTAAAGATGAATAAAAGCCTTGAAATATACAATGAGCTGGCAGAAGTTTATATGGCTGATAATAAGGAAAATGAGGCACAGGATATAGCTAAAACTATGGTGAATACATTTCCATATGAGGGTCAGGCATATACCTTGAGTGCGCAGATATATATGAATTATGAGGAATATTCAGAGATATATACACTTTATAAGAAATATAAGAACAAAGAGCTCTACGATGAGGGTTTAGAGGAAATATATTCGGATATAGAGTGGTTGTATGAACTCGGAAATCAGTATGGAGAGGTTGATACCTTTGCAAATGGTTTGTGTGCGATCACCATGGGGGAAGATGGTGATGGTACATGGGGATATATAAATAGTACAGGAAAAAAGGTAATAGATTGTAAATACAAATATGCTGGTCCATTTATCAATGATATTGCACCTGTAGAGACTGTAAACAATATCTGGTATTTCATTGATATGGAAGGAAATAAGAAAAAGGTACTTAATAAACTAGACAATGTAAAAGGTATTGGATATGTGTGTGACGCTATTCCGGTTTTTAACGGAGAAGTGTGGGCTTATTATACAGATGATCAGAAACTTATATGCGAGGGCTATGACGAAGCTATGGCCATGGCAAATGGCTATGCAGCAGTTAGGAAAGGTAATTCATGGCAACTCATAAATGAGAAAGGGGAAGGTGTAACTGATCAGGTATATACAGATATAGTTGTTGACGATAAAGGCATAGCATATAGAAATAGTTATTTTGCAAAGCAAAATGGCAAATATCGTATGTATGACATAGATGGAAATGTTATTGGTGATGGTGTGTTTGATAATGCAAGATTATTTAATCCGGGAAGCGATTATGCCGCAGTCATGATCAATGGCAAATGGGGCTTTGTTGATGCCTCTGGAAAACAGGTAATTGAACCTGAATATGAGGATGCCAGAAGCTTTGCAAATGGAGTGGCAGCAGTAAAGAAAAATGGTAAATGGGGCTATATAGATAAAAATGATGAAATGGTCATTGAAAATATATTTAGTGATGCCAGAGACTTTAATGATGCAGGAAACGCCCTTGTAGAGGACTGTGGAACATGGCAGATGATAAAACTGCTTAGATACGAGAATTAGTAAAGGAGAGAACACACATGCAGGGATTTACTTATGAAAATCAGGGACAGAATACATATCTTGTATATCAGTTTGACGACAGACCGATAGATACAATGGCTCTTGGTATGCTGACCAACAATAAGATAAAGGGGTTTGCTCCGGCTATATATACAGAGATAGATAATCAGAAATTCATCAAGTACAATGTGTCGTCACATGTAACGCTCAGTAAGCTCTTTATGGGAGATGTCCGCAAGATGCGTCTCCTTAAGACATTCGTCAATATTGTGGATGCAATGCAGATGCTTGATGCGTATATGCTCGATAGAAGAACAATCATGCTGGACAGAGACTACATATATGTGGATGCGTCGACATCAGACGTATCTATGATATGCGTGCCTGTTGTAGATGAGTTTGCTCCTATAGATGAGAGGGAATTCTTTAAAAACATTATTTTCTCTGTCAGCTTTGCGGCAAATGAGAACGGAGACTATGTGGCAAGGATACTTGCTTATTTGAATAGTGTTGAGCTCTTCCAGCTTCAGGATTTCAAGAAGATGCTTGAGGGGCTTATGTCAGAGCAGCCTGCGGTCGGTATGCAGAATGTACAGCCTGCCATGGGTGCTCCTTACACGCAGAACAATCCTTATCAGCAGACTCCTGCGGGAGCTCCGGCACAGCCGCAGATGAATATGAAACCTGCTGTTATGCAGCAGCCGGTTCCACCTGTACAGCCACAGAACAGACCGACAGATATTGGCCAGGAACCTGCTATACAGAATGTATATGTATCCTCTGGGGCGAGTGCAAAGGATATAAAACTGGCAAAAAGAGAGGAAATGCTCAAACAGCAGGAAGAAGAAAGAGCCAGAGAGATGGCAAAGAATCCTATAGCACCGGAGAATGTTGATATGGGATTTGCAGTTCCAGGTATGAGTACAAACCAGTACGCAAGTAAGCCGAAAGCAGCAGCACCTGCAGTGCCGGCAAAGAAAGCTTCTAAGGGAAAGAAGAATAGCGGTTCATCAGAGGATGACATCTCATTGTTTTATCTGATGCAGCATTACAGCAAAGAAAATAAAGAAAAATATAAAGCGGCAAAGGAGAGAAAGAAGTCAGGGAACACAGCTACAGAGGCTCCTGTTGCTAAGAAGCAGGCGTCAGTGATCAAGCCGATGGCAGCATCAGCAGTTCAGCAACCGCCTGTCAGCAATCCATATCAGGCGGCGCCAGCACAGCCACAGGCACCAGTAATGAATAACCCATATCAGGCAGCACCGGTACAGCCACAGGCACCAGCAATGGCAAATCCATATCAGGCGGCGCCGGCACAGCCACAGGCACCAGCAATGGCAAATCCATATCAGACAGCGCCGGTACAGCCACAGGCACCAGCAATGGCAAATCCATATCAGGCGGCGCCAGCACAGCCACAGGCACCGGCTATGAACAGTCCATATCAGACAGCACCGGCACAGCCACAGGCACCAGTTATGAACAATCCATATCCGGCACCACAGATGCCAGAGATGGGCGGAATGCAGGATGACTATGATCAGACAACGCTTATAAAAAATACTGGTAATACGGATGATGCTGGAACAACGGTGCTCAATGCGGCAACAAAGGTTGAGAGACATCCATATTTGTATCAGGTCAAGAATGGCCGAAAGATATACTTAGATAAGAAAACAAACAGAATCGGTAAAAATAGAGAGGTTGTAGACATATGCATAGATGGAAATCCGGCGATCAGCAGATGTCATGCAATTTTCTATAGAGTTGATGATGCCTGCTACATAGAGGATCTTAATTCAACAAATGGAACATTTGTTGATGATCAGCAGATAACAAGTAACTGTAAAACAATGGTTCGTGTAGGTTCAAGAGTGAAGCTGGGCGATGAGGAATTTGAACTTAGATACGACTAAATCTGCCGAAATGGAGGAGAGGGTTTATGAGTTGCTTATTAGTTGTACATAGTGATATCGGAATAAAAAAGAGTACCAATCAGGATTCGGTTCTCGCTGTTAAGGCTGATACGGATATGGGTGAAATTTCACTGATTGCCGTATGTGATGGAATGGGTGGATTTGCTAAAGGAGAATTGGCATCTGCCACGGTTATAAGAGCCTTAAATGACTGGTTTGCCAACAGATTAACCTATCTGGTTGGCAGCGGATTCAGCGATGACGGTGTGCGCAGGGAATGGAATGATCTGTTAAAAAAACAGAATGAAATAATAAAAGCATATGGAGCAGTAAATGGAATAAGTCTGGGTACTACGATTGTGGCTGCATTATTTTACGGTAACCGGTATATCATATGCAATCTGGGGGATTCCAGAGCATACAGATTGAGCAATGGAATAGAGCTTATAACAAAAGACCATTCATATGTTCAGAGAGAGATAGATGCGGGAAGAATGACAGAGGCGGAAGCAGAGGTAAGTCCTCAGCGAAGCGTAATATTGCAGTGTATAGGTGCTTCGGATGATATATTTCCCGATTTCTTTTCAGGAACTACCAGTCCTGGTGACAGCTTTGTTCTGTGCTCCGACGGTTTCAGACACAAAATAGGCATGAACGAGATATATAAATACCTGAACGCCGGAATGACTCCGGATGAGGTGAGAATGAAGAATAATATGGAATATCTCACAGAGCTCAATAAATACAGGGCAGAGACGGACAATATATCAGTTGCAATGGCGAGAATAGTATCATAGGAGGGGAGCGCTATGCTTGAGATAGGTTCTCTTGTAGATGGAAAATATAAGATCCTGAACAAAATCGGACAGGGCGGTATGAGTGTTGTATACCTTGCCATGAACGAGAAGGCAAATAAGCAGTGGGCGATTAAGGAGGTCCGAAAAGATGGCAAGAAGGACTTTGACGTAATACGGCAGGGGCTTGTTGTAGAGACGGACATGCTTAAAAGGCTAAAGCATCCGCATTTGCCGAGTATAGTCGATGTTATAGATGGAGATGGTACCTTCCTTATAGTTATGGATTATATCGAAGGTAATCCTTTAAATGTTCTGGTCAATGAACAGGGAGCCCAGTCGCAGGAGGACGTGATCGATTGGGCAAAACAGTTGTGTGATGTGCTTGGATATCTTCACAGCAGAACACCGGCTATTATTTATCGAGATATGAAGCCGTCCAATGTAATGCTAAAGCCTGACGGCAATGTTATGCTTATTGATTTTGGTACTGCCAGAGAATACAAAAATAAGAACATGGTGGAGGATACAACCTGTCTTGGAACTCAGGGATATGCGGCTCCGGAGCAGTTTGGAGGGCATGGTCAGACTGATGCCAGAACGGATATTTATTGCCTGGGAGCAACTATGTATCATCTGGTTACTGGTCATAATCCGGCTAAACCTCCATATGAGATGTATCCGATAAGACAGTGGAATCCGAAGCTTTCATCAGGACTTGAAGAGATAATTCTAAAATGTACCAGAAAGAACCCTGATGATAGATATCAGTCATGTAGTGAATTGATGTATGCGTTGGAGCATTACAACGAGCTGGACATTACATATAAGAAATCACAGAAAAGAAAAATGTTCGGATTCGCAACGGCGGTTGTGTTGTCGGCGGCGCTCTTTGGTACAGCAGGATATATGAATTACAAAGAGAAATCTTACAAGAGTCAGAACTTTGATACGTATTATACATATGCGGGTACGGCGACATCGGAATCGGAGTTTAAAGACATGGTTAGCAATGCTTTAAGCCTGGATGATACTTCACCTGAGACATATGATCTTATACGTACTAAGTATCTTGAATATTTTGAGAATGGACAGCCTCAGGGTTCTGGGGATAAATCGATAACATTCAATGAGCTCAACAGTATAAAGGAACTGATTGAAAAGGATGGACATCTGGATAATTTCAAAAAAGCAGATCCTCTTGAATATTACAATTTCTGTTACAATCTCGGACTTAATTTGTGGGCATATATGAATAACGGAAGCTCCGACGCAATAGCGTGGTTTAGCAAGGTTGAACCATATTCGGATGGAAATAAAAACAACAATAAGAATGCGTCAAATGCAAAACTTTTCATAAGGCTTGGAGGATATGTGAATTCTTCAGGTGGAAGCGGAGTGGATATATTTGATGAGGATGTAGATTATTCTGCCGAGTGGGATGATCTGGTAAGCTTGTATGACCTCACGATATCACAGGATGACAATTATACTGATGATAAATTCAAAGCGTATACATATCAGCTTATTCTTAACCAGATTGTTGCAAAGGCAAGGGAATATAACGGTTATATAGATGCGTCCCAAATGTATGAAATGATAGACAACATAGAGACACAGGTAAAGGGTGCTTTGGTGGAGGTTGTCGGTAACAGCTATGATGGAGTATTTGACAGCCTTATAGATACAGCGCGGGGAAAGGTGAACAGTGCAGTCACCGGATCAGGTAAGACTGGGGGTGAGAAGTAATGTCACTTAGTGTAGATGAGATAGAACGTACCATGAATACATATCATACAGCGTGGCTTGTGTGTATGATAGCGGCATGTGTATTTCTTGTTGCAGCGGTTGTATTGTTTATTGTGTTTCGTATTCCAAGGGTGTTCATGAACCTCACAGGTATTGAGAGAAAACGCCAGATCAAGGAGATCACGGAGAATGTCGGAACAGAGGCACAGACTGCACGGCATAAGTCGGTACAGAAAAGAAAAACTGTACAGCCTGAGCCACCTGGTGTTCAGCAGAATAGTGCATACCAGATGAATGCCGGACAAATGCAGACGACAATGCTGGCGGGGCAGAATTCGAGTAACATTGATTCGACTGTCAAGCTGGCAAATTCTGAAAACACTGTATTGTTATCAAACAATGGCGGTGGTGCAGGGGCGACTGATGTTCTGGTTGCCAAAGCAAAGCCGGAGAAGTCAACAAGAAGCAGTGTGTTCAATATAACGCAGCAGATAATTCTGATTAATACAGAAGAAATCATATAAGTATAAGAGAGGAGCAAAGAGAAATGAGAAAATCAAGGTTTTTTAAAGCGTTGATGGCATGGACACTGGTTGTGATTATGATAACCGCAAATGCAGGAAGTGTACTTACATCAAGAGCAGTAGAGAGCACACCTGTATCTCAGGACGGACAGGATGGGCAGAGCCAGAAGGATCAGCTCAAAGAGCCTGCTTCAGAAGAATTTAAAAAACCGGCAGGAGTCGGTGATATCACATTTATACAGAATGAGATCAAAAGCGGGCTTGGACAGGTTACAACGGGCTTGAGGGTAGCCATAGACAATGGAGAAGAATTCAAGAATAGTGTTGATAAGGTGGAGTTCTGGATAGGGTCTATATGTGCAAGCTGTATTCACACTAAAGATTATGTGGATGAAGAATATTATGATTTTGATTTATTGGGTTCCCAGTTGAAAGCCGGGGATGAGCTGAGTGTCAGATTCTATCCGTTTCAGGGTGATTTTACTGCATGGACCGGCAATGTTGATTCAGATATAAATATAATACATGGAATTGACAGAGCATATGTATCTGAGGATAACGGCAGCTATAAGCTTAATATAAACACAAGCTTTGAGGGCAAAAGAAAATACAGTGTAGATATAATTGGAACAGATGATGGAAAGTCTCTTGCGGGACAGCCATATGAGCTTGTTACATCAGATGGAACAAGTGAAATAGAGCTCAGTTCAATTGTAAAGAATATCTCGGAAAAGAATTTCTATGTGAAAGTATCCGGTATAGATGCTTATGGAAACGCATTGGCAGAGGTAACTACAAAAGTTGTGACGAATTCGACATATCTTACGGTTAAGTATCCTGACAATGTAGAGATTTTAGCTGTCAGCGGAAAAAATGACCAGACAGCTATAGATGGCAGATATACTCTTTTAAAAAATCAGAAGATAACATTAAAAATAAAGGCAAATTCACCAAAGCCAATTATAAGCAGTATAACTGACAATGGAAATAACCTGGCATTTACTTCAACAGCTTCTGGCAAATCTGACAGCACGGTGTATTCTCAGACGAGCGTAGATATAGCTTTTGATGGAAATAATCATGAAGTTCAGATTGAGACTTCCGATGCACAGGGCGAGGGAGTATTGTCCTTTGCAAAGAATATAAAGAGTAACGAGTTCTATCCTACATATAAATATACTGCATTTTTCACAACGAGAAACGTGAAACCGGAGAATGCAATAGATGAGTATAGCGTGAAATTTAGCTCTGACTCTGCTGCAATAGAGTCGATCAATGCAAAAACCGGAGTATTCACAATTGCGGAGGATGCTCAGGAGAATTCTACATTTGAGATTAAGGCAACATACAAAATATGTGATACTGAGAAGACGGTTTCTATCAAGGGAACGGTGAAGTATGGTCAGTTTGACAATTTCAATTATGTATATGTAGATAAAAACAACACCACTTACCCGACAATGGTTGACAACAGCTATGTGTGGATGAATAGGCCGGTATTCCTCCGACTGGGCTTTGATACTGATAAGGTTGTATCCTATAAGGTAAATGATGGCGCATATACATCAATAGGAGACTCATCTCAGAAAGATATATATGCAGACGACAGTAACAGCTATTTTGAAAAGGAAACTAAAGTAAATATTACAACCAAAGCAATAGGTGATAACAAAAATCAGGATTCCTCTACGGATAAGAATAATTTCAAGTATAAGAAGGATGAAGTCCCTGTATATGTTGATCTCAATGCTCCTGAAGCAAAGGTTTCATACATGAAATTTTATGCAAAGAACTCAACAGAAATTCAGATAGACAATGCATCTGAGAAAATACCTGAGGCATATAAGAAGGTTGTGACACTTGACATATCCGATCCAGAGTCAGGCCTTGTTGACAAGGTTGTGTATTCGGATCACGAGCTGACAGATATCGATGTAAATAATACGACTACGGACAGTGTAAATAAGATATTGAGTAAGTACAGTAATCAGACAATATCCGTCAATTCAGGAAGAGCAGAGCTTACAGTTACTGCAGATAAGAATCCAAGCAATGACGCTCGGAATACGTATTATTTCTATACATTTGACAAATCCGGAAACTGTACTATGATCACCTGTGATATTGGTGCACTTCCACAGATAAAGGGTGGCGCAGTCAAGTATAAAAATGAGCTTAAGGATGGTTTTACAAAGGCTGGAAACAGTGTTTATTTCACAGTAAATGGTTCATTTGGAATATATGAAACAGATGTGGATAAGGAGTATGGCTCAGATACAGCTTATATCAAGTTCTATTACGTTAAGGCTGGAAATCAGAACAACAAGATTGCAATAGATAATATAAGTGTATCAGAAAATACAGAGCAGGGAGCATATGACGTAACAGGAACATTTGATATACCTAAGGGTAGTGATGCTGATGGCGTATACGATGTGTATATGGATGTTCAGGATGCTGCAGGAAATAAGCTGGATAATATGCTTCATGCACATTTTACAGTAGATAACACTGCTCCTGTACTGACTGCGAACAAGGAGTTTGGAGACAGCAGCTATACATATCTTAACGCATCAAGTAATAGCGCATGGGGAGTAAAGGCTGTTGAGAACAATCTTAAAAGTATAAGTGTAGAGAGCGTTGATATTGCTAATGTTGGCGACTCATCAAAGAGCGCAGAGGATATCAAGAAGATCGTAACAGATACATTTACATATCCGGGTCAGGCCACACAGTTTGTCAAGAACAATGATGGCACATACAGTACCGGAAGCTGCAAGATTCCTGCTGAGGCAAAGTATACAGTAAATCTTAAGGCTGAAGATGTTGTGGGTAACATATGCAGGCTGTCTATGAGATTTTATTATGACAAGACATCAGCCAATATATCCGGTTTTTCTGTTAAGCCGATGTCTGACGATACAAAATACGAGGATTATAAGTCCTTCTCCAATGGAGCAATCCAGTTATCATTCAGTGCAAATGATGATGTCAGTGGAGTAGGAAAGGTTGTCATTGATTTTGAATCGGCAGATAAAAAGAACAGTGACACAATTGATTCTGAGGTATGGACATGCGGATCAGGAGAGAAGCTAACTAAGGCGTTTACCAAGCTTATAGACAAGAACTTTAAGGGTAAAATAAACATAACTGTATATGATGTTGCAGGCAATAAGGCATATCAGAGCAAAGAGGATGTGACAAAGTATTTTGGTGTAGTCAGAGAGGACAGTAATCTTCATGAGAGAACGTCATCTGTGGATATCACTGAGAACAGTTCAATTGCAACAAAATATGGTAACGTATATTATTATGGCAAGGATGAGAATGTAAGCCTGTCAATAAAGGCAAATGATGATTTCTCGGGAATAAAGAATGTTGTGCTTAAGGACAATGGAAACGTTCAGACTCTATGTGATAATACTGATAAAACATCCATTAAGACAAAGTTCAGTGGATCATACACGATAGGTTCCGCAGAAGAAAACGAGGGAGAGCACCGTGTGATGGCAACGCTCACTGATAATGCGGGAAACGTAATTACATCTGGTGTATATCGCAGATATGTGATTGATACCATAGCTCCAGTTATAAGCTGTACATATGATTCAAATAATGACTCAAACTTCTACAACAGGGCAAGAACGGCACATATCAGAATTGATGAAGTGAATTTTGATCCTGAAAAGGTTACTGTGTCAGTGTCTAAGAATGGTGTTGTGACTAAGCTTAAGAATAACTTCAGTAAGGATGGTAATACATATGTAATGGACTATGTATTCTCAGACGATGCAGATTATATTCTTACAGTTACATGTCGAGATAAGGCTGATAATAAGGCAAATGATTATTCGTCAGGAAAGTTCACAGTGGATGCGACAGCACCTGTATTGGAGGTTTCGTACGATAATAACAGTGCTCAGAATGGCACATATTACAATGCATCCAGAACGGCTACAATAAGGGTTGAGGAGCATAACTTTGATGCTTCACGAGTTAATATAGCTGTAACATCGGAGGATGGAACATCCGCAGCTCCGGGAGCAAGTGGATTTACATCAAATGGTGATACGCACGTTGCGACAGTCAATTTCTCTGCAGATGGAAAGTTCCGTATAAGGGTAAGCGCAACAGACAGTGCGGGAAATACTGCATCAAATACAGTTGATGATTCATTTACCATTGATATGACTGCTCCTGAGATTAGCATATCGCAGGTAGAAAAGGATGGAGTATACACAGATGAGGTATCGCCGGTTATATCTGTAACGGATACAAACTATAACAAGGATGGCATATCAATAAGTGTGACCGGCACAAGAGGCGAAGCTGGCAGTGATGATGTGGCATACAGCGCCGAGACGGTTTCAAATGGTGAGAAATATTCATATTCTAACTTTAAACAGAGCGAGAATGTTGATGACAATTATACTCTGGTTGTGACTGCTAAGGATATGGCTGGAAATGAAACAAGTCAGGAAATAGGATTTAAGGTAGATAGATTTGGATCTTATTTCGTACTTGGAAAGGCTGCAAAGGCAAGCGTCGACAGATATTATACGAATCTGAGCGATGGTGACATAGTTATAGATGAGTATAATGTTGCCGGTTTTGCGGATTCTGATGTGTACTATACAGTTGGCGACAAGGTAGTAAACCTTGAGAGCAATGAGTATACAGTCAAGGAAGACAAGCCGTCAAATGGATGGAACAAGCGTTCATTTACAATTCCTGCTGATACCTTCAAGGACGAGGGTGTGTACAGTATAGTTATCCATACCAAGGATGCAGCGGGAAAAGAAACAGATAATGAAGTAAAGAATGCTGCGGTTAAGTTCTGTATAGATAGAACAGCACCGGAGTATCATGTAGCTGGTGTTGAAAATGGTGCTGTGTATGAGAATACGGATTCTGTAAGTGCATCGGTTTCATTCCATGATAATCTTGCGCTGGGATATGTGGACATCACGGTTGACGGAGTCAAGACGAGATATGAAGCTAAGGACATTGAGAAGCTCGGCGGAGAGGTTAAGCTTGACGATATAAAGGCATCTGCAAAGAAGCACACAATAGTTGTGGAATGTTTTGATGCAGCAGGTAATGGCGCATCGGATAATGGTTCAGAAATAACATTTACTGTATCGAGTAATGCTATTCAGACGGCTATGGCTGAGGCTGGCAGCATCTCATGGATCATTATACTGATCATAGTTATTGTGGTATTGATTATTGCGGGAATAGTTATATTCCTTGTAAGAAAGAAAAAGAAGGATAATAACTAAGTTATTGGTATGGGCAAAGGGGATAGCCACATCTCCTTTGCCCATTATATATAAAAAAACTCATTAAGCATCATTTCCCCCAAAAATATGTTGACTAATAACTCTCAATGCTATAGAGTAATGATTGCATTTATAGATATTAGAAAAACGCTCTTATTCAGAATGGTGGAGTCAGAAGGGACGAAGAAGCCATGGCAACCCCGATGTCAGATTCGGAAGGTGCCGACCTGAGCGACGCAGATATGTAGGTGATACAAGACCTGTGCTCGAACAATGAGAGGCTTGACAGACACGATCAAACCGCTCATACGAAGCGGTTTTTCTTATGTACAAAAAGGAAAGGAAGTAGTATGGAAAGAAGATTATTTACATCGGAATCAGTAACAGAAGGACATCCTGACAAAATCTGTGACCAGATATCAGATGCAGTGCTTGACGCGCTGATGGAGCAGGATCCAATGAGCCGTGTGGCATGTGAGACATCCATCACGACAGGTCTTGTGCTTGTCATGGGAGAGATCACAACCAACGCTTATGTGGATATTCAGAAGATCGTTCGTGAGACGATCAGAGAGATCGGATACGACAGAGCAAAGTACGGATTTGACTGCGATACATGCGGCGTTATCACAGCCATAGACGAGCAGTCATCAGATATTGCCATGGGAGTTGACAAGGCACTCGAGGCAAAGGAACACCTCATGAGCGAGGATGATATCGAGGCGATCGGTGCCGGAGATCAGGGTATGATGTTTGGATTTGCAACAAATGAGACACCTGAGTACATGCCATATCCAATAGCACTTGCCCACAAGCTTGCAAGAAAGCTCACAGAGGTAAGAAAGAACGGAACACTCCCATACTTAAGACCGGACGGTAAGACACAGGTAACAGTTGAGTACGATGAGAATGACAAGCCTGTAAGACTTGATGCAGTCGTTCTCTCAACACAGCACGGAGAGGAAGTCAGCCAGGAGCAGATCCACGCTGACGTTAAGAAGTATATATTCGACGAGGTTCTTCCACAGGAGCTCATCGATGAGAAGACCAAGTTCTTCATCAATCCAACAGGAAGATTCGTAATAGGTGGACCAAATGGTGACAGTGGTCTCACAGGACGTAAGATCATCGTTGACACATACGGCGGATATGCCCGTCACGGCGGCGGAGCCTTCTCAGGCAAGGATTGTACCAAGGTAGACCGTTCAGCGGCTTATGCGGCCCGCTACGTGGCTAAAAACATAGTTGCAGCAGGTCTGGCTGACAAGTGTGAGATACAGCTCTCATACGCTATCGGTGTTGCAAGACCTACATCCATCATGGTAGACACATTTGGCACAGGAAAGCTTTCAGATGATAAGCTTGTCGAGATCATTAGAGAGCACTTTGACTTAAGACCAGCAGGTATCATCAAGATGCTTGACCTCAGAAGACCTATCTACAAGCAGACAGCAGCTTACGGACACTTCGGAAGAACAGATCTTGATCTCCCATGGGAGAAGCTGGACAAGGTGGATGTGCTGAAAGCATACTTATAAGCAGATTAAAAAAATTCAGACAAATATAAAAGCACATGTATCAGATTGAAACTGATACATGTGCTTTTTGTATATCACGTTATTCCGTGAGTATTAATCTTTGTATTTCTTTGCGGATTCAAGTGCCGCATCTATCTCGTCGAGGGATGCCTGGATCTTGCTCTCCGTACTCTCCGTATCCTCTTTGACGTCAAATGCTGAATCTATAGGCTCGCTGTCATCGGCGACATCCTCAAATGCAGTGTCGTCATAGTCGTCAGTGTGGATGACATCGTCCTCATCAGGAGATACCTGATTGTCGTAATCGGAGTCTGCGTAACTCTCGTGGATAACCTCGTCGTCCCCAGGGAAGAGCGCCTTGTTGTTGATGGTGGGCACCTCGCTATTGTCGTGGTGAGGCATTCTGACGTGTTCAGCGGCTTTTGCGGAAGGCTCGGCAGCTTCTGATGTTTCATTTGCTGTGCTTTCCTTCTCCTCGTTGTCCTTCTTCAGCTTGTCTATCTGAGCCTCGTAATCAGCGATGAGACCCTTGAGTGAGACAGCAAGGATGATGATGACAACGACCAGTATCACAAGAACTATGATGGCTATGAGCATTATTACGAACTTGTGCTTGTCTATGAAGCTGGACAGCGAATCCGTCTCCTCGATGAGATCCGTTGCGTCAAGGAAAGTTCCTTCATTTGGATTGAAGAAATACCAGCCCTGGTGTCCGTCGTTTGTTGCTGCGTAGAGGAGAACGGTGTTGGAACTGCTTCCCTTCATATAAGCTCTGATGTCCGTGTCGTTCAGGTTGATCTTCACTGGAAGATATCCGGTTGGCACTGAGACTGAATTAGGCTTTGGAATGATGTTATAAGTGTTGTTGTTTGAGTGAACGCTTACAAGGGTATCTGCAGGTGCGGATGCGTTCTGATCTGCCTCTGTGAGTGTTCCTACCTCATCCTCAGTAACAACAGGCTTGGTCTCGCTGTCGATCAATGCAAGAGGTGTTGCAGGCTCGGCTTCTGAACCGGTATCGCTGACAGTAGATGAAGCTGCTTCGGTGGAAGCGGCGGCTGACTTGTCGCTGATGGTTACCGAGTTGTATGACGGTGTCATGTCTATCGACTCTTCTGTGTCGGAGATGACCTCAACTGCTGATGTCTCTATGCTGGCAGTTCCGCTTGCAATGGCGGTAAATGTAAATGTTGCTGTCATTGCATCTCCAGGCTTTACATTTGCCTGGGAGTAGCTTACGGTGCCCTCAGATTCCACGGTGCCGCCGCTCACAGCCTTGAGCAATGTGGAATCATATGTGATATTGTAGCTGTAGCTTGATAAAGCCTGATCGGCTGCGTTTATACTTACCTTGATCTCCACGGTATCGCCAACAACGACCGTGGTGGATGGAACCTCAACACTAAATGCGACTGTAGCGGCATAAGTGGTATGAAGCATGAAAAGCATCATAGTCAACACACATGCAACTTCTGTCATAAACGTTCTAAAGCTAAATCTTGTAGTCCTCATAATATTCATATACGGTTATCCACCGAGTCCTCCTTATCCTCTGTTAATTATTATGGTGTAAGTACGTGTAGCTTTACTCTGGGATTTACATACTATCTTAAATGTATTCTTTCCTGATTTCAGGGTTTTTGTTCCCTTTCCGCTCACTGTGGAGTAGCTGCTTACAGGTGAAGCGTTTATTTTCACACTTGATACAGATGAGCGCACATTTACCGTGTACTGTGTAGTGCTGTTTATTGCAAATGTAGGTGACAGCTTCTTGCCGCTTACAGAGAGTGTTTTCAGGTAGTTGTTCTGGTTGCCCGGATTAGCCGCAGGCATCTTCATTGCTGTGCTTGGCATATTCTTGTAAACAGGTATGGCAAATGTTATGGCCTTGTTGAGTGCTCCTGAAGACTTGTAGGCATCATATACCTTCCATGCCTCTGTTGTAGGGGCCTGTACATTTCCCATGTACTGATGCCAGTACAGGCAGTCTGTGTAGGTTACGTTGAACTTCTGAGTATACAGAGTGTTCTGACCCTTGTTGATGTAGGACTCTCCGATATACATCGCACCGCCGATTATTGATTTGGCAGGTGTTGTCCATGGCCTGTTGTACGATGTGCCCGATGAAGCCCATCTCAGACCGTTTGTTATAGCGTTACCCGATGCACTCTCAAATGCACCGATATTGTAGAAGTTATATATGCCGGGATATGTGGCATTCTTACCGTTTGTTCCCGAGGTTATCGAGCCTCCGACCTCCTGCTTGATACGTGAAGCAATGTGGTAAGGGCTGACGCCGGATTTCTGTGCTGCGGTGATTATCATGGACGAATATGTGGTGGTCGAACCGGTTGGGTGCGCATTGTGCATAAACGAACCAGATAATATAGCCTCAACTCCTGACTTTGTCTGTGATGAGTCGTATGACAGCTTTTCAAATGCGAACATGGAGCTTGCGGATGACATATATGTTCTCGGATCGAGGTAATACTTTACAAGATCGTCCGAGGCTGCAAACCATGTTGAACCATCATATGATGAGTAGGAGTCTGTCTTGTAGTTGTATCCAACGGTCTGTGATCTCCAGCCGTAGTTAGGACTGTAAGATGTACAGTTTACAAGGTTGTTGACACGTCCCTGTACGTTGACCTCGTTCTTGACCACGTCGTTCCAGTTAAGGTTGGTGTGTACCGCCTTGAATATCCAGTTTGGGTGCTCCGCATGGAGCTTTCTGAGAAGCACCTTGTAGCTCTCAGGGAAGTTCTGGGCGGATAATTGCTTTTCAAATGCTGCATCCGATGTCTGGTTACCGTCAGGTTCCTTGTATGTTCCCATTGTGATGAGCGATGAGGAGATAAATCCTGTATACTTCTTGCTGCTGTATGTGAGGTTGACCTTGTACCATGACTTGTTGGATGTATCAGTCACGGAGAGTGCCTGTCCCTTCATGAGCATGATCGCGCTTCCGTTGTAGGTTATAGGTGTACCCGCTGCCGTCTGGCGGAAGTATACATAGTCTTCATTCACGTAACCGCTCTTGGCTGCCTGAGCCGCTGTGGTAGGCTGCTGTGTAGTAGCCTTGGTCGTGGCCTTTGTTGTGGCTGAAGTGGAGTCGATCACGATGAACTTGGAATATACATAACCGGTGTAGCGCTTCTTCTTATATGTAAGCTTGACCTTGTACCATGTCTTGTTGGAAGTGCTCAGTACGGTCATGCTCTGACCGCCCATGAGCATGATCGGCGATCCGTTATACTTCAGCGGCGTGCCGTTTGGCGTTTTTCGGAAATATACATAGTTTTCATTTTTTCGAAGGTGAGCCTTCTTGGAGGTTGTCCTTGTTACCTTGATAAATGCGGAGTACACATAACCGGTGTAGCTCTTCTTCTTGTATGTAAGCTTGACCTTGTACCATGTCTTGTTGGAAGTGCTCAGTACGGTCATCTTCTGACCCTTCCTTAGGAGTATGGCCGAGCCGTTATATTTTATAGGCGTGCCGTTTGGTGATTTGCGGAAATACACGTAGTCAGACGTGAGAGTTCCCGTGGTCGCGGCTTCTGCGTGATTGTTTCCCACATACAGTCCGGTCACCGCGATGCAGACGACCGCCCAAATAAGCATTACGATAGAAATAGTAGTCCGGGTTCGTTTAGTATTGATATCCATAGTAACCTCCATTTTTCATAAAACAAATCTATATATAAAATAGTATTTATGACAAAATTACATCAGTCTAAGTTTACCATAATTATTGCAAATGAGCACCATTTTTGTGAAAAAAGTTATAAAAAAGTAATAAAATTGCAATAAAAAAGCTTTTGCCGGTCAGACAAGTGCTGACCGGCAAAAGCTTTTCGCCTTATGTCGTATATATTAACCTACTTTGAGCTTGAATTTCTGGATCTCTTTGTCCGTCTCTACCTTCTCGATGAGAGCACCAAGTCCGCGAAGCTTTTCGTCGAACTTCTCGTAGCCTCTCTGGATATACTTGATATCACATACAGTAGAGAAGTCGTTGGCCACAAGTGCCGCAATTACAAGTGCTGCGCCTGCTCTCAGGTCAGGTGCTGCAACATTTGCACCGGTGAATGTCTCCACACCATCGAGAATAGCGGTGTTGCCCTCGACTCTGATGTGTGCGCCCATTCTTGAAAGCTCTGCGACATACTTGAATCTGTTCTCAAATATGCTCTCGGTGACGATGCTTGTTCCGTTGGACAGTGCAAGTGTAACCGCCATCTGTGGCTGCATATCTGTCGGGAATCCCGGATATGGCAGAGTCTTGATGTTGGTAGCTTTGAGTCTCTTGTTGCACATTACTCTCACTGAATCATCGTACTCGATGACAGTGGCACCTATATCTGTAAGCTTTGAGGTTATAGCCTCAAGATGCTTAGGAATTACGTTCTTGATGAGGACGTTGCCTCTGGTGGCTGCTGCTGCAACCATGAAGGTTCCTGCCTCGATCTGATCCGGAATGATGGAATATGTAGTTCCGTGAAGTGACTTTACGCCACGGATACGGATGACATCAGTTCCGGCACCCTTGATGTTAGCACCCATACTGTTGAGGAAATTGGCAACATCAACGATATGTGGCTCCTTGGCTGCGTTCTCTATGGTAGTCTTGCCGTTTGCCATTACGGCGGCCATCATGACATTGATGGTGGCACCTACTGAGATCACATCCATGTAAATGTGGCTTCCGATCAGCTCATCAGCCTCAACGGATATCATACCGTTTGCTATATCAACGTGGGCTCCAAGTGCTTCAAAACCTTTTATGTGCAGATCTATCGGACGGGCTCCGATGTCGCATCCGCCTGGAAGAGCGACCTGTGAATGGTTATATTTGCCAAGCAGTGCGCCGAGCAGATAGTAGGATGCTCTGATCTTTCTGATATATTCGTCGTCGACACAGAGATCGGTATTCGGATTGATGGTTCCACCACATATAGCAACCGTGTGCTCGTCTATGTAACGGACCCTTGCGCCGATACCCTGAATGGCCTGAAGAAGGACTCTTGTATCTCTGACGTTCGGTACGTTTTCTATTGTGACTTCCTGGTCGGTCATGACTGCAGCGGCAAGTATTCCAAGTGCGGCATTCTTAGCACCCGCAATGGTAACTTCGCCCTCCAGAGGACGACCTCCCTTGATAACATACTGTTCCATATTTCACCTCTTAGATAATTCTCGGATTATCGCAACTTTATAGATTATAGCACATAAAACTGAAAAGTAAACAGTTACTTGTCTGCTTCACAGTATATACATCTGTAAATTCGCTTTTCTCTGTCTGTGAGTTTGAATATATGGGTTATTCCCTGCTCTGTGGTCGTAATGCATCTTGGATTGGTACATTTCTTTATTCCAACCAGTCTCTCAGGCAGTTCGATCTTACGTTTTTCAACGAGCTTGCCGTCCTTGATGATGTTGACGGATATATCCGGGTCGATATACCCCAGAACATCAAGGTTTATGTCGATATCCTGATCTATCTTAAGAATGTCCTTTCTTCCCATCTTCTCGCTTTTAACATTCTTGATTATAGCAACGGAGCAATCCAGCTTATCAAGATGAAGATCGTTGTATATCTGCAGGGCTTTGCCTGCTGTTATATGGTCAAGTACAATACCATTCTGAATACTGTCAATATTCATGATCATTCCTCCTATGCCTTAAAATCCTTGTCGAGTCCGAGAAGGTCCATGATGAGTGCCATTCGGACATATTTGCCGTTGAGTGCTTGTCGGAAATAACATGCTCTCGGATCGTCATCCACCTCAACAGATATCTCATTTACACGAGGAAGCGGGTGAAGGATCGACAGGTCAGGCCTAGCGAGAGCCAGCTTTGACTTGTCAAGAATATAGGTATCTTTCAGTCTTATGTAGTCCGCCTCGTTGAAGAAACGTTCTTTCTGGACTCTTGTCATATAGAGAACGTCCAGAGATCCGATAGCATCCTCAAGAGAGGAAATCTCCTCATATGGTATATTATTCTTTTCGATGACTTCTGTTCTTATATAATCAGGTAATTTTAATTCATCCGGTGATATGAGAATAAATTTTATGCCTTCGTATCGTGACATGGCCTTTATAAGTGAATGAACCGTACGACCAAACATAAGATCTCCGCAGAAACCTATGGTCATATTGTTTAGTCTGCCCTTCTCTCTCTTTATTGTGAGAAGATCGGCCAATGTCTGCGTAGGGTGATTGTGACCGCCGTCACCAGCATTAATAATAGGAACATCTGATTTCATGGAAGCCAGCATCGGGGCACCCTCTTTATAATGTCTCATAGCTATAATATCGGCATAACAGCTGACGATCTTGACGGTATCGCCCACACTCTCACCTTTTGTTGAAGATGAGGAGCTCGCAGATGAAAATCCGAGAACGTTTCCGCCAAGTTCCATCATGGCAGCCTCGAAGCTAAGTCTTGTGCGTGTGCTTGGTTCAAAGAACAGAGTTGCAAGCTTTTTGCCCTTACAGACTTCGCTGTATTTCTCTTTATTGTCGATGATGTCCTGTGCCAGCACGAGAAGGTGGTCAACCTCCTCAACTGACAGGTCCATTGGGTCTATTAAATGTCTCATTTGACATGATCCTCCTTAGGTTATCAGAATGAATATTTTAAGAATTAAGAAGGGTATACATAACAGCCTTCTCAGCGTGACGTCTGTTCTCAGCCTCATCCAAAATGTGGTTGAGGTTCTTGTCGATAACGCCCTGTGAGATCTCAAATCCCTGGTGCATAGGCATGTCGTGGAATACTATAGCCTTGCTGCCCTCTGTGAACTCCTCGTTGAGCTGGTAAGGCATCATCTTTGCAAGAGTCTCCTCCTTCTGCTGCTTGTATGCAGGGTTGTTGAAGAACTCCATGTCTACCCATGTATCTGTGTAGAGGATATCCATGTCCTTGGCGTACTTCTTGGCCTCCTCCATGCTCATGGTAGGATCGAGCTCAATATAGTGACCTGTAGCCTTTGCTGCCTCAAAGAAGTCATCGCCGCATACGGTGTTGTTCACAAGTGGCGTGAGTCCGTAGATAGTTCCCTTCTTCATCTTTGCGAAGAACTCAACAAGAGAGTTGAATACATTATTCTTGGCACCGATGTACATAAGTTTTACATCGAGACTGCCAAACTTTTCTATAATAGTGAGGGCATCTGCCAGGATCTGGCATGGATGATAAGAACTGTCACATCCGTTGATAAATGGAACGGTAACATTGTTGCCGAACAGCTCGACTGTCTCATTCTTTACAAGACGTGCCATGATGATATCTACATTCCTGCATACATACTTAATCTCTGATACAGGCTCACCGAGTGTAAAGTTGGAATCCTTCCAGAGCTGGTTGTAATATGTGCCGCCGAGCTCAGTTATACCTGTTGTAAATGAAAGAAATGTTCTTGTGGAAGTCTTCTCAAAAAGAGTGTAGAGTTTCTTGCCCTCAAGAGCGTGAGCGTACTTATCAGGGTTCTTCTTCATGTCAAGTGCCAGATTGAGAATATCCATCAGCTCATCAGCTGTGAAATTCTTGAAGTTAAGCATGTTTTTCATAACAAATGTCCTCTTTTCTCTAGAATTATAAATTGTTTGCAATACGGACAAACATAATCTGTGAATCCTGGCAATATATTTAGGATACGGGTGTTGAGATATGTCTGCCTGAAATTTTATTATATAGCACATGGTTTCAAAAGTAAAACAGTTTACGACATCACATAAATTATGAATGTAAATATTTGAAGATTTATGCCTGATTATAAAAAAATATAGATAATAAAATATAGATAATAAAGCAAAAAACAGCTTAATTTTTTGATTTTTATTGACAAAGATGTATAGATATGGTTTTATATATTTTATAAAATTTTTATAAAAAATTTATAATTAATCAAGGGAGGACATTTTATGATCAAACAGAGGAACATTGCTTTGTGCATAGTATTTTCAATCATTACATTTGGAATTTATGCACTGTATTGGTTCGTTTGCCTTACAAACGATGCTAATCAGGAATCTGGACAGACAGATGCAACAAGCGGTGGGGTAGCATTGTTGCTTACTATCGTTACATGTAATATCTATGGATGGTTCTGGGCATACAAGATGGGCGAGAAGATTGACGCAATAAAGACAAAGAATGGTCAGTCAGCAGGAAATTCAAGCATACTTTTCCTTCTGCTCCAGTTATGTGGACTTGGAATTGTATCATATGCTATTATGCAGGATACCATCAATAAAAATGCGTAATGAATCAAATTGCATACAAATATACATTGAAAAATGTATAGATGCAGTTGCATACAGACAAAATGTATGAGAAAATAGTCCCGTAGACTGAGTTGTGTCTGCGGGGCTATTCTGTTATTTTTATTGCAGTTATGCAGTGGTTTACATATGAGTGGAATAATTGCAGTCATACACAAGTCCTACATAATTCAATTAAGGATTTAAGTTTAAGGAGGATCATCAATTATGATCAAACAGAGGAATATTGGAATATGTATTCTGCTTTCAATTGTGACATGCGGAATATATGGATTGTATTGGTTTGTTGTGCTGACAGACGATATCAATCAGGAGTCAGGAGAGACAGATGCAACAAGTGGTGGAATGTCGCTTTTGCTCACTATCGTTACATGTAACATCTATGGATGGTTCTGGGCATATAAGATGGGTGAGAAAGTTGATATCATAAAGAATAAGAACGGTGTACCATCAAGCAACTCAGGCATCTTATACGTCCTTCTTCAGGTATTTGGACTTGGAATTATTGCATATGCGCTTATGCAGGACACTGCAAACAAATATGCAGAGGCTATACCTCAGATGAATACAGGATATGGTCAGCAGGGTTATAATCAGAACACATACAACCAGAATGCGTATGGTCAGCAGCAGGGATATGATCAGAATGCATACGGCCAGCAGCAGTATAACCAGAATGCGTATGGTCAGCAGGGATATGATCAGAACGCATACAACCAGAATGCGTATGGTCAGCAGCAGTATAATCAGAATGCATACGGACAGCAGCCATACGGACAGCAGCCATACGGACAGCAGCCATATGGTCAGCAGGGATATGACCAGAATGCATATAACCAGCAGGCATACGGACAGCAGCCATACAGCCAGCAGGGATATGATCAGAATACATACAATCAGCAGGGATATGGTCAGCAGGCCGGTTTAGACCAGAATACATTTGGCCAGCAGTCAGATCAGAATATTAACACATCAGCAGATGCTTCAGGCAGTGATAACAGCCAGCAGTAGTCGGCGGAGACAAAGAAATACAGAGCATGGATCAGATACAGAAATCAAGAAGAAATGCGATAATTAAAAGGGATGCCATCCTCGTGGGGATAGGCATCCTCTATTATATATTCATAAGAGTGACAGGACTTGCCATACCATGTATATTCAGAAAGATAACCGGATTTTTATGCCCAGGATGCGGGATAACACGGGCTATCCTTGCGGCCGTAAGGCTGGATCTTGCAAAGGCATTTGCTTATAATCAATTTATGTTTATAGCTCTTCCGGCGTTGGCATACATAATTGTAAAAAACGATTATGTATTCGTAAGATATGGAAACAGAAAATTATCGCGATTTGACAATATACTTATATTTATATGTATTGCCGGGGCGGTGATGTTTGCCGTTCTCAGGAATGTGATGCGCTTTTGAGAGAGAGACGATGACAAGTTTATTGGCAGTGTTATAGAATGACTATCGTAACAGACTTATTTAATATCCCATCTTCTTGACAATAAATAATAAAAAGGCATATAATTTACAATTACCGAGGAGTTTTTCGGTAAAGTTGCACAAGCATTTCATTTGTGCTTGTAGTATTTTTTCAGGGAGGGTTTTTGAAATGGCAAAAAAACCGTATTATATTACAACCGCCATTGCATATGCATCAGGTAAACCTCATATAGGCAACACCTACGAGATCGTGTTGGCTGACAGCATTGCAAGGTACAAGAGATTCGCAGGTTATGATGTAAGATTCATGACAGGAACAGATGAGCATGGACAGAAGATCGAGAACAAGGCTTTTGAGAACATGCAGACCCCAAAGGAATTCGTTGATGAGACATCAGGTGAGATCAAGAGAATATGGGATCTCATGAATACTTCATATGACAAGTTTATCCGTACAACAGACGATTACCATGAGAAGCAGGTACAGAAGATATTTAAGAAGCTGTACGATCAGGGTGATATATATAAGGGACATTATGTAGGAAAATACTGTACACCATGTGAGTCGTTCTTTACAGATGGACAGCTCATAGATGGCAAGTGCCCGGACTGTGGAAGACCTGTTCAGGAGGCCAAGGAGGAGGCATACTTCTTCAAGATGAGCAAGTATCAGGACAAGCTCATGAAGCATATAGAGCAGCATCCTGAGTTTATACAGCCTGAGTCAAGACGTAACGAGATGGTCAACAACTTCTTAAAGCCGGGACTTCAGGATCTGTGTGTTTCAAGAACATCATTCAAGTGGGGAATTCCGGTAGACTTTGATCCAAAACATGTTGTATATGTATGGGTTGATGCGCTTTCAAACTACATAACTGGACTTGGATATGACGTAGATGGAAAGAGCGATGAGAAGTTTTATAAATACTGGCCGGCAGATCTTCACTTGATCGGCAAGGATATCCTGAGATTCCATACCATTTACTGGCCTATCATGCTGATGGCACTCGGACTTCCGCTTCCAAAGCAGGTATTCGGTCATCCTTGGCTCCTCCAGAGTGATGGCAAGATGAGTAAGTCGAAGGGCAACGTAATGTACGCTGACGATATGGTCAATATATTTGGCGTGGATGCTGTCAGATTCTTTGTTCTTCACGAGATGCCATTTGAGAATGATGGAGTTATCTCATGGGAGCTCATGGTTGAGAGACTTAACTCAGAGCTGGCGAATACACTTGGCAACCTGGTCAACAGAACCATATCGATGTCAAACAAGTATTTCGGTGGCATTGTGACAAATACCAACGTCACAGAGCCTGTCGATGAGGATCTTAAGAAGGTCGTTATGGACTGCAGATACAAGGTTGCAGAGTGCATGGATAAGCTCAAGGTTGCAGATGCGATCACAGAGATATTTGCACTGTTCAAGAGATGCAACAAGTACATAGATGAGACAATGCCTTGGGCACTCGCAAAGGAGGAGGACAAGAAGGACAGACTGAACACAGTTCTGTACAACCTTGTCGAGAGCATCGTTATAGGTGCAACACTCCTTGAGCCATATATGCCTGAGACAACTGAGAAGATCATGGCACAGCTCAATACCGAGAAGAGAAAGGTCACAGAGCTTGGAAAGTTTGGTCTGTACAAGTCAGGAACAAAGGTAACAGAGCAGCCTGAGATCCTATTCGCACGTCTTGACGTGAAGGAAGTTATGGCTAAGGTTGCCGAGTTCGCTCCAGTGGAGAAGGAGTCCATGTACGAGCAGGCCAAGAAGCAGAAGGAAGAGAAGGAGAATTCTGCTGAGACCAAGAAGATCAAGATCGCAGAGGCAAAGGTTCAGGCACTCAAGGCCAATCCTGATGTAGTTGACAAGCAGGAGATAAGCATTGAGGAGTTCCAGAAGATGCAGCTCATGATCGGCGAGATCGTTTCCTGTGAGGAGGTTCCAAACTCCAGAAAGCTTCTCTGTTCACAGGTAAGCTTTGGCAAGAACAATGTGAAGCAGATTGTGTCCGGAATCAAGGGTACATATTCCGCTGAGGATATGGTTGGCAAGAAGGTTGTGGCTATAGTAAACCTCAAGCCATGCAAGCTTGCCGGAGTCGTATCAGAGGGTATGCTTCTGTGCGCAGAGGATCCTGAGGGTAATCTGTCACTCCTGACCACCGAGAAGGACTTCCCAGGTGGATGCTTTATAAGCTAAGATATAAAATAGTGGATATAATGAGGGAAGCATCACAGGCTGGGCACACGGCCGGGATCCGTGGTGTTTCCCTGTTTTTATTTATAAAGCTGAAGTAAATTTTATGTTACAAAGATTATACGCAGAGGCCTTTCTGCATTGATTTATTAGATGTTTCATGATAGAATTTTGTTAGGTGCACGGACAGGAGGAGTGTGCCTTTGGAAAGATTTAGAAATCTTAGCGCCATGACCCCTGGGCTTTGGCTTTCAGGGATAACGAGGTTGAAGGTTATCGAATATTCGGCGGATGCCTTCACGCAGAGTCTGGATGCGCACATGATATCCAAATATGGGGGTAACTCCAAAACAAAGAATCATGACCGGACACCCATAGCTGTTATGTATGGTGGCTTCACCTTTTTTAAGTGCGCCATATTATAATATTATCAGTATACAGCGTGGTTATAAGCCGAAAGGAGATTAATTTAATATGTGTGGAATCATAGGATATGTAGGAAAGAAACCAGCCAAGGACATTCTTATTGACGGACTGGCAAAGCTCGAGTACAGGGGATATGACAGTGCGGGAATAGCACTGCTTAATGATGATGATACACTGACGATCAAGAAGAAAGCCGGCAGAGTGGAAGACCTCAGGGAGATGTGCAGCGACGACAGTCCTGTGTACAGATCAACCTGTGGAATAGGCCATACGAGATGGGCTACTCACGGCGGAGTTACGGATGTGAATGCACATCCACATAGGTGCGGAGATGTGGCACTTATACATAATGGAATTATAGAGAACTATAACGACATTGTGAGAGAATACGGACTGGCCGACAGGTTGGTATCCGAGACGGACACAGAGGTAGTAGCAGCACTTCTGGACACACTGTACGATGGCAATCCCATCGAGACTATCAGAAAGGCTGTTAAGGCTATAGCCGGTTCATTTGCACTCTGCATTATGTTTGCAGACAGACCGGGCAAGATATACGCAGTGAGAAATGTAAGTCCGATGATCGCTTCATACACAGATGAGGGATCGATCATTGCATCAGACCTCACAGCGATAATATCATTTTCAAAGGAATACTTTGTTGTGCCGGAGTATCATATACTGACACTCTCAAGCACAGGCATCAAAGTAGAAGACATGAAGGGGAACATGGTAGAGCCGGAGATGCTCAAGATAACATGGGACATAACGGCAGCTCAGAAGGGTGGATATCCGCACTTTATGCTGAAGGAGATCTATGAGCAGCCAGAGGCACTGAGAAACACGATAACTCCTCGTATAGTGAATGAGCTTCCTGATTTCACTGAGGACGGCATCGATGATGAGGTGTTTAAGAATCTTGAGAACATCACAGTGGTTGCATGCGGAACAGCTATGCACGCCGGAATAGTCGGCAAGGCCATGATTGAGAAGGAGTTAAAGATTCCTGTTAATGTTGAGATAGCATCAGAATTCAGATACAAGGAACCACTCATAAATGAAAAGACTCTCGTAATAGTTACATCACAGTCAGGAGAGACTATTGACACACTCGAGGCACTCAGACTTGCCAAGAGATGTGGATCAAAGGTTCTGTCCATAGTCAATGTAAAGGGATCGACCATCGCCAGAGAGAGCGATTACGTCCTTTATACACATGCCGGTCCTGAGATCGCAGTTGCAAGTACCAAGGCATATTCGGTACAGATGGCTGCAATGTATCTCATTGGATGCAGACTTGGCTATGTCAAGGGTATATACTCTGAGGACAGGGCAAAGGCATTCATCAGACAGCTTCAGGGCGTTATCCCGGTGATAGAGGAGACACTCAAGCAGGCAGATGAAGTAAAGACAGTTGCAAACTATATAAAGATGGCTCCGGATGCATTCTTCATAGGAAGAGGACTGGATTATACACTGTCACTGGAAGGTGCACTGAAGCTGAAAGAGATTTCTTATGTTCACGCTGAGGCTTATGCGGCAGGGGAGTTAAAACATGGAACGATAGCACTCATAACTGAGAACGTTCCGGTCATAGCTTTGGCTACACAGGAATCTGTATACGGAAAGATGATTTCCAATATACGCGAGGTTAAGGCAAGAGGCGCATACGTCATTCTTGTCAGCATGGATGAAGAGTACAATGATAAAGATGTATGTGACAAACACATATCCATACCAAAGCAGGATGGATTGTTCACGGTATTTTCGGCTGCTGTCATCCTGCAGCTTATAGCGTATTACACGTCCGATGCAAAGGGGTTGGACGTAGATAAGCCACGTAATCTGGCAAAGTCAGTTACAGTAGAATAATTGACTCCGGGACTTACATGGATATCGTGCGATAAATATCGGAGGGTTTTATATGAGTGATAAGATGTATTTGTGTGATGAGTACAAATTGTACTTTAAGATTGAAGACGATGTAGAGGTTCTTCACAATGAGGTAGAGCTGTACAATGCTCAGTTTGTGGGCAATAATGCGTTCTGCCATGAGGAATATATAGATGGTCAGAGAGCTCTGACATATTCTATTCCAGCCATGACTACCATGAATCAGTTCCTTGAGAAGAAGATACACAAGGATGAGCTGGTTGATCTGATATTCAGTATTGCAGATCAGCTCATGTATCTCAAGGCGAATGATCTGTCCATTGGAAAGGTTATACTGAATAAGGGATATATGTATATAGACTTCCAGAATATGGCTGTTCAGCTCATATTCCTGCCTATAGATAAGCCTATGGACAGATGTAATATGGAGAAGTTTATAAGGGATCTTATGGGCAATATGAAGTTTGCGAATAAGAAGGCATCCGATGCCGGATATGAGCTTATCAAATACTTTGATCACAATCCTACATTTTATCTGTCAGAATTTTATAAGTTTATAACAGACCTGAAGAATGACAATATAGCACATCCTGAGGATGAGCAGGAGCTTATGAAGTCAGCGGGAGTCAGCCCGGTCAATGTGGCTAAGGTAGAGGTTCCTGAGACTCCTCATGTTACAACTTCTTCATTCAAGCTTGCAAAGGAAGTTAAGGATTTCTCATCAAATGATATTGGATTTGATGACAACGATGACGGTTCGACAACAGTTCTCACAGCCAACAACCGTGGCAAGAGCGGCCCTGTCATCATAAGAACCAGAACAGGTGAGAGGATAAGGATTGACAAGCCGATATTCTGTATCGGTAAGTCTACACAGGGAGTTGACTATCAGGTAACTGACAACAATTCAGTCAGCCGCCGCCATGCTTACATTATCAATGTCAACGGCGTGTACTATCTGAGAGATAACAAGTCGACCAACCACACTTACCTTGGTGGCAAGATCATAAGCAGCGGAACGGATATGATGCTCATAGATGGTATCAGATTCAAGCTTGCGAACGAGGAGTTCACCTTCAAGGAGAAATAAAATAGTATATTATACTGGATAAGGAGACTTGTTTATTATTATAATGAGTCTCCTTATTTTATAATAAATCCCCTGCATAGGCGCGCCGGAGTACATGTGGGTAAAGGGGTAATATAAATAGAATGTGAAAAAAGGGGGAGTATCAAAGATTATGAAAAGAAAAGGAAGCTTATCGGGAAGGACACTGTGTAAAAAAGCAGCAACAGTGGTAATGTGTGCAGTGCTGATGCTGACGGCAGGTATTCAGACGACAGGTATTCAGACTGTTAAGGCCAGTACCCTTGACCAGCAGATAGAAGAGGCTCAGAGTGGGTTGGAACAGGTGAAGAAAGATCAGAGTGAAGTGATGACCGTATATGATCAGGGCTCTATAGGTTTTGTAGACTGGATGCTTGCGAAAAGCAACCTGACAACAAAACAGAAATATGATCTGAATCGGGCCAAGACTGTCCTGCAGGAGGCATGTGAGGAAGATTTCTCCAAGTGGGCGGGAGGAAATAATACAGGTCTTCCGGAATCGAGAAATAACAAGGTTGTTGTTACCGGAGATAAGAAAGACGCCATATCGCTTGAAAACACAAAGGCGACATTTGCGGTATTGAATAAAATTAATTCGTTAAGGGACACAGACGAAAACTATGTCGGGGCAATGAAGAGGAATGCGGCTAAGACTAATTTCTATTTCATGGCGGTGGCACAGTCAGGCGCGGACAGAGGTGCAGGACTCACAAATCATTCACTTCTTCAGGTGTCATGTGAGAATCTGGCGTTTGGATATACTGATCCGGCGGCAGGATGGAACAGTGAGAAGGCATCTTTTAACAAGATAAGGGATGAGCTGGGATATTCATCCATAACTTCGCAGAGTCAGCTTACAGCTGTTGAACAAAAGGCGGATTCGGAGGGAGTCACGGTTGGACATTATACCAATATGTTCTGGGCAGCAGATCAGGTGATGGGAGTCGGATTCACACTCTATGGCAGGTATGGCAATACTTCATGCTTCAATGCAAGCAAGCTTTCAAACTATACTAGCAAATATGAGGTGTACACAATAGCTGAATTTGAGAAGCTGTTTGATGAATATTATGAGACTGTAGATCCGGAGAAGTGGCAGAAAAAGGTGGATGCAGCGCAGGCCAAGCTGGATAAGCTGCTTGGACAGCGGTATGATGCATGCACGGAGCATGTGTATGGTGAAGGTGTGAAAAAAGAGGCCACATGTACAGAGACAGGTGGAACAGTATACACATGCGCTAAATGTGGCTACAAAAAGATAGAGGATGAGGTTCCGGCTCTTGGGCATAGCTTTACAGATGGCGTATGTACGAGATGTAAAGTAACAGGACCAAAGACGATGTACGTGTACTGGAGATTATCGGAAACTGCTTCATCAGCCACATATGATCAGGAGTTCGAAGTAGGAAAGGATATAGAGACATACATATCTTTCTCAACGGCATCAGATAGCAAATCCGATGACAAATTCGTGTTTGATATAGCAGACCCGTCTATTATTTCGTATACCCCTTCGTCTAACTATGCTGGAACATTCCATATGAACAAGATAGGAGAGACAACGGTGACTGTATATCCGGTCGTGAATCCGGATATGAAGAGGGTAATCACTGTGTCGGTAACAGATGTGGGTGGTCATGACTATGTAATAAGTCAGGCAGAACCGGGATCTGGAGAGACAGAAAAAATTTGTTCAAAGTGCGGGACGACAAAAACGGTGACAATCCCGACGGCGATAACACGTACTGTATGGTGGAGTGATAGTAATGGATATTACAAGCCTGCTGATGTGGAAGTAGGTGATGAGATCAATCTGGAAGTAGATTATGCACCAACGAAGGTCGACAACTCTGAGTTTATAGTTACATCATCGGATGAAGGTATTGTAAAAGTGAGTGATCCGGAATCTTCTTATAGAAGATATGATGCTAAGCTTACGGCGGTCGGAACAGGTGATGTAACCATAAGAATAGTTCATAAATATGACAGCTCAATTTGTCAGGAATACACGTTCAATGTGGCAGATCAGGGGGGACATGAGTATGTCATATCAGAGGCAGATGAGGGTGAAAGCCAGACAGTAGAGACGTGTTCAAAGTGCGGATATGAGAAGATCGTGTCACTTCCTACCAGTATCAGATATGTGTATTGGCAGGAGAAGGACAGCGATAACAGGACTACTTCACCAAGTGAGTATGAAATTGGAGCGGAACTGAGTATAAATATAATGGATTGGCCAACGAGAGCGGACATACATGAGTATGCGGTTACATCGTCGGATGAGACTGTTGTAAAGGTGAATGAAGTGTCTAGGACTGCGGCATCACTTTCGGCAATCGGCAACGGCGTTGTAACGATTACGGTTGCCAGTAAATATAATCCGTGGGTGAAGGCTGAGTATGAACTTGATATAACAGAGATAGGCGGACATTCATACACTGCGGAAATAGTAAATGATGAAACTCTTGCACAGGCTGCGACCTGTACAACTGCTGCGAAATATTATTATTCCTGTGATAACTGTGGAAGAGTGAATCGCAAAAAGACATTTATACACGGGGATAGCCTGGGGCATGATTACGCCCCAAAGTATGAGTGGTCAGCAAATGGCAACACTTGCAAGCTGGTTCTCACCTGTACCAGAGATTCGAGTCATGTGATCAGTGAACCGATGACTGTAACAAGCAAGATAACGCAGGCATCCTGCGAGAACGATGGTGCAAAGGTGTGTACAGCAAAATGCACGCTGAATGGCAAGAGTTATCAGAGTACCAAGAAGATAGCCATTGGTGCATTGGGACATAGATGGGATTCAGGCGTGGTTAAGAAAAAAGCTTTGTGTGCAGCAGAAGGTCTGATCAGATACACATGTGAGCGATGCCAAAAGACAAAGGATGAGAAGACAGAGCCACTCGGACATACCCAGGGAAAGGCTGTGTATGAGAATGTAAATCTGGCTACATGTCAGGCTGAAGGCAGCCGAGACAAGGTTATATACTGCACCATGTGCAAGGCAGAACTCAGCAGGACTACTGAGATTCTTCCAAAGACAGACCATGATAGAACGCTTGTAGGAGAGAAGAAAGCTACTTGTATGGGCGGCGGATATACAGGAGATGTTGTCTGCAGCATGTGTGGTGAGATTTTTGAAACCGGTACAGCAACAGACCCAGTCGATCACAGCTACACAGCAAAGAAAACAACTGCACGATATCTGAAGAAGGCAGCAGATTATGATTCTCCGGCAGAGTATTACTATGCATGTGTATACTGTGGAGAAAAGGGTGAGACTAGCTATGCGTATGGCTCAAAGCTCACGCGTAAGAGCATATCGTCAGCAAAGGTTACACTTAACAAGACAGAATATACATATGATGGTAATTCGAAGAAGCCGGCTGTAACAGTAAAGCTTGGCGACAAAACGCTGGAGAAGGATACAGATTATACGGTTTCATACAATAAGAACAAAGCAGCCGGAACAGCAGAGGCTGTAATTATAGGCGCTGGCACATATCAGGGACAGAAGACGATCAATTTTACGATCAAAAAGGCGCCGAACAGCATAACGCTGAAAAAGCGCAGCTACAGAATAGAGATGTCAACCAGCTCGAAGAGAATATCTATTTCACAGAGCGTGAGCGCACGTGCCGGAAAGCTCAGCTACAGCTCGGATAAAAAAGCTGTAAAGGTAGACTCTGCTGGAACAATAACGATCGCAGCCCGGTATATAGGCAAGGCAAACATCACCGTATATGCTGGAGATTCGAATCATGTGAAGGTGAAGAAGATAATACCTGTTACTGTCAGCCCGAAGATACCAGGTATAAGCCAGATAAAGAGCCCATCGGCTAAGTCTGTAAGATTAAAGTGGGGAAAGATAAGCTGCGCAGATGGCTATCAGATCCAGTATTCAACAACATCAAACTTTAAAAAGGGTACATATGCATTCACGGTGTTAAGCGGTGGAAGCAAGACGACTGCGAGTCTTGGAGCAAAGCAGCGGATTAAAGGCGGAAAAACATATTATGTAAGGGTTAGAAGCTTTTCGAACAAGTTTGGCACAAGATGCTACTCAGCATGGAGCAAGACAAAGTCAGTCAGGGTGAGAAAGTAGCCGGAGATAACATATATATAAAGCTCAGCCTGTGTGATGGATTCAGTAGAAATCACACAGGCTGAGCTTTTCTTAATGTATATTCTTAAGACACATTCTTAATGTATATAGTTACTCGGCGGTCTCGCCACCCGAGGAGATATCGCCTTCGTCTGAACTGTCCTCGCTTGAGCTGTCAGAGCTGTCAGAGCCTGAGCTCTGCTGGGAACCCTCTATTGCAAGCATGGATGCATCAACCTGGGACAGCCCCGCCGGGTCAGCACAGTAATAGTCGCCGTCATCGGTTATCTTCACAGAGACCACAACAGGACTGCGGTAATCCATGTCTGCGGCTTTATTCTGAAGGATATCCGACACGCCCTGGGCAAATTCTTTCTCGTAATCTTCCTTTGTGGTGTTGTTGAAATCGCCGGCGCTGATCTTCTTGTTATAGTCATCGATATATGCGAACACATCGTCAAATGCCTGATTGAGAATGTCCATAGGATATACGGTCACGTCCACATAGTAGTCGCTTCCGCTCTTATAGGCTCTTGACACCTCGTATTTGGCCTTGGAGTAGATGACCTTTGCGGTCTCGTCAAATATAGCATCCACCTCGTCTGTCTCTGCGTTGTTCAGTGAGTAATGATTGATGAGCTGGCCGGCCAGATAATCTATGCTGTCGCTGTACATGGCTGAGGCGTCCTCCTCGGAGCCGTCGTTGTCCTTCACGTATCCGTCAAAGCTTCCTTTGTAGTTGACGTCGAGAATGTTCTGCATGTATGTCTGATAGGTGGTCTTCTTGCGGTGAAGACAGCCTGTGAGTGATGTCATCACGAGGGTTGCCGCGAGACCTAATATGACAAGTTTTGAATGGTGTTTCATCTATATGATCCTCCGTAAAATTTAAATTCAATGAGCAGTTACAATATAGCATAAAAAAAGTGGTTTGTAATCATAAAAGGTAAAAATACTTTGCTTACAGAATTATGTGTGCTATAATTACGGAGTATCTACAATAGGATTAGTTTTTCGGAGGTAAGGTCATGGCAAAACAGGTAGAAGATGTTGTAACTGACGATAGAGTAGAATCACTGAAGACAGTGAAGTTTGGTGGATATGATAAGGCATCCGTTGATTACTATATTGATGAACTTAAGGAAAAGCACAATAAAGAAGTAGAGGAGCTTAAGGCGAACGTCAACAAGCTCAGCGAGGCTGTTCTGAGTCTCAAGACCATGAGAGAGGTCAATATGACAGAGTCTTCCAAGACCATAGAGACTCTCAAGAAGACCAATTCAGAGCAGGAGAGCGAGATAGAGTCACTCAAGGAGCAGATCAATGCATACAAGCAGAGAGAGCTTGAGAATGCAGGAAGATACGAGTCAATATCAAGAACACTTCTTGAGGCCCGTGAGAGCGCAGACGCACTGATCGCACAGACTGAGAAGGAGTGCACAGACAAGAAGAATACTATAACTGCAGAGCTCGAGGCATACGAGACAGATGTCAAGGAGAGATGCACAAAGCTCCAGACAGATACAGAGATACAGTGCCAGCAGATGTATGATCAGACCGAGGCAAAGTGCAACAGCATGAAGGATGAGGCATACTCAGAGGCAGAGAAGACAAGAAATAAATCTCACGCAGATGCAGAGGCTCTGTCGGCAAAGACAGATTACGAGTGCAAGGTTATGAGAGAGGAAGCTCAGAAGGATGCTGCCAATACAAGAAATGCAGCCACAGATGATGCAACCAGACTTCGCAACAATGTGAAGAAGGAGTGCGAGAGCGTAAGCAGATATATGTCAGATCTTCTGTCATCACTGGACAATGTTATTTCTGCATGTGCTTCAACAAAGGATGTTGCCGACAAGGCATTTACCGGACTGAAGAGCGAGGCAACTGCTATGGTTAGTGATGCTGAGGATGCACAGTAGTAATATATGATATATGGTAACATGAAACTTTTCTATGTGATGGGACATAGGAAAGTTTTATGTGCATTAAGGGGTAAATAATATACGGGGTGTATAATAATGGGATAAAACTGCACTTGTGCAGTGGATATATGGAGAGATATTTATGGAGATAAACAGACTTAGTGGTTATTCAGATTTTCTGGGAATAGTTGAATATCCTGCGGTTGTGTTCTGCGAGGATGGTGAAGTCCTCAGCATAAACAATGCCGCAGTTAAGATCGTGGGTTCGGATGTTGAATCCATTGCCATGGAGCCGGATAAGTTTATGGTCAGCGATGAGTTCTGGCCGACACTTGACGACAAGAAGGCTATCATATGGCACAGACTTGGACTTATAGTTAACGACAAGGACAGATATGTAGTCAGTGGATTTGTCAACCAGTTTGAATATGGTGACAAGAAGGCGTATATGGTATTGTTTGAGCTTCGATCAGACGTTACGATAGGAAGCGTGAGTCTTGAGAGGATCATAAACCATATAGGCGTTATAGCTCTGTATCTGTATAAGCCGGAGGGTGTATGGAGAACGAGATACGTATCTAAGAACATATCTGAGTATGGATATACAGATGGCAATTTCTACAGTGGGCTGGTGGGACTCAGCGACCTGCTCCCTAAGAGTGATTATGACCTTCTGATCGGACAGCTCTACAAGGTTCAGAATACCGGAGTGGATGATTTTGAGATGGAGACTAGGATCGTATCAGCTCACAGAGATATAAATAAGATGAGACTTAAGTGTCACATCGTGAGAACCACAGATGGCGACATGGATGGAATAGAGCTCCTGTTCATAAAGGACAAGGAGACCGGATACAATGAGGATCAGGCGGCGTATATATTATCTGCCATGTCTAAGATCAAGAGCTTTGTCATGGTACAGCAGTACGAGAATGGCAGACCGATCTTCAAGTATATAACCCCGAACGCCAAGCAGATGGGAATAAATGTGGATGCCATCAAGCTTGGTGACAGACTCATAGAGGATTATATCCATCCGAAGGACAGAAGCAGGGTTATGGCGAATGTCAGAAACGCCACGAAGCGCGAGGACAAGGACTACGAGGAAGAGTTCAGGATAGTCAACGACAGAGGCGAGGTTATCTGGGTGAAGTCCCAGAGCTCTGTGACACAGGCGGCTGATAACACATACACGGTTGAGTATTTTATATCTGATATTACGGACAAGAAGGCTCTTGAGAACAGTGTTGAGCGCGCTAAGAAGGAGTTCGATGACAAGCTCTCATACATTATGAAGACAAATACCCAGTCGGATGAGGAAAGGAATCAGATAGATACCGAGAAGTGGACTCTGATAACGAAGGCGTTCTCTGCACTCACAGGACTTTATACAACTATCATAGATCCTGTGGGCAAGAAGATGGTTGAGCCGGCCGGCCCTCAGAAGCATATGGGTTATTTCTATGATATGTTTGAGAAGCCTCAGTATAAGCAGATATATATGAAGTTAAATGAGGTAGTTCTCAGGAACAATGTTCCGGTTATGATGGAGATGGACGATGACATCACGGGAAGTATGATCTGTGGTGCACCGATCATGATAGATGGCAAGCATGTGGCAACATGGATATGCTGCTCATATGATGACGAGGATGCGAAGAAAATGGAGAGTGTATACAAGGTGCAGTGGCAGCTTGGACGCATTTTCTCCGAATACGCATTCAGCTCTCAGATCCTGGCAAAGGAGGCGATCCGTGCCAAATCAGAGGAGGTCATAATGGAGAACAAGCTGCAGTGGCAGAAGATTCTGCTTGATGCCCTGAACACTTCAGATAAGAGCTCCCAGCAGGTTATCAATGACGTGATAGCACAGGTGGGCGAGGTCTTAAATGCTGACGTGGCAGCCCTGTATGTGAAGGACAAGCAGGGAGATCTGGATTGCCAGTATATCTGGTCCAAGAATCAGAGCATGTCTGCGGAGGAGTATGTGACAGAGTGGCAGCGCGCCAACATGAAGTTCAGATCATGGCAGAATGGTCAGGGCTCGGGCAAGCTGGTGGACAAGGGATACCTTGTGATAGATGCAAAGCATATGGATGAAGCAGCTAAGAAGATCATGTCAGGGGGGCCTGTTAAGAGCTTTACCGCAGTTCCTGTGTATGTCAATGGCAATTATGGAGCGGTATTTGTGCTGGCGAATACCTCTATCAACAAATTGTGGACCACAGAGGAGATTGAATTTGTAAAGCAGACAGGTGATGTACTCAGAAGTGCCCTTGAGAAGATAGAGAGCGATGACAGTGTTAAACGCATAAACAGTGTTCTCCTCGATACATATAACTATATTGATGAGGGTATATTTATTAGAGAAGTTGATACTGGAAGAGTGCTGTTCTCGAACAGGACTCTGAACGATATGCTTGGATATGATTTTACAGACAAGGACAGTAAGCTCCTTATAGAGAATCTCAGAGATAAGTACAAGCTCATGGGAGGTCCGGATCAGCATCTGGCTACGGACAGCAAGGAGGTCAACTGGAGAAGCTATATAAGAAGTCTCGACAAGATCATGGATTTGACTGAAGTTAGCATGAAATGGCTTGACGGCAGCAATGCATCTCTTGTAATATTAAGGGACGTGAACGAATAGAAGGGAGACTTGTGATGGCAAGCGCAGATATTGGTATAGATTTAGGTACAGCCAGTATACTGGTGTATGTGAAAGGCAAAGGAGTCGTACTCAAGGAGCCTTCAGTAGTTGCATACGACAGGGATACTAATAAGATAGTGGCTATTGGTGAAGAGGCGAGACTTATGCTTGGAAGAACTCCGGGTAATATAGTGGCCATCAGACCTCTCAGGCAGGGCGTAATCTCTGATTATACGATAACAGAGAAGATGCTCAAGTATTTCATACAGAAGGCTGTCGGAAGGAGTTATTTTGGAAGACGACCTAGGATCAGCGTATGTGTACCTTCTCAGGTTACAGAGGTTGAGAAGAAGGCAGTTGAGGATGCAACTTATGCGGCCGGTGCCAGGGATGTGTCCATAATTGAGGAGCCTGTGGCAGCAGCCATTGGCGCAGGAATAGATATATACAGACCATGTGGTAACATGATAGTTGATATAGGTGGTGGAACTGCCGATATAGCAGTCATCTCTCTCGGAGGTCCTGTTGTCAGTGCATCCATTAAGGTGGCCGGAGATGATTTTGATGAGGCAGTTGTCAGATTCATGAGAAAGAAGCATAACCTTCTCATAGGAGAGAGAACCGCCGAGGAGATCAAGATCAAGATAGGTACATGTTACAGAAGACCTGAGAATATAACGTTGGATATACGAGGCAGAAACCTTGTAACCGGTCTTCCGAAGACTGTTACGGTCACATCGGATGAGACGGAGGAGGCACTTCGTGAGCCTGCGTCCCAGATATGTGAAGCTGTTCATTCAGTTCTGGAGAGAACTCCTCCTGAGCTTGCTGCTGATATTGCAGATCGTGGTATAGTTCTGACTGGTGGTGGTGCGCTGCTCCACGGACTTGAGGAGCTGCTTGAGGAGAAGACAGGAATAACCACCATGACAGCGGAGGATCCACTCAGAGCGGTGGCCATTGGTACAGGAAAGTACATCGAGCTTCTCAGCGAGAAGAACAATTAAGACAGGAGCTGAGGACTCAGTCTTCAGAGGAGAGAAAACTTGGTAAGAGAAGGTTACGTAGAGAAAGTTATATATAAGAATGAAGACAATGGGTACGCCGTCTTCGCCGTTGAGGGCGAGGACGGCGAAGATATTTTTGTGGGGAATCTTCACGGCGTTGCAGAGGGAATCTATGTATCGGCGGAGGGGGATTATGTAGAGCATCCAACTTATGATTTGCAGTTCAAATTCACCTCATGTGAGATCAAGATGCCGGATGATGTGCTCAGTATTGAGAAGTACCTCGGTTCGGGCATCATAAAGGGTGTCGGAGAGGCTCTGGCAAAACGTATAGTGAAGAAGTTTCGCATGGACTCACTCAGGATAATCGAGGAAGAGCCGGAGCGCCTTGCGGAGATACGTGGAATATCAGAGAGGAAGGCCAGAGACATTGCCGTGTCATACAACGAGAAGAAAGAGATGCAGGATGCGCTCATGTTCCTGACCGGTCTCAATATCCCGGTGAACCTCGCTGTAAAGATCTACAATGAATACGGTGACGAAGTGTACGACATAGTGAGGACAAATCCCTATAAGATAGCAGAGGATATAACGGGCGTTGGATTCAGGACAGCGGACGAGATTGCGGACAGACTTGGTATCGGAAGAGATTCGGATTTCAGGGTAAGAGCCGCTATTATGTATGCCCTATCCGGTGCAAATGGACTTGGCCATATGTATATTCCCCAGAAGATGCTGGTAGACAAGACATATTCATTGCTGATGAATGAGTACATGCCATATGATCCGGAGCTTGAGATGTCTATATGCAATCAGATACTTGAGCTCAGCGTTGCCGGCAAGATAATCATAAAGGAGTTGAAGGACGATCCAGATTCAGGGGAGCTCCCAGATGTGAGCCTTGATGATCCGGTGGCTGACATAGACATGGATTTGCTGGATACGGAGTCAGAGTCAAACGTGACAAATGCCGTGTATGCAGCACCTAATTATTATATGGAGCTCAATTCGGCAAGACTTCTGTGTGAGCTCAACATAGATTTCTCAAAGGCAAAGCTCAAGATAGACAAGGTTGTTGAGACGGTAGAAAAGTCAGAGAATATGAAGCTGGCTGATGCCCAGAGACTTGCCATAAGAAATGCCGTGGATCACGGCGTTGCGGTCATAACCGGAGGCCCTGGAACCGGAAAGACAACGATCATAAATGTACTTATCAAGATATACGAGAGCTTCAGGATGAAGATAGTTCTCGCTGCGCCTACAGGACGTGCAGCCAAGAGGATAACAGAGGCCACAGGATACGGAGCACAGACCATACACAGAATGCTCGAGCTTACGGGCGGAGTGGAAGGAGAAGAGACTTCTGCGTATACATTTATGCGGAATGAGAGCAATCCACTTGAGGCCGATGTTATCATAATAGATGAGATGTCCATGGTTGACAGCAGCATTTTCTACAGTCTGCTCAAGGCTGTGGCTCCGGGCACAAGACTTGTGCTTGTGGGTGATTCGGATCAGCTTCCGTCAGTTGGCCCGGGAAATGTGCTCAAGGATATCATAGCGTCCGGTGTGTTCAGCGTGTCGGTGCTGGACAGGATATACAGACAGGGCGAGGACAGCGATATCATAGGCAATGCCCACAGGATAAAGGATGGAGAGCATGTGGAGATCAAGAACAAGAGCAGGGATTTCTTCTTTGTTCCAAGGAATGGCTACAATGAGATCGTGGCAGAGCTCAAGGTGCTTCTGACAAAGCAGCTTCCATCATATTTTGGTGTGGATAAATCGGATATACAGGTGCTGACACCTATGCGTAAGTATGATATGGGTGTTGAGAACCTCAACAAGCAGCTTCAGGATGTCCTCAATCCGGAGGGACATGGAAAACCCGAGCATGACCGGGGCGATGTGGTGTTCAGACAGGGCGATAAGGTCATGCAGGTCAAGAACAATTACAAGCAGGAGTGGAAGATACTGGATCCGTCGGGCAGATTTGCCAAGGAGGAAGGAGTCGGAGTGTTCAACGGCGATATTGGATTTGTAAAGGCTGTTGACGACTACGAGCAGAGGATCGTGGTGGAATTTGACGATGGAAGACAGACTGAGTATCCATACAACCAGCTTGAGGAGCTTGAGCATGCATTTGCGATAACCATACATAAGTCGCAGGGAAGTGAGTATCCCGTGGTTGTGATCCCGCTTCTCAGATGCCCACCTAAGCTTTTGAACAGAAACCTGCTGTATACGGCGGTGACGAGAGCCAGAAGAAGCGTGGTCATAGTGGGCAATATAGGACTGGTAAATACGATGATAGACAATGAGGATGAACAGAAGAGATACACCTCATTTGCACTGAGACTCAGGGAGATGGAGAGAAGATGAAACGATGCGCAGATAAGTTCGGGTTCGGACGACTGCTCACGGATCTCCTGTATCCCCGCCGGTGTGCGATATGTGACGAGGTGCTTCCGATGGGAGAAGGGCTGATATGCAGAGGGCATAACAGCCTTCCCTATGTGAAGCCTCCGTCATGTATGGTGTGCGGCAAGGAGGTCGACAGTGAAGAGCGGGAGCTCTGTCTGGACTGTGAAAAACATTCAAGAAATTTCGAAAGAGGTTTCCCCGTATTTAATTACATGGAACCCGTCAAAGCCAGTGTTCTGGCGATAAAATACCATAACAAAAAAGAATATTGTGATTTCTACGGAGCTCAGATGGCGGAGAAGGTGCGCCCGTATGTCAGAAGGTATGGAATAGATGCGGTCACCTGTGTACCTTTGCACAGGAGAAAGCAGAGACAGCGCGGCTACAATCAGGCGGCTGTACTGGCGAAGGTTGTCGCTGATGAACTGGGGCTTCCATTCTGTGAGGATATGCTGGTGAGAAGAAAGTACACCACACCGCAGAAGAAATTGGACAACCTGGAGAGGGCAAACAACATAAAGACATCCATGGACATAGGCAGAGTGTACCCGGAGTACAGAAATATCCTGCTTGTGGATGACATATATACAACCGGTGTCACCATAGACGTGTGCGCCGGCCTTCTGAAGAAAGCCGGCGCACGCCATGTATATTATTCATCTGTATGTGTTGGCAAGGGGTGTTAGTCCTCGTCTGTATCGTCAACTATATGGAAGTCCTCGTCGCTCTTCTCTTCCTCCTCCGGCATGTACTCGTTGAAGATGTGTACAAATACCAGTGAGCACAGATAAGCGTGAAGTCCTGCGACACATATGAGCATAAGACCGAGCACGGTGGAGCTGAAATAGCATCCCGCTGCGATCGCTGCCGTTATCGCAACCATGAGAAGTGTCCATGGAAGATTCTTGATGGACATGAGGAATGCGTTCTTGATGGTCGCTTTGACTGTGTTCTCAAACTGCGCCTGAAGTGGGAATACATACAGTACAGTGAACAGGTAGATAAGTGACATGATGGTGAATATGACCAGCATACTCTTGATGTTCCTGCTCACGGCGAACCACATGTCAAATGCACACAGGACACCGGCAAGCAGAGCCAGAACTCCTATCCCTGTGGCCTGTTTGAAATTCTCCCTGAAGCTCTTGAAGAACAGCTTGACCACGCCGCCCTGACCGTTTCTGATGCATTTCATGGTGGTGTAGTAGAGTGCTGTGGTCGATGCACCTATCGTGAGGATTGGCAAGGAAGTCAGCAGCCACAGAAAATGCAATATTACTATATCGCACACTATGGTTAGAAAATACATGATAGGATTATCTGTCGATAATGATCTGTTCAAAATAAAATACCTCTCTTTCTTTATCCAAAAAATATTACAAGCCTAAGCCATCAGATCTTCCTTTGTAAGGGTCTCAAGTGTGGCTACGTCAATGTTGTCCATGGAAACTATTCTGGTGGCCTGCCTGGATATGGCGGATTCCATAAAGTTACGGACTTCACGGGCGTTGGCAAATGTATCGTCGTGATGTGCGGCTTTGTCGTGCCAGTATTCTGAGGCGTATGCGCGGGCATCATCGTCCAGCTTGTATTCCTGCTTGGAACACATGCTCTCGAAGATGGACATAAGCTCGTCCCCGGTGTAATCCTCAAATGTGATGAATTTGTTGAATCTGGAACGAAGTCCCGGGTTGGAGCTCAGGAACCGTTCCATGAGATCCGGGTAGCCGGCAACTATGACTATGAGATCATCTCTGTGATCCTCCATAGCTTTGAGCAGCGTGTCCACTGCCTCCTGGCCGAAATCATTCTCACCTTTGCCTGCGGTGAGAGTATAAGCCTCATCTATAAATAAGATCCCGCCGAGGGCTGATTCTATGACCTCGGTTGTCTTGACGGCTGTCTGACCAATATATCCCACAACAAGTCCGCCTCTGTCGACCTCGACAAGCTGTCCTCTTGACAGTATGCCCAGACCCTTATAGACATTTGCAAGAAGTCTTGCTACCGTGGTCTTTCCTGTTCCCGGATTGCCGGAGAATACAAGGTGGAGAGATACGGACGGTTGTTTCATGCCGTTTTCCTCGCGGAGCTTCTTGATCTTCAGAAGGTTTACGAGGTTGGTGATGTCCTTCTTCACGCTCTCGAGTCCGGTCATGGAATTCAGTTCCTCGAGAAGAGTGTCCACATCCTTGACGGGTTCAGCCCTTTCGGAAGCTGTCGACTTAGCCGGAGTCTGTGAGACTGGGGAAGCACTCTTTGGGAGTGCGTTGTACTTGTCGAGCAGTGGGCTTGGATCTATGGCGTACAGGTTCATGGACTTGAGATATTTGTCGAGCATGAGGCAGTAGCCTGTGAGCCTTGCTATCTCGTTGTCGTCAGTCATGTTGTTGCAGGCGATGAATTCCTGACCCATGAGCTTGAACATTCTGACGTAATCTCTGGAACGGTATACTGATCTGGGATTTACCTTTGCCCGGGCCAGATCGCCCTGTACAAAATATGTAAGGGATCTAGGTGGTGTCACGGCAAAATCCCCGGTTGTTCTCTCATATTTGAATGTGCGGAATTTGTCTGTTGTAAAGTGCTGGTTCAGGTATTCGCGGACAAATTTTATCTCCAGGGTAAGTTCTGCCTGGTCGGAGCTGGACAGATATGCAAGAAACTGAAGCAGGTCAAACTGAAGCATCTCTCTTGTCTTGAGTCCTGTCTTCTGGCGCGCACCGTAGCCGTCGTTGTCCAGCGAATCGGCATAGGAATAGCAGTTGTCCAGTTCGGCTTTTAGTGAGTAATTCATAAGTTGTTCCCCATCCTTTCCATAAAGCACATAATTGTATCTATTGTAAAGCCTTTGGCCCATGTAATCAAATAAAGTTTTGCCTGGTTAATCCATTTATTGTGTCATATTTGTATTTTGTATGATAAAATAGCAGTTATATGAGCAAAATTTACACCAAAAGGTGACAAACGCGACAGGAGACAGACGATATGAGATTCAGACCATGCATAGACATACACAATGGACAGGTAAAGCAGATAGTTGGAGGCAGTCTCTGTGATGAGGGTGACAGAGCAGATGAAAACTTTGTATCACAGAAGGACGGAGACTTCTTTGCTGAACTGTACAAAAGCTATGGACTTAAGGGTGGTCATATCATACTTCTCAATCCTGCGTCCAGCGAATACTATGACGCCGATGTAAGACAGGCACAGCTCGCTCTGGCTGCATATCCGGGAGGACTGCAGATAGGCGGGGGAATAAATGCTGACAATGCACAGCGGTTCATAGATATGGGTGCGTCACATGTCATAGCCACATCATTTGTGTTCAGGGATGGAGAGATCAACTACGACAACCTGAAGGCACTTGAGAAGGCTGTGGGCAGAGAACATCTGGTGCTGGATCTGTCCTGCCGGAAGAGGGACGGAGAGTATTATATTGTCACTGACAGATGGCAGAAATTTACAAATGTAAAGGTGGAGGAGGCAACGCTTGACCGGCTCTCAGAATACTGCGACGAGTATCTCGTTCATGCGGTGGATGTGGAGGGCAAGGCGTCAGGCATAGAGACCCATGTTGCGGACATGCTTGGAAGATGGGGAAAGCTGCCGATGACATATGCCGGAGGTGTGGCATCATTTGACGATCTGGAACAGCTCAGAAGTCTCGGAAGGAACAGGATAGACGTGACCATAGGGAGTGCACTGGATATCTTTGGGGGACATATGGCGTTTCAGGAGATTATAAGGTTTATGGAGGGTTAACATGGCAAAGATGAAGAAGGTACTGGCCATTGCGATGGCTGCGGCTATGGGTATGTCCATGCTGGCTGGCTGCGGAGGTCAGGGCAAGGACGATGTGACAGAGGCGACAAGCCAGGCGGAGACCAGCGAGGCTGCGACCTCGGAGGAGAAGACAGAGGAGGCTGCTTCGGAGGAGGCTGAACAGGAGAAGACAGAGGTCAAGGCAGGGGATGTCCTGATAGACCTGAACTTTGATGACAATGACACGGACGAGTGCCATACATATTCAAATGGCGGACAGGCCGTACTCGGAGCAGAGAACGGAGAACTGTGTCTGGATATAACCGGAACAGGAAGCCTAGATTATGCGAACCAGATATACTATGACGGATTTGAGCTCAACCAGGACTGTGTGTATGAGCTGTCATTTGACGTGCACAGCACCATTGAGAGAGGAATTCAGTACAGACTTCAGATAAATGGCGGTGATTACCACGCTTATGTGATGGATGACATAACGATAGGCACTGAGACACAGCACATATCCAACCAGTTCACCATGAGCGAGGCATCGGATCCGGCACCTAGAATGTGTATGAATCTGGGACATTTCGAGGGCGTTGGTGATGACAGCGTGCCTCACAAGGTATACTTTGACAATATCAAGCTCACTGTAGTTGACGCCTCAAGCGCACAGAGCGTTGAGGGTATTCCTGATCCAAAGCTGGTTGGCATCAACCAGATGGGTTACGGCAAGGATGCGAAGAAGCTTGCCACAGTGACTGACAGAGACGCCAAGAGCTACGAGGTAAAGAGCGTCGCTGATGACAAGGTAGTCAGCAAGGGTGACGTATCTGGCTGGGATTACGATCCTGCTGTGGGCGACAAATGTGCGGTTATAGATTTCTCTGATGTCAAGGATCAGGGTACATACAAGATAGTTCTCGACACCGGAGCAGAATCATACGAGTTCCCTGTTGGGGATGGCGTGTATGACGATATATACAAGGCGTCAGTGCTCATGTTCTATGACCAGAGATGTGGAACAGAGCTTGATTCAGCCATAGCCGGTGATTTTGCACACGCTGCATGTCACACGGGAACTGCCATAGTGTACGGCTCAGATGTTGCAAAGGATGTGACCGGCGGATGGCATGATGCCGGAGACTACGGAAGATATGTTGTTCCGGGCGCAAAGGCGGTACAGGATCTGCTCCTTACATATGAGGATTCAGAGTATGCGGCAAAGGACGACGCTATCGGAATACCTGAGAGCGGCAACGGTGTTCCTGACGTTCTGGATGAGGTCAGATACGAGCTTGACTGGATGCTCAAGATGCAGGATGAGACCAGCGGCGGAGTTTATCACAAGGTTACCGGAGAGGTGTTCCCTGAGATGGTGGCTGCTGTTGAGGAGACTGCACAGATGATACTCTCACCTATATCCAACACAGCAACAGGCGATTTTGCGGCTGTTATGGCAAAGGCTTCAGTTGTATACAGAAAGTACGATGCAGCATTTGCAGATTCATGTCTTGCTGCAGCTCAGAAGGCATGGAAGTATCTTGAGCAGCATCAGGGAGATGCAGGCTTTAAGAACGTTGGAAGCATAGTTACAGGTGAGTATCCTGACAGCAATGACAGCGATGAGTACCTGTGGGCAGCAGCGGAGCTGTATATCGCAACAGGTGATGAGAGCTACAATGATTATGTGAAGACAGCCATCGAGGGAAGCGTTAAGTACGGCCTTGGATGGGCGGATGTCGGATATTATGGAATATATGACTACTGTGTAAATGTAAAGGACTGCGCAGCAGAGAAGGAGATACTTAAGAAGGGTGCTGACAAGCTTGTAGATAACTATGCCGGCAGCGGCTTCGGTTCAACAACAGGCGGCTCTTATGTATGGGGAAGCAACATGGTCGTTGCGGATAACGGAATCCTTCTGCTCATGGCATCAAAGGTTCTGGGCGACGATTCATATGTGGACTATGCGGCAGACCAGCTCAACTATATACTTGGAAGAAATGCAGTCAGCTACTGTTATGTGACAGGATATGGTTCACAGACTCCTGAGAATCCACACCACAGACCTTCAGAGGCACTGGGCAAGGCAATGCCTGGAATGCTTGTGGGCGGTGCCGATGGAAACCTTGAGGATCCATATGCGAAGGCTGTTCTTGCAAAGATTCCAAAGGAGAGATGCTATGTCGACAACGCACAGAGTTATTCATGTAATGAGGTAACGATCTACTGGAATTCACCTCTTGTATATCTTCTTGCGAACTTCAAGTAGCAAATATTTAAGAATATGTAACTATAATTAGTACATCATATTTGATATAACTATTGAATATCATGTAAGGAATCGGTATGGAAATATGAATGAATATGTAGACAAAATAAAAAAGCTTATGGAGAAAGAGATGGTCAGATATGTTATAGCCGGAGGAATGACCACGGCTGTGAATCTTGTATCATTCTTTGTGTTGAGACTTGTGACGGATCTGTCGCGAAGTGCGGCGAATATCATAGCGATAATGCTTGCCATATTATTTGCCTACTTTGCAAATGGATTTTACGTGTTCAGGTCGGAGCAGAGGAAGAGTGTAGGCCGGATCATAAGGGAGTTCATATCATTTGTGGGCATGCGTCTGTTTGCCATGGTGGTGGAGGTCGTTGGAACCAACCTGCTGTGCGACTCCTTCAGATACAATGAGTTTATATCAAAGATAATAATTCAGGTAGTTGTACTTGTAATAAACTATATATTCAGCAAATGCTTCGTATTTAAGAAGGATAAAAAGCCTGTAAAGGATATATTGGCTGACAACTATATCATGATAATCGCTTTTATCATCCCGGCTATATTTATGTTCGTGCTGTGGGTGGTGGCGGAGATAGGACCATTTGGCGGACACAGCCTTACCATGGTGGACAGTCTTCACCAGTATCTGCCATTCTTCTCTGATTATCATGACAAACTGGTGAACGAGGGAAGCCTGTTCTATACATGGGACATAGGCATGGGAAGCAATCTGCTTGACATAATCGCCTACTATATGGCTTGTCCTCTGAACTTTATAATCGTGCTGTTCAGTAGGGAGCATCTGTACATAGCGATGTGCCTGCTCATAAGTATCAAGATAGCTCTGTCCGGTATGACCATGGCGAGCTATCTTGGATACAAGTGCAGGAACAAGAACAACCTGCTAATCATTCCATTTGCTGTGGCATATGCACTCAGCAACTATGTCATAGGATATTCATGGAATCTCATGTGGATGGACTGTATACTGATACTTCCGCTTATCATGCAGGGCTTCGAGCAGATGATGGAGGACGGCAGCAACTACAGACTGTACACACTCAGTCTGTTCTATGGACTTCTGTGTAACTACTATATATGTTTCATGATATGTGTGTTCCTGGTTCTCCAGTTTATACTCACCAATCACAAGAACATATACAAGGGCGCAGAGGACACTTTGAGATTTGCGGGAACATCTGTCATGGCTGCGGCTATGTCTGCGTTTCTGCTGATCCCAGCTTATATCGGGCTTAACACCACGGCGTCTGCCACCAGACATTTTCCTAAATGGGAGTGGTACGGAAGCATATGGGATATGATAAAGCAGATGTTTGTCTTGACTGAGCCGATAAAGAGCCAGCAGTTTGACGGCGGTGTGAACCTGTACTGCGGTACATTTGCCATACTGCTGATAGGAATATATATTTTCAATACAAAGATCAAATGGTACGAGAAGCTTAAGAATGTGATACTGATCGTATTTCTCATGATGAGCTTCAACAATACGCTGCTCAACTATATATGGCACGGCTTCCATGATCAGTACGGAATCCCGAACAGATTTTCATTCCTGTTCATCTTCATTCTGCTGAGCATGGGATACGAGGCCATTGCAAATACAGACAAGAAGCAGATACCGGGAATAGCCCTGGGAATCATCGTGGCGTTCGGTTTCCTGGTTTATGCAGACAAGAATATTGATATGGACAGGACGGTAATTATCCTCACATGGGTGCTGTTTGCTGTGTACTCGGCGGGAATCCTGGTGCTGGGACTTGTCCGCGGCAAAGGCAGATTCGCAGTGGCAGCTATACTTTCAGTGTTGTGTCTGACTGAGATCGTGTTCAGCGCGGCAAAGGGATACGAGAGCAACGGAACGGTGAACATACCGGATTACTATGGCGATGCTGCTAGTGTGCAGGCCGCTATAGATTCTGTTAAGACAGGCCATTTTCCGTATAGAACGGAGCTCAACAACACAAAGGTGGTGGATGAATCTACCTATTACAATATGCAGGGAGTCAGCCTGTTTGGTTCGACGGTTTCAAATGACCTTGTGAATGCCATGCACGGACTTGGTTTCTACACAGGTGCCAATGAGTTCCTGTTTGACGGAGCAAATCCGGTGTCAAGTTCGGTTCTGGGCATAAGATATTTGTTCAGGAGACAGGATGAGCATATGTCCTACGATATGGACTATGTGGATACAGTGGATGGCGTTGATGTATACCAGAACAGCCGGGCGCTCAAGCTGGGCTTCATGGTGAATAACGAGCTGAAAGACTGGACTTCTGACGCATCGAATATGTTTGACAGTATAAATAATTTCGTGGAAAAGTCGACTGGGGTGGCTGGTACGTTCAGCCAGATATATCCGGAGGTAACTGGCTCTTCAAATGACATCACGATAACACATGACAATCCGTACAGTGAATACTTTGGACTTTCCGATATCACACCGGGTATCGTGAGCTTTGGACTCAGCTTTGACATAACAGAGGAACAGAATGATCTGTACATCATAGCGAACTGCAATGGAATCACCAAGATAAGGATATATGTGAACGGTGAGGAGCAGAATTACGAGAGACTTCAGTACCAGACATACCATGTGGGACATCTGATAAAGGGAACCAACGTGGAGGTCGAGTATTATTTCTCTGCGGGTGTACCTGACAATACATCTGCAAGACTTACGATAGCCACTCTCAACGGTGCTGCATTTGACCAGGCGTATGAGGGATGGGCTGACAATCAGTTAAATATCAACAAATTTGAGGATGGATATGTGAAGGGACATATATCAGTCGATGAGGCTGGCCTGATGTTCACATCCATACCATATGATTCGGGCTGGACTGCCTATGTTGATGGCAGAAAGACCGATATACAGACTGTTGCGGGAGCATTTATCGCACTGGATCTTGAGAAGGGAGACCATGTGATAGAGTTCAAGTATTTCCCTAGAGGACTCAAGAGCGGCCTGATATTCACATTTGCCGGATGGCTTGTGTTTGCACTGCTTATGAATGCGAAGACCATCAAGGAGAAGCGCGGCAGCAAAAAGGGGAAGCCAGAGGATGAGGATCGGACAGATGATGAAGCAGCGATAGAGTAATGCAGATCTGTTGATAGATAAAATATGCATAATAACGAGGTAGAATGGCTGGGAGACCATAAAAAGTAGTCCAATATGTACAAAATAACAGAGAAAATTTGTACATTATTCAGCATAAAAAACTATATGAGCGTTGACCTTAATAATTATTTATAATATAATGTATCCATGTGGATATGCATAGGAGTGTCTATGTGGCAAACGCAATATTTATAGAAACAGAGGTGCATTAATGGACAAAATTAAGGAAATTGGGATTAAGCCGCTTGCACTGGCCATGGCTGTTCTGGCTTTGCTGGCGGGAGTGCTGGGAGTCGCCGGTATAGGTGTGGGAGCTATTATATGTGGCGTCCTGGCAGCGGTCGTTGCTGTTCTGGTATTACTGGTATTCGGAGATGGCAACATGGGATCAGCAGGAAAGTCTGATAAGTATAAGAAACTTTTCATGAACCTTCCTATAGGATTTGCACAGGCGAGGATCGTTAATGATCCTGTCAACGGAACAAACTACGAGATAGTAGACGCCAATGAGATATTTGGGGAGTATTTCAAGCTCGATGTGTCTGACTACAAGGACAAGATACTGAAGGAGAGCAAGATAGAGGTACTTCAGGATATCAATGCATGGTTCACAGCTTATAACAACTCCGGCACCAAAGAGGGAGATCTGATGGATGTTGAGATCACCATGGAGTCACTTCAGAAGGTGTTCAACACGGTTATGTATAAGTCTGAGGCTGATTACATCAACATGGTAGTCATAGATGTGACCAAGCAGAAGGAGACTGAGGAGAAGCTCAGCAAGGCCATCGTGGATGCGAATGCAGCATACAAGACACAGGCCGAGTTCCTTGCAAACATGAGCCACGAGATAAGAACACCTATAAACGGTATTCTCGGTATGCTCCAGCTCACACTTATGGCTGAGGATCTTCAGGCTGATTACAGAGATAACCTTATCACAGCTAAGAACTGTGCAGACACACTGCTCAGACTTATCAATGATATTCTTGATATAAGCAAGCTTGAGGCTGGTAAGTACAAGATCAAGGAAGAGACATTTGACATCAGGACTGCCATTGAGGACACAGTTGCTGCACAGGTTCCGATCGCAACCAACAAGGGACTGCAGCTCGACTGTTCATTTGGAAGCAATATTCCAAAGCTTGTCCGCGGTGATGGACAGAGAATCCAGCAGGTTCTCAACTGCCTGCTTTCAAATGCTATCAAGTTTACATCCGAGGGAAGCGTAAGAGTCAAGATAGCATCCATGGATGATGGGGACAACAAGATTAAGATCAGAATGGCAGTTGCAGATACCGGTATAGGTATCTCAGAGGCTAACATGAGCAAGCTGTTCATAAGATTCAGCCAGGTAGATGCATCAGATACAAGAAAGTACGGTGGTTCAGGTCTGGGACTTGTCATCACCAAGCAGATCGTTGAGCTGATGGGTGGTAACATAACAGTTCAGAGTAAGGAAGATATAGGTTCAACATTCATCGTCGAGATACCACTCAAGGTTATCAAAGCGGCAGATGCAGCAGATGAGTTCCTCAAAGAGAAGGAGGAGCCTGCAGTATTCTCCATCAATGCACACAGCAAGGCAAGGATACTTGTTGCAGAGGATGAGCCGGTCAACCAGCAGGTTATCGGTAAGCTTCTCGGTATGGCAGGATTCTCATACGATATAGCTGAGAATGGTCAGAAGGCTGTTGAGCTGTTCAAGACCAAGATATACGATGCGGCACTGTTTGACGTACAGATGCCAGTTATGGATGGTATAGCAGCTACACAGGAGATCAGGGAGATAGAGCGCAAGGAGAAGAGAAAGAGACTTCCGATCATTGCGGTTACGGCGAGAGCCATGTTCGGTGACAAGGAGAGGATCCTTGAGAACCAGCTTGATGATTATATCGCAAAGCCTTATAATCTCAATGATGTGGTTGATACACTGAATAAGTACATAGACGACTGATGTGAAAGGTCATAAGTATACATGACATAGTGAGAAACAAAGTCAAATAAAAAATCGGGGATTATGGAATCAACACCCATATTCCCGGTTTTTTTAGTTTTACATGGATATATTAAGGCAGATAAAGAAAGATCTATATTACATGGAGGTATATGATATGTCAGATTTTTTCCAGGATGTGTTCAACAAGACCAAGAAGTTTGCAAATAATGCGGTGGATGAGACGAAGGACGCAGCGCAGAAGGCAAAGCTCAACAACAAGATATCAAATGAGGTGCAGATGATCGACAGGAACATGGTTGAGATTGGCAAGTATTTCTACGAGCGGAACAAGGAGAATCCACCTCAGGAGCTGCTCCAGTATTTCAACAATGTAAAGGTTCTTCAGGACAGTATAGCCATAAGCAGGAGCGAGATACAGAACATTGATAATGCCATGGCGGCAAGGAAGCAGGCTGATATGAATCCTAATCAGAGTCCTAACCAGAACTATAACCAGAACCCAAATAACAATCAGAACATGGGAAATGGACAATTTTAGTAAAAAAAATTATATATACATGCTGTAAAATCAGAAGCCCGTTCGTAACAGGACGGGCTTTTTGTATATTGAAATTGGGCAATATACAGCCTGTATATAGTCGCAATTTATAAAATTTTCTTTATGAAATCCCCCCTTTACAAAGGCTGAGAGAGGGTGTAAGGTGTGCTTACAACTCAGAGAGAAGGGAGGACAGAGATCATATATTATGTAATACCATTGATCGCAACTGTGAGCATGGCGGTGGTATCGGACTTCAGAGACTGGAGGATTCCGAACAGGCTTATCGCAGTTGGCATGATACAGGGATTCCTGATGTCGGCAGTTGTCAGAGGACCGTGTGATGGACTTCTGAGCAGTGTGGCAGGCTGTGTTATTCCTGTGGTGATCTTGTTTGTATTATTTCATAAAAAAGCCTTGGGGGCAGGTGATATCAAGCTGCTGGCGACGGCTGGCACATTTGTAGGAACCGATGTGATCCGGGTGATTGTTTACTCCTTTTTGGCCGGAGGAGTTATATCTTTATTTTTTCTTTTAAAAGAAGTTTTAATGTCAGTTACGAATCGTAAAGAAATTTCAACAAAACAATTTTATAGGAATCTGATGAAGTCCAGGGTACATTTCTCTGCTGCCATAATGGGCGGAGTCATGTATTACGTGTGCACTATAGAGTGGAGGTGACAAAATTCAGCAGTACAAGATTGGAATACTGGATGGTGACAGGGCTTACATGATAAGTCTTATGAACCATATCAATTCGGACAGGGACAATCCGCTGTTTGCGCTTGCATTTTCATCGGAGGGAGAACTGTATGGGTATCTTGAGACTAAGACTCTGGATGTTCTGCTGATGGATGAGAATATTCCTCTGGATGAGAGCAAAGTGCCGGTGGCCTGCCGGATGATATTTATGACGAGGGATAGAGTCGATGGATCAGAAGAGATCAGCCATAACAGGATATTCAAATATTCCAGGGTACGGAACATTTCTTCAGAGATCCTCAGATATATGAATATAGACGATACGGACCGCAGAAGAAAGCTGTTCAGGTCGTATGCAGTTATATCACCCATAGGGAGGTGTGGTAAGACAAACCTTGCGGTCAGCCTGTGCATGAATGATGAGGTGCGGGGCGGCCTGTATGTGGGCATGGAGGAGTACAGTGCATTTCACGACCATGAGGACGTTCTGGCGAATGTGATATATCTGGTGAAACAGAGGTCACCGGATCTGACCGGATATATGGAGCAAAATATCGTGGAGCTTGAGGAATACAGCGTGCTTGGATATCTGGGATCGTACATAGATGCACTGGAGCTGGACACGGAGGATATGGTGTGGCTCATAGACGAGTTCCGCAGATGGGGCAGATATACAACGGTTGTGTTTGATATGGGACAGGCGGTTCTCAAGGATCTGGCGATACTTGGGGCATTTGACGAGATAATGGTTCCTGAGCTTAAGGATGAATTGTCCCAGGACAAGCTTGGGATGTTCGAGAGGGTTCTGGAGAGAAGGGAGCTCGGCAAGATTGCTCGGAGGCTGCACAGGTTGAACGTGCCGCTGGCGGTTCCGGGAAGTGCGGAGATGCTGAGATTTATAGAAAGTGAAATAGGAAGCAGAAGATGAAACAGGATGACAGACAGTTGATACGAAGCAAGGTCATGCAGAGTATAGATATGTCGGGTGACATAGGAGATGAGCAGGTCAGCGATATGATCGACAGGTGTATTCTCGAATCTGAGTCCGGGAATGTGCTGAGCGTGAGGGATAAGCTTGCGCTGAAGAAGGAACTGTTCAACAGTCTGAGGAGGCTTGATATATTGTCAGAGCTTCTCGACGATGAAGCGGTGACTGAGATAATGATAAATGGCTGCAGCAATATATTTGTCGAGCGGGCAGGAAGGATGTACAGGTATGACAAGGCATTTGAGAGCGAGGAACGGCTCAAGACCATAATCCAGAGCATCGTAGCGGAGTGCAACAGGATAGTAAATGAGGCATCGCCGATAGTGGATGCAAGGCTTAAGGATGGTTCGAGAGTGAATGTGGTGCTGCCGCCGGTGAGCCTGAGCGGCAGCGTGATGACCATAAGAAAGTTTCCGAAGGACAAGATGACCATGGACAAGCTGGTGGAGATCGGATCAGTCACCATGGAGGTTGCTGATTTCCTGAAGAATCTGGTCGTGGCGGGCTACAACATAATCATCTCGGGAGGAACCGGCGCGGGCAAGACGACATTTCTGAATGCCCTGTCAGGGTATATACCGGCGGATGAGAGAATTGTCACGATAGAGGATTCGGCGGAGCTTCAGCTTGCGGGCATCGACAATCTGGTGAGCCTTGAGGCGAGAAGTGCAAATGTCGAGGGCGAAAATGCGGTGAGCATAAGGGATCTTATCAAGACGAGCCTCAGAATGAGACCTTCACGGATAATAGTGGGTGAGGTCAGGGATGCGGCGGCGATAGATATGCTTACTGCCATGAACACAGGACACGATGGAAGCCTGTCAACAGGACATGCAAACTCTGCCCGGGACATGCTGACGAGGCTTGAGACCATGGTTCTGATGGGTGCGGATATGCCTGTTCTGGCGATAAGGCAGCAGATAGCGTCGGCGGTGGACATAGTTGTCCAGCTTGGAAGACTGAGGGACAGATCCCGAAGATGTATAGAGATAAGCGAGGTCACAGGGCTGGAAGGAGGTGAATTTGTCATGAATAAATTGTATGAATTTCATGAGAGCAATATGGGAAAGGACAGGGGGCGAGTGGAAGGAATGCTTAGAAAGATAAATGATCTTCACAACACATCAAAGCTCGTGGCGGCTGGACTTATAAGCGTTAATGAGAGCAGTGATTCAAGGAGGGATGTGTGCTGAGACAGGGTATAGATTATGATTCTTATAAACTAAGTGTCAGGGAAAACGTAACCGGTATCGCTGTGTATTCAGTCATAGCGGTGATGGTGTCGGTGCTCTTCTTTGACAGTCTTATACCGTGCCTGGTGTTCACGCCGGGGATTCTGGTATTTCTCAGGAAAATTGCCGATGGTAAATGCCGGCAGAGAAAGAATAAACTTAATAATGAATTTAAGGAAATGCTACTGTCCCTGTCCGCAAATATGGCGGCGGGATATTCATTGGAAAAAGCGTTTGTTCCAGCTTGTCACGAGTTGGAAGGAATGTATCAGGGGAAATCTTATATCAGACAGGAAATGCTGCTCATAATAAACGGCCTTGAGATGAGCTCTGATGTTGAAAGTCTTTTGAGGGATATGGCGGACAGGTCAGGACTTCAGGATGTGAAGGAATTTGCTCATGTGGTCGCAGTTGCAAAGGGCTCCGGGGGAAATCTCATCAGGATGATGAAGAAGATGGTTGAAAATATTGACAGGCGTCTGGAAGTGGAGGAAGAGATAGACACGATGATAACGTCAAAACGGCTGGAGCAGAATATCATGTCTGCCATGCCATTTGTCATCATTCTGTATCTGAGGGTGTGTAATCCTGGATATATGGATGCGCTGTATGGCAATGCTCTGGGGATAGCTGCCATGAGTGCGTGTCTGGTGATCACGGCGGCGACGGTGATATGGGGCAGAAAGATCACAGATATACATATGTGAAAGGAGGATGGATATGCTGAAAAGGGCTGCGGGAAAAATATACGGTTGGATAGAACCGCATATGGACAATGACAAGATGCTCACGAAGATAAAGAGGGTATACATATGTACGGATGCCGCGGCGAGGGATAAATGTGCGGAGATGTACACAGACATTATTGCGAAGATCCTGCTGGCGCTTTTGGTGACATGTATTCTGGCGGTGATCCTTGTGGCAAAGGAAGCATTTGCGCCTCATCAGGTGGTGCTCACCAGAGATGGGTACGGAGGGGATGTGTCCACCGTCACTCTGGAGACTGACATAGATGGAGAAAAGACTGATTTTGATGTGGATGTCATGCCGCTGGAATATGATCCTGACGATATGGAAGCTGTGTTTGAGCAGGGATTTGGTGAGATTGAAGACCTTGTATCTTGGGGAAAATGAATCCCCCGACGAAGTGATATATGATCTGGAGCTTGTGGATCACCTGGATGCGCTCGGACTCGATGTGCAGTGGATAAGCGAGGACAACGAGCTGGTGTCGTCCGATGGACGTATCGGCGATATAGCGGAGGGAGAAGGCAGAATAGTGTCCATCACGGCTGTTCTTACATACAGGGAGCTGAGCGCGGAGAGAACATATCAGATACGCGTGTGCGGAAGGGAAGAGACAGGCAGGGAAAAGGCTCTGAAGGATATAAGGGAAGGCATCAGGGAGATACAGGCGGGAAGTGGAGATTCGAGCGAGGTGGCGCTGCCGGAGCAGATAAACGGATATGCGGTCAGGCCCACCTCGGGAGGCGGAAGTGGTCTTATGATACTGTTTCTCGGTGGTTTCGCAGCCATTTGTATATGGGGTGGAAACAGGTCGAAGATCCGGGGAATGGAAAAAAAGAGATCCGATGAGCTCATGTCGGAGTACCCGGAGCTTGTGGATAAGCTGACGCTCTATCTTGGAGCAGGAGTCACGGTCAGAGGTGCATTTGCAAGGATAGTGAAGAGTGGCAGGGAAGATTGTGCCGGTACGGATCAGGGCGGGAGTGTCCTGACCAGGGAACTGATTTATACGCTAAATGAGATCCAGGCAGGAGTATCCGAGAGTGAGGCTTACTACAACATGGGGCACAGGATAAATCTGCCGATGTATATAAAGCTCATGTCGCTTTTGTCACAGAATGTGAAGAAAGGCACGAGAGATATATTGATCATGATGGCGGGCGAGGAGCAGAACGCAATGCAGACCAGAAAGGAGATGGCGAAGAGAAAGGGGGAGGAAGCCGGGACAAAGCTGCTTCTTCCGATGGTGGTTCTGCTGGGAGTGGTCATGGTAATAGTCATGCTGCCCGCAATAATAAATTTTTAAGATAATAAGTTTTTAAGGAGGAAAAATGTATGAAGAGATGGGAAGATTTTATGGAAGATGAGTCAGGTATGGGAGTGGTCGAAATAATCCTTATAATGGTGGTCTTGATCGCGATGTGCGTCATATTCAAGCAGCAGATAACTTCTCTGGTGAACAACATATGGAACTCGATCAACAAGAGTGCAAAGAAGATATATTAAGGGGGAGCTGTATGAGAAATCAGGGACATGTAACGGTTTTTCTGAGTATAATCCTGATCTCCATGCTGCTTCTGGGGCTCTCCGTGCTTGAGATGGCGCGGATAAGAATGGGTAGTGCCAAGGCCGCAATGGCGGCCGAGGGCGCAGCCTGTGATGTGAAGGCGGCGTACGACAAGGAGTTGTTTGAGGAGTATCATCTGCTGGCGGTCGACAGCACATTTGGCGGACACGGTGAGGGAAAGCTTGAGCAGATGGCGCAGGATTATCTGGAATATACTCTGGAAAATGGTCAGGGCGACAATATGAGCGTTGAAGATGTAGCGCTGGCAGAGTGCAGGGGACTTCTGGAGAATGACTGCGAGAATATGAAGCTGCAGATAACCGACCATATGAAGGTGTACATGGAGGAGAAGGGAATAGAAGACATTCTTGAGATGATAACATCCGGTGATAAGGCCATGGAGGATGCTTCTGGAGCTGTGGAAAATGGTAAGAATGAGTCGAATCAGGATGAGAGCAGTTGGAGCGGTACGGATCCTAGAAAAGCGCTGAAAAGCATCCTGACAGGTGGACTTCTGAATGTTGTCACGCCATCCGGGCGGGTGGTGTCAGATCAGGCATACGATCTGGATGGCTTTCCGTCAGACGGACAGGCGGAGGATACGAGACAGTGGGAGGACATAGAATTTGACGATCTGGATAAATTCCAGAGGCAGCTCATGGCGGATGGAGAGAGATCACAGACCGGAATAGTGGATGACATATATGGTGTCGGGTATGCATTGGCGAATTTCAATACATTTACCGACAGGAAACAGGACAGACCATTTGAGTGTGAGGTGGAATACATTATCGCCGGAAAGGATAATGACCATGACAATCTGCAGGGGGTCGTGAACAGGATAGTGCTTCACAGACTGCCGCTCAATCTGGCATATCTGCTCTCAGACAGCGCAAAGATGGCCGAGGTGTCATCCATAGCTGCGGTGCTGGCTCTTGTGCCGGGGGTCACCTATGGGGCGGCGAAATATCTGCTGCTCGGATGCTGGGCTTATGCTGAGACAATTGTTGATATAAGGCTGCTGCTTGACGGCAAAAGCGTTCAGTTTATGAAGACAGACGAATACTGGGTGACGGACATCAACAATCTTGACAAGCTGATGAATCTGGATTCCGTGGACTATGAAGGCGTGGATGCTGTGAGCTACAGGGATTATCTGGCGATACTTCTGATAGAGAATAAAGGAGGCATGTATTACAGGATGGCGGATCTTATACAGCTTAATTTCAGACAGACGGATGAGTCGTTTGAGATGAAGAATATGATGTATTCTCTGACATTTGATGTTGAGGTCAGTCAGGACAGGAAATTTGCATCGTTTATAGAAGATCACGAGGGCGTATCGAAGATAGATGACGGACTGTACAGGTACAGCTTCAGGCAGTGTGTGAGTTATTGAGATATGAAAATATCCTGAAGGGGGGTGTTATATGTTCTCTTGTTGTATGTTGAAAAGTAAATATATGAAAGATAAATCGCCTCTCCAAGCGCATATTACTATAGATTTTGTTCGGATCAGGTATGGCAGGAGAATATATAAGACAGCTCCTTTGGGATGTGACCGTGGTAGTGCCAGTGTGGAGGCATCGCTGGTGCTGCCAGTGTTTATATTTGCCATGCTGACTGTGTTTGCCATGGCCGGATGTATACGGACACGGACTGTGATATATGAGGGCTTACATGAGACGGCTGCGTATCTTGCGGAATACAGCTATGCGTATGAGCTAGCCGAAAAGGGCGCGGACATGGGGCCGTATGCTGAAGGTATGGCAGATGGTGTGTCGCTCGTGCTGGCGAACAGGAAGATCAGGGAGTACATAGATGACAAAGGCACGGTGAACACATATGTCGACGGCGGAATGTCCGGGGTTAAGGTGATAAATGCAGAGCTGTCGGATGACGGATTTGTGTGCCTCAAGGTCAGATATATGCTGAAGATCAATCTGCCATTTGCCGGAGGATCCACCGTGGGGTGCGTGGACAGGATAAGACAGAGGGCGTACCTGGGATATGACAGGTCGCAGGATGATGACGATGATGATGAGTATGTGTATGTGGCTGAGAATGGTTCGGTGTACCACAACTCGCGGAGCTGTTACCATATCAGGATATCTGTGAGAAGCGTGAGTGGGGAGGTTCTGGATGACAGATATTCCGGGCTTTCGGCGTGCAGGATCTGTGGAAGATATAAAAGCAATGGTGTGATCTATGTCACTGAACAGGGAGACAAATATCACTATTCGCTGGGCTGCTCCGGCTTGAAGCGGACGATATACAGAAAGAAAAAGTCAGAGTGCGGGGGACTTCCTCAGTGCTCTGAGTGCGGGAAAAGATAGGAGAAGAGAAGAAAAGACAGGAGGAGTCAGATATATGGATGACAATGGATCTATAGTTCTGGAGATGTGCCTGATAACACCGATACTTGTGTGTGCCGTGTTTGTGGTGATGAACATGTTGTTTATAGCGTTTAACCATGCGGCGGCATCGGGGGAGGCATATCTGGTACTGTACAACCGAGAGGAATACAGGATCAATGAGAGTGGTGAGGGGGATACGGACAGTGCAGAGAAAGCGATGTCCACAAATGTATCCGAGACCGTGATATGTGCCGATGGTGTGAATGCGGAAATGGCCATGAATGGGAAGAATCTGGTTGCGGAGATAACTTACAGAGAGTCATTTCCGGGGATACAGATATTGATAGATGACGGCAGATGTGACAGAAAGACTGCGGCCAGACAGGAGATAAGGGATGTAGGAAATGAACTTAGGAGGTGGCAGGAATATGGTAAGTTATTGCCAGGTAGAGGGAATTAACACTTTTTTTGTGGTGGAGGTCAGTGCAGCGGCCATAAATTCCTATGAGACGGACATGCTGTACAATAATTTTGTCGAGGGAATAATACAGCCGGAATTCAGGGCCATCAACGGAGATATGTTCATATACTGCAAAATAAATGGCATGAAGAGCCTGGACGATATATCTGACAGGGGGATAATGTCCATGGAGCAGGCTGTTGCTCTCATAAGATCGTTGTGCAGTGTGGTCATGGAGACGGGAGAATACATGCTTGAGCCGGACAATCTTCTGATAGAATCCGACAAGATATTTTACTCGGATGCAGAGAAGAGTTTCAGATACGTGTATGTGCCGGGACAGGGAACGGATGTCAGAATGGGAATAAAGAATCTTGTGGAGAAGATCATAAAGAGGGTAGATCACAGGGACACTGAGCTTGTGGATTTTATGTATGAGATATATGACATGGTGGTGTCGGCAAATTATGACATGGAGCGGATGCAGAAATATGTGGATGAGGTTTCTGCCCGTGAGCAGGAAAAATGCTGCTCCGGCAATAGAAAAAGAAATGTGGAATCTTTGGCTGCGGCCCGTGAGCAGGAGCTTTTGATGGATGAGGTGTTCGGAACGGATCAAAGCAGTGCGGCGGCGTTGACGATACCGACAATGGAGAAAAACAAATATGATAGGATATTTTTCATACTCATAGGATTTACTGTGGTGGCATTTACGGGAATAGCGGCTGTTCAATTTTATATACAGGGGCATGCGGCGGATGTGAGATTTATAATGCTGGCACTCATCGTGCTGTCCGTGGAGTTATTTGTCTATGTGGAGATGAAGAGGAAGCTGTCTGCTGCTGAGGATGAACGGCGGGGACAGGAGGGCGTGGAGTGCTCAGAGCTGCGATATGCGGAGGAAGATGAAAACAGAAGACCTAAAAAACAGAATGTTGATGCATTGGAACATGTAAGTCTGGCTGACGAAATACCTGGCGATACCACGGTGCTTGGCTCGGAGGATGACTGTACAACCCTGCTTACACAGCATAATCTCGATGGCAGAGAGTCCGCACAGGAGCAGAGACTGTCTGTGAGACTGATCGAAGACGGAGGCATTGTGGCTACTGAATTCCCGGTGACGCCGGAGGGAGTTGTATTGGGGCGGGACAGACGACAGGCGGATCAGGTTATAGAGGATATCAGCGTCAGTAGAAGGCACATAAGGATATACGAGGATGCAGAGAAGATCTATGTCGAAGATCTTGATTCCACAAATGGAACTGTCATAAATGGGATCAGGCTTCCGGCGGGCAGGAGCTGGCAGCTTGCGGACAGAGATGTTCTGTGTATAGGCACCAGGCAATACCATATTCAAATATTGCTTATCTGATTGATATAAAATGTAAATTCAGATATAATAGTCTGTGTGAGTTTTATGATACAAAGGTAGGTATTGGTGATGTCGTATGTAGCTTTATATAGAAAATGGAGACCTGATACTTTTGACGAGGTAAAGGGGCAGGATCATATAGTTACCACTCTTAGAAACCAGATTAAGAATGATAGACTTGGTCATGCCTTTTTATTTTGCGGTACAAGAGGAACAGGTAAGACTTCGATCGCCAAGATATTTGCCAAGGCATGTAACTGTGAGCATCCGGTGGACGGAAGCCCATGTAATGAATGTGCAAGCTGCAGAGCCATATCGGATGGATCATCGCTTAATGTCATTGAGATAGATGCGGCCTCCAACAATGGTGTTGACAATATAAGGCAGATAAGGGAGGAGGTAGCATATCCTCCTACTGAGGGCAAGTATAAGGTATACATCATAGATGAGGTTCATATGTTGTCTCCGGGAGCGTTCAACGCTCTGTTAAAGACTCTCGAGGAGCCGCCATCATATGTAATATTCATACTGGCTACCACGGAGTCCCACAAGATACCTATAACCATATCGTCAAGGTGTCAGAAGTACGACTTCAGACGTATCCCGGTGGATGTCATCTCGGATCGACTGGAGGAGCTTATGAACAGGGAGGGACTTGATGCGGATAAGAAGGCGATAGATTATATCGCAAAATCCGGCGATGGTTCCATGAGAGATGCCTTATCTATTCTGGATCAGTGCGTTGCATTCAATCTCGGACAGAAGCTTACATATGATAATGTGCTTGAGACCATAGGAGCTGTGGACATAGATACATTTGCAAGACTTCTGGAGTGCGTGCTGGAATCTGATGTTGAACATGCAATAGATGTGGTTGACGAAGTTGTGTGGCAGGGACGTGAGCTTGGCCGTTTCGTAAATGAATTTACATGGTTTCTCAGGAACATACTCGTTGTCAAGCTGTCCTCGGCGGAGGGCGACAGATTGGATATGACCAAGGAGAATTTGGAACGCATAAGAGAGATATCCGGTCATATGGAGGAGAGCACCATAGTAAGATATATAAACGTGTTCTCGGATACAGCCGCCAGCATCAAGTATTCCTCACAGAAGAGGATAGTGCTTGAGATGGCTGTCATAAAGCTGTGCAGACCACAGATGGAGGTTGATACCACAAGTCTGATTGAGAGGGTAAGGATGCTTGAGAAGAAGCTTGATGACCTTGAGGCAAATGGCATACAGGCTGCGCCGGTTCAAAGTGCTGCCCCCGTAAGCCCGGCTGACGATGTGATAGATCAGAAGGGCATGAAGGAATATCAGGACAAGCTGGCAATGGAGCTTCCAAAGGCAGAGTTCGAGGATCTGCAGAGAGCTGCGGAGAACTGGAATGATATACTGGAGAAGCTGTCGGTTCCTGCGAGAAGATATCTCAAGAGAAATGATGCTGATCCGGCCATAAGGACGAAGCTCATACTGTCCGATGATCACAGAAGACTTCTGCTCATGATCCCGCTGACGGATGACGATATGCCGAAGTTATACTTTGACAAGCCTGAGAATGTGGAGCATGTGAAGAGTGTGATCGAGGAATATCTTGGAAGAGAGATTGAATTTGAGATACTTTGTACAAGGAATTCCCACAGTGATAATGGAAGGCTTGAGACGGAGAATATACTGAACCTGAACAAGATCAACTTTCCAATAGATAAGAAATGATGATATCATATTATAAATTATTTAATCAGAATAAGGAGGACTATTGTAATGGCTAAGAGAGGCGGTTTCCCAGGAGGTATGATGCCTGGTAATATGAACAATCTTATGAAGCAGGCACAGAAGATGCAGAAGCAGATGGAGGAGACAACTAAGACACTTGAGGATAAGGTGTATGAGTCATCTGTAGGTGGAGGAGTTGTCACTGCAAAGGTGTCAGGTAAGAAGGAACTCATGGAGATCAAGCTTGATCCTGAGGTTGTTGATCCTGATGATATAGAGACACTTGAGGATCTTATCATATCGGCTGTGAACGAGGCACTGAGAGCACAGGAGGATGACTACAATAGCAGTATGGGCAAGATCTCAGGTGGAATGGGACTTGGAGGATTGCCGTTCTAATGGAAGTTTATGGAGGAGAAGTAAACAGACTTATAGAAGAGCTGGGAAGACTCCCGGGAATAGGCTCCAAGACGGCTCAGAGACTGGCGTTTCACATAATCAGTATGCCTGAGGAGAGGGCGCTGGCGTTATCCGATGCCATTGTGAATGCAAAGAAGAACATAAAATACTGCAGTTGTTGCTATACGATAACTGACAGGGAGGTATGTCCTATATGCAGTTCACCAAATAGGAATCACAAGGTGATAATGGTGGTGGAGACCCCGAGGGATCTGGCGGCATATGAGAGAACAGGACAGTTTGATGGCGTTTATCATGTGCTCCACGGAGTTATAAATCCTGCCCTGGGTATCGGCCCGGCGGATATCAGGATATCCGAGCTCATGAGAAGGCTTCAGAATGAAGATGTGGATGAGCTCATAATCGCTACAGGTTCAGGCCCGGAGGGTGAGGCGACTGCGATGTATATATCAAAGCTTGTGAAGCCGGCCGGTATCAAGGTCAGCCGTATAGCAAGCGGTGTGCCTGTAGGCGGAGATCTGGAGTGTATAGATGAGGTTACGCTTCTGAGGGCTCTTGAGGGAAGAGTATACTTATAATGTATACAGACAGTCTGTGTACATAAGAAAAATAAAAGAAAGAGGTGCAGAGTATGTTAAGAGTAGGCTTTTTGACTAGTGGTGGTGACTGTCAGGCATTAAATGCAACTATGCGCGGAATCGCAAAGGGTTTGTATGAATTGTTTGACGAGGTTGAGATCTATGGATTCCTTGAGGGTTACAAGGGACTCATTAGAGGCAACTATATCAAGATGAAGCCGGCTGATTTCTCAGGTATTATCAACAAGGGTGGAACGATCCTCGGCAGTTCAAGACAGCCATTCAAGCTCATGGGAGAGCCAACTGAGGATGGTCTTGACAAGGTAAAGTCCATGAAGGATACCTATAAGAAGCTGAAGCTGGATTGCCTGTGCGTTTTAGGTGGAAATGGTTCACAGAAGACCGCAAATCTCCTCAGTGAGGAGGGACTCAATGTCATCGGTCTGCCAAAGACCATAGACAATGATCTGTGGGGAACTGACATGACATTTGGTTTCCAGAGTGCTGTTGATATAGCGACCCAGACAATAGACTGTATCCACACAACCGCTGCATCGCATAACAGAATCTTTATCGTTGAGATTATGGGCCACAAGGTTGGCTGGATAACTCTCCACGCCGGAATCGCCGGTGGCGCAGATGTGATCCTGCTCCCGGAGATCCCATACGATATCGATAAGGTATATAAGGCTATAGACAAGAGAACAAAGGACAACAAGGGCTTCACGATAGTTGCAGTTGCCGAAGGTGCTATTCCGAAGGAGATCGCAGAGCTTCCAAAGAAGAAGAGAAAAGAAGCGATAGCCAACAATCCATATCCATCAGTTGCGTATGAGCTGGCTGATAAGCTCAAGGCGTACACAACACAGGATATAAGAATAGCAATACCTGGACATACCCAGAGAGGTGGAAGTCCGGATGCATATGACAGAGTCATATCATCAAGATTTGGAGCAAAGGCAGCAGAGCTCATAAAGGCAAAGGATTTTGGAAAGCTTGTTGTATTCCTTGACAACAAGGTTACAGCTATCCCACTCTCAGAGAGTGCAGGAAAGCTCAAATACGTATCTCCTGATGACGACATCATCAGCGAGGCAAGAACACTTGGAATCTCATTCGGAGACAGATAAAGTAAGCTCTGAAAAAAGTAACAGAGATATTCACACATTCTCCCCATTTGCATATCTATGTAATAGACATACAACAATGCAGATAGGGAGATTTGTATGAGTGAAGAATTTAAGTATATTCCTTACAGCCCGGACGATGAAAACCTCAGGGGGCTTATAAGGGATGGAAATGTCTATAATATCAAGACACCTGTGATACCCGGTATGGGTGAGACTGGTGGATACAGTATGAGTTCGACAGGAATCATGCTTCCTGACTGTGATGATGGAACAGATGAAATGATGAGGGATATTGAGTACATGAAGGAGATGTACCCGGAAGAACTCCGAAAGGTCAGCATGGCCGTGGAGGAGGAGTGTGACAAGCTCGAGTATGAGGGCAGTCCGATGCTTGTTCAATATCCTGACAGAGAAGAGATGCGCCGTGTTGCGCGAAGGGTGTACGATGATCTGAGCGAAAGTGGGCAGATATCGGAGGATTGTTATGCAGGAATGGCTTCGGCAGGTGAAGCTTCGTACGAGGAACCGCCATATGTCCCAGAGGGACCCGGATGCGCCAATTGTGTTATGAGAAATATAATCGAACTGCTTGTGTGCAATGAATTCTGTATGAGACGCGACAGGCATAGAAGACGTAGAAGAAGGTTTTATTAAGTGAAGAAGAAAATAAATGTACTTGTAAGAATACTTGTGATGGCAGCAATATTTGTGATCACAATATATTTGGTCAATATATTTCAGAATAGAAGTTACAAGAATCTGGCTGCGGAGATGAAGGATGCAGAGTTGCCATTAGCTTATGTGTGCTATGGCGATTCGCTTCTCAATTGTATGCATGGTTATACAGGGGAGGTCGACCTCACACTTCTCAGGGACTCTGTGACGCCGATAGATGAGAATAAGAATCTTGAGATAATGGTGGAGAATGATGCATTTAAGGATGCGTCGTATTCGTATGAGATCAGGTCGATATCCGGAGATTCCCTTATAGAGAAGGGTGATCTGGAGGCGGCCTCGGGAACTGATGGCTACGATGTGCTTGATATAAGTGCGAGAATGGATCTCAAGCAGGATATGGAGTATATGCTGGTTGTCAAGCTTAAGAGCGGTGATGGCAGGAGTGCTTCATACTATACCAGAGTGGTCGTAAATGACAATTATCATGAGTCCCAACTGCTGAATGCCGCAAAGGATTTCCACGATGCGACATTTGCATTTGACAAGCTGGAGTCGGAATCGGTCATAGGAACCTACAAGCAGGAATACACGGGTGGCGGAACGGGAGATTCCTACGGACTGGGACATGTGAACCTTGCAAATGCATACTCGGATCTCCTCTGGGATGGGCTTAAGCCTACGGTTATAAGCGATGTAAACACATATATAAAGGAGATAGATGTCAACTATGCGGTGATCGAGATGGAATATAAAGCCATGTCCATCACATCGCAGGATGTCATGAGCTATTATACAGTTAAGGAGTTCTATAAGATCAGCTACAGGGATGTGCCTGTTGCCAGCCAGATTGATGAGGCGGACGGAGCCGGCACTGATGGAATATATTTTGACGAAACAGCTTCGTATGATGAGGCCTATTCGGATGAACAGGATGCAGATACTGTTACGGAGACTGAGCCGAAGATCACCATGCTCAGCTATGACAGATATGTGGACGAGTATTTTGACAAAGACGGCATAGATGCTATAAACAATGTGTATGAGATAGGTATCGTGTCATCGGATGATCTGGAATACCGCTACACAGAGGATAACAAGAAGATCGCATTTGTGAGAAATGGGCAGCTCTGGATGTATGACTACGGCGATGGACAGATAACTCTGGTGTACGGATCAGGAATGGATGACCATGCAAATGACTCAAACACTTACTCCGACCATGACATGAACATCATAAGCTTTGACAAAGATGGAAATATGACATTTGCGGTGTATGGATATATGAACAGCGGAGATCATGAGGGAAAGCTCGGAGTTGCGCTGTATACATTTGATTATACGACTCTGGAGGTGGACGAGCTTCTGTTCGTCGAGTGCAATGTGCCTTATGAGGCTATGAAGAGCGAGACCTCCAGACTGACATATTACGACGGAGATAAGTTTTATTACATGCTCGGCGGAAAGGTGAACGCCGTGGACATGAAGACGAGACAGCAGTCTTATATTGCGGAGGGACTGTCAGCCAGCGATGTCAAGGTGTCGGTGAACATGGAAGTTATGGCGTATGGAGAGAGCGAGGACCAGAGCAGCAATACAAAGCTGACTCTGATGAATATGCATACCGGAAAGAGTTATGAGATCACCGCCGGAGCAGGGGAATGTCTGATATGCTATGGCTTTAAGGACTCGGATATGGTATACGGAGTGTCGAGCATATCTGATGCGCAGGTTGATGTGGATGCTGAGTCATTTGTTGGTACGAGGTACAGCGAGGAGTCCAGAGATAACATACCTGCATCCAGATTGTATATAGTAAACAGCGATGGCGAGCAGATAAAGGAATACGCAAAGAGCGGGTATTATCTGATGCAGGTTGATGTGGATACGAATCTGCTGTATCTGACAAGAGGAGAGAAATCCGACAGTGGATTCAAGTCTGTGGACGATGATTTCATAACCTTCAAGGAGGACGATACAAAGGAGACGATAGGAACTACCCATCTGTCATCCATAACCGGATATGACAGGCTGTATTTTACGGTTCCGTCAAATATGTATCTGAGCTATATACCGGCGCTGAACATAACAAAGGAAAAGATAGATCCTGATGCTGCAAGTATGATAATGACAGTAGTGCGTGATAAGGTGACCTATCATGTGTACGACAATCTTGGACTTTCAAAGATATATGACGTGGCGGGTGATGCGATAAATTATGCAGTGTCTGTATCAGGTATAGTGGTGTCAAGCGAAGGCGAGGTAATATACAGGCAGGCTGAGAGCCAGGAATACAACACCATTGCCTCTGGAATATTCCATCGCAGTACGGGAAGTGTGGATGCGTCACTCGGCGATTGTCTGTACATGGTTCTGACGTATCAGGGAGTACAGGTGACAGAGGATGATATAGCACAGTATACAGATCCTGTCGAGGCTCTTAACTCTCTTGGAAAGAGACAGGGCATAGATGTTACAGGTCTTTCGCTGGATATGCTCCTCGGTTATGTGAGTTCGGGAATACCGGTAATATCGAGGATAAGCGATGGCAGATATGTTCTCATAGTGAGCTATAATGAGGCAGACATAAGATATTATGATCCTGTCGAGGACAAGGAGATAGTTGTGTCAAGAGATGAGTATACGGATATGATGCTCCAGTGGCACAATGAATCCTACACTTATGTTGAGGAATAAAGATAAAAAGAAAACGGAGCGAGTTACCGCTCCGTTTTCTTTATAATAGTTGTAGTATAAGTTACTTAGCATGGATCCGAATGTTACGGATCATGTAGATTACTCCTCTGCGATTGTTCCTACTGGACAAGAACCAGCACAAGCACCACATGAGATACACTGTGAACCATCGATAACAAATACGCCGCCATTATCGCTGATAGCACCTACTGGACAAGCACCAGCACATGAACCACAACCGATACATGAATCGCCAATAACGAATGCCATAATTGTTTCCTCCTTATAAAGTAAAAATAATCACACGCTTATTGTAAAACAAAACTCATTAATTAGCAAGTGATAATAATATTTATCAACAACGGGTTTTATCAATAAGTAACAATAAAAGGGATAGACATTTAAAATTGGGTATAATATAATGTGAATGCTGAGTAAGAGTGCAATCTAAGGAGGATATAAATAATGGTAAAGATAAGTAAAGACATGCTTATAAATGACATTCTTGCAGTTGATGCAGGAAATGCAGCAATACTGATGGCAGCAGGTATGCATTGCATAGGATGCCTTGCAGCAGCAGGAGAGAGTCTTGAGGAGGCAGCAGCCGTTCACGGACTTGATGCAGAGGAGCTTGAGCAGGAGATCAATGATTATCTTGCAAAAAAGGAGGCTGAGTAGTATACTTGCCAAAGTAACCAGGTGTACTATAAAGGATGGAGAGATATATGAAGACAGACGGAACAAATCCTCCCGGGCAGGGAATATTTGGACTGATAGATATTAATTGTCATATTTTACCGGGAACAGAGGATGGACCGGATAATTTCCGGGAAGCGGCAGAGATGCTCAGAATAGCGTATGATGAGGGAATAAGGACGATAGTTGCCACCCCGCCATACAACAAGAAGAATCCGATAATGGATGGAGACAAACTGGACAGACTTGTGGAACAGCTCAACGTTGAAGCTGGAAAGATAGATCCGGATTACAGAGTCTATCTTGGAAGAGAGATAGAGTATAACGATGAGAACCACCAGAAGATCATATCTGGTCAGTTGGATTCCATGGCAGACAGCAAGTATGTTATGATCAGATTCCCTTACGATGTGGATTTTGAGACGATATCTGAAGCTATAAGAGACATCAATATGGACGGATATATACCGATAGTTGCCAATGTAGAACAGTATGAATGCCTTGAGGAAGATGAGGACAAGGTCGAGGAGCTCATTCAGTTTGGTGCATATGTACAGATAAGTGCATCGGCTGTGGTTGGAGATCTTGGACATGACATCAAGAATTTTTCGAGAAAGCTTCTCAAGGGAGAGCTTGTTCACTTTGTGGCAAGTGATGCATTGGATTCAGAGGATAAAGCACCATACCTAAGGGAGTGTGCTGAGTACATAGAGCGAAAGTATGGAGAGGATTACATGACGGAGCTCTTCTACACCAATCCAAAAGCAGTTATCGAGAATGATGATATTGACATATAAAACAAAAAGACGTATCGCTTGTGCGGTACGTCTTTTTTGCTGCGCCGGAATCTCTGGCTATTACTTATAATGCTGACAGTGTCTGAAGTGCTTCCTCCGGCATAATAGCGGTGAAGTGTTCCTTGAAATGTGCCGGCATGGCATATGTGAGCTTCTGTGCTGTTCCGTATTCTGCAAGGATATTGCAGACTCTCACAAATTCCTGGCTTGTGTTATTGCTGTTCGTGAGAACCAGATAATATCTTCCGTTGGAAGGATTCTTGTACAGGCAGTTCTCGCTGAAGTAGAAAGAAGCAACCTGTTTTGCTGCACTTATGATGGTTGCAAGTGAGTCAAAGATGTACAGTGAGCACATGCTCTCCCTTGCTGAACCTGATTCCTTTGTGCTGCCTGTTGTACTGGCGGCAGTGCCTGTGGTGCTGTCATCAGATGATGTATTGCTGCCATTTGCCGCAGCGGCAAAATCTCCTGCGGTTCCGGCAAGTCCGGATATGGTGTTGAAAATGCCCTCAAGTGCCTCTCTTACGCCCTGTGGAACGGAACCGGATCCACTGATCTCAAGTCTTGCGATGGTTCCGTTGTTATCCCTGGACTCATCGTTGTCGTCAAGATCGTCATCTATGTCATCATCATCCATGTATTCGTCATCGTCATCAATATCATATTCGCTGGTCTTTGAGAATCTGGAAAAGCGGGTATCCAGTTCTTCCGGATCTTCAACCTTTGTCACAATGAGTATGAGACAATCTGGTGATACCGGTATGGCTTCGATCATAAGTGGAGTGTCGTCAGCCTCAAAGCCTAATTCTACAGATGCCTGCTGCATCATATCCTTGAAGAGCTCTTTTGCCTTCGGTGTGCCATAGGCAAGCTCGGAGATCTTGAGCTGCTTTTCGGTGAGATCGGCTTTGTTGAGTGTGCATCTTATCTGATTTTCACTTAGACGTTCAATCTTCATAGAATCGACCCCCTTCAATAATTTAATGGTATTAAAATGTGTATTATAGTTTACCACATTTGTCAAGCAAGTAAATAGGATATATGGAGAAAATATTGGAATTTTCCGTGAAAAAATATCCCTAATTCTACGTTATGTATACTTTTATGAAAATTTCATAAAATATGCTCAAATGGGGTTGGAAAATGGCTTTTTATGCGTTATTGTGGAGTTGTGAGCGGGACGTGCTCAGGATATTTAGATGAGCTCATTTCTTTATTTTTCTACAAATTCTGTCTGATTCTTATCGTCTCAGATACAATTCCCAGAGATAGTGATATGACAGTGCTCACACATTTCCATAACTGACACATGGCACATAAAAGGAGAATAATACATCACAACACATCTGTCTTTACATTGCATGGCAGGGCTGGAAAAATAAACTATTTGGGGGTGATGCCTATAGGGGGTTAAAAGGCAGCAGTAGCATATAGAACATAATTATATGCACAGAATTACACTTAACATCTATTTGGGGGCTCTGCCGCTGTCACAGCAGAGCTCCTGGTTTTATTTGGCGTGCTGTTCATGCCATGTACAGACTGCATTGCAGATGGCGTTTGCTAGGGCGGTCTGGTATTCATCATTGCACAGATCGGAACATTCCTTTGTGTTGCTCAGAAAGCCGCACTCAACGATGACGGCGGTGCATGGACTTTCCCGCAAAACAAGGTATTCGGAATTGCCCTTTGCTGCCCGTGTGTTGGATGGATCGGCTTCGGAGATGAGATGCTCCTGGATGCACTCCGCCAAGGCTTTACCACCGGAGGAAGTGGAGTAATAAAATACCTGCGCTCCGTGGACATACTCGGCTGAATAGCTGTTCTGGTGGATGCTGATGTAGAGATCAGCGTTTACATTTGTGGCGAGGTTGGTGCGGGCTTTCAGATCTGAAGTCTTCTTGCTGGATGCATTTTCACTGTTCAGGGACTTGTCGGAGTCTCTGGTCAGATACACGGAAAATCCCTGATCCGTAAGTGCCGATGCCAGCTTTGAGGCGATGGCCAGATTTATATCCTTTTCCATGATCCCATCCGGGCTGACCTTACCCGGGTCAAATCCGCCGTGTCCCGGATCGATGAGGATCGTAAATGATTTGGCCGCATCTGTGGTGTCCAAACCTTTGGTGGATGTGTGCTCATTTCCTGTATTGGTGGAAGTATCCTGCCCGGCTGTATGGTCTGCGGGACGGACTATAAATATGTAGCAGAGGATTGGAGGAAGTATTACTGCAAATATTATGGCAAATACAAGTATGTATAATTTGGTGGAAGTACGCATCGGTGATACCCGGGAAGTGTAATTACTATTTTATATGACGGCGGCGGACGTTATATGATATATGTTACCCAAATATAGCCTAAACATTTGACACACATGCGGTGCTGGGCTAAAATATGGGCGTATATACAATAATATAGAAGCGATAACAATTTATTATAGAAGAAGGTAAAGTGATGAACACTATAATTGCAAAAGCAGGAGTGGATGACGACCGCATGTATGAGCAGGCGGCGGAGATACTTAAGAGAGGTGGTCTTGTAGCATTTCCGACAGAGACAGTGTATGGCCTTGGAGGAGACGCGCTGAATCCGGATGCGTCACATCGGATATATGCGGCAAAGGGCCGGCCATCGGACAATCCGCTCATAGTCCATATAGCAGAGACATCAAGCGTGTATGAACTGGCGGAGACAGTGAGTGACGACACGAAGAAGCTCATGGAAGCATTCTGGCCGGGACCACTCACCATCATACTCAACAAGAAAGAGGTCGTTCCGCACACGACCACTGGCGGACTTGATACGGTTGCCATCAGGATGCCATCACATCCGGTTGCCATGAGACTCATAAAGGATTCGGGAGTGTATATCGCAGCTCCAAGTGCCAATCTGTCCGGACGACCATCCCCGACCACTGCGCAGCATGTGCAGCAGGATATGGACGGCAGGATAGATATGATCATCGACGGTGGGGCAGTCGGAATCGGTATAGAGTCGACGATAGTGGACATGACCGGGGACAGACCGACTATATTACGGCCTGGATATATCACTCCGGAGATGATAAGGGATATCGTTGGCGATGTGACTATAGATCCGGCGATAACAGGTATGAACAATGCTCTGAGACCTAAGGCTCCGGGGATGAAGTACACACACTATGCTCCAAAGGGAGAACTCAGCATAGTAGAGGGCGATAGACTGGCTGCTGCTGAGAAGATAAGAAGTCTTGTTGCGGAGAAAAAGGCACAGGGATACAAGACTGCGATACTGTGTGACACTGACAATGTCAGTCTTTATGATGACGGAGTATGCGAGAACGTATACGATGCCGGAAGCAAGAAGAACGAGATAACTGTGTCTGCCGGACTGTACAGTCTGCTCAGAACCTGTGATGACATAGGTGCACAGTATATATACAGCGAGTCATTTGAGGAGGGGGACATGGGCTACGCCATCATGAACCGTCTCATCAAGGCTGCAGGACACAGGATAATAAGCTGTTAGTTAATTTCGAAAAAAATATTATATAAAAAGGAGAATCAGAACATGATAGCACTTGGATGTGACCACGGCGGATATGAGCTTATGCAGGAGGTTATAAAGCATCTTGAGGAGAGAGGCCTTGAGTACAAGAACTTTGGCTGTTACAGCACAGAGTCAGTTGACTACCCGGTATATGGACAGGCAGCAGCAAAGGCAGTAGCCTCAGGTGAGTGTGATAAGGGAATCATCATCTGCGGAACAGGAATAGGAATATCGATTTCAGCGAATAAGATAAAGGGAATCAGAGCTGCACTCTGCCACGACTGCTTCTCGGCACAGGCGACAAGAGAGCACAACGATGCAAATATGCTGGCTATGGGTGCCAGAGTCATAGGACCTGGACTTGCACTTAAGATAGTCGACATATTCCTCGACACACCATTCTCAAATGATGAGCGTCACGTAAGAAGAATCGGAATGATTGAGTAGTATCATAAGTTATGCCGTAAGGGGGACCCCGTTCATACTCAAAAAAGAATCCCATGACAGTATGGTCAAGACTGTCATGGGATCTTTTTTTATACGGTTTTCGTCAAACTGCATCATTTGTTCGACATATAACCGCGTTAAAAGGAAGAAAAATGATTAATGGATAAACATAAGTATTATCAACATAGTCACATTGTACATTAACAATAAAAAAATATCAAGGGGGTTGTACAAACTTTACAAAATGTTTATTTACAATATAGCCAACTCATTATAAAATAATATTACTTGAGTTTTGACATAATAATCTAAAGTGATGCTTTGATGAAGTGTTTATGGAATTGAGTCTGCTCATAAATTTTTATAAGGGAGGAATGTTATGCTGCAGGAGACTATGAAGAAGATAACCGATGCAGAGTCTGAAGCTGACGAGATCATTCGCAAGGCCAAGGAAGAAGCCGACTATACAGTAGCTGCTGCAAAGAAGGAGGCTGCGGATATGATCGCGGCCGCAGGATCAGCTTCGAGAGAAAGCATGAAGAGTGCCGAGGGAGCCGGCAGATCTGAGGAGGAGAAACTCACGGTGAAGGCGATGGATATTGCCACCGCTGAGATCGCACATCTCAGGGAACGTGCATCGTCCATGGAAGGCGAGGTTACTTCCATGATCATCGCAGAGCTGGTGGGATGAAAAGTCCTGCAGGCATTTTAAGAAAGGGGGTAAATGTATGGCGGTACTTCCTATGAAGAAGATTGAGATCTGTGCCATGAAGAGGGACAGAAAAGCAATTCTTGAGAAGCTCCAGTCGCTGGGAATGGTTGAGATACAGACTGATAACGAAGAGACTGATGACTTCAGGAAGATGAGTACCACAAGCCAGAGAGCAAAGTACGAGAAGAGAGTACAGAATACAGATGAAGCCTTACAGATAATTGATAAATATGCTCCGGAGGAGAAATCCATATTTGCCAGCCTGGAAGGACGGCAGGAGGCGTCAGAGGCTGACATTCAGGAGATCATAGCTGGAAGATGGGATTATAACCGTAAGGTTAAAAAGATCCAGGAGATCAGCAAGGACATAGCCGGCTGTGAGGCGGGAATAGTCAAATGTCAGGTGGCTATAGACGGATTGGCGCCGTGGCTGAATATGGACATACCGATCAATACCACAGGGACCGAGAAGACGGATGTGATGATCGGAACTATGCCACCGGGGCTCACGGAGACGGATATTCAGGGGTATATAAGCTCTGCGGAACCGGAGATAGCGGGATACACAGTCACTGTTGTAGGATCTGATAAGGACCAGACTTGTATGGTGGCAATAGCCATTAAAACTGTATCACAGAGGGTGGAGGAGATATTGAGATCCCATGGATTTACAAGAATTTCGTATTTCTCCAAAAGAACACCTGAACAGAAGACGGATAAGTACAGGGCGGATATAAGGGAGTTCGAACAGTGGATAGAGGACAAGAAGAATGAACTAGTATCCATGGCTGATGACAGAGACAAGCTGAGACTTCTGGCTGACTATTACCGCATAAGGGCGGATAAATATAAGGTCCTTGGAGGCCTTCTCCAGTCAAAGAGCACATTTGTCATATCGGGATATGTGCTGGAGAGAGATGCAGACAGGGTAGTGGCTGTACTCAATGAGAATTTCAGCCTGATGGCTGATGTATATGATGTTCCGGAGGATGAAGCGGCACCTATACAGCTTCAGAATCCGAAGATGTTCGCATCGGCGGAGGGCGTACTGGAGTCATTTGGACTTCCGGGAAAAGGTGAGATGGATCCGACCACACCGATGGCGATATTCTATATATTCCTGTTCGGACTCATGTTGTCCGATGCGGCGTATGGACTCATCATATTCCTGGCATGTTTTATTTTGATCAGGAAATTCCCGAAGATGGAGAACGGACTTCAAAAGTCCCTGCGTCTGTTCATGTACTGTGGTATATCCACACTGATATGGGGAATATTATTTGGTGGTTTTTTCGGAGACCTGATAACGGTGGTATCGAGGACGTTTTTCCACCACGAGGTGACGTTCAAGCCGGTATGGTTTGCACCGCTGGATGACCCGATGAAGCTTTTGTTATTCTCTTTGCTGTTCGGACTTATACATTTGTTCGGCGGACTGGCACTCAAGGGATATATGTGTCTGAAGAAGGGAGATGCGAAATCATTCATATGCGACGTGCTGTCGTGGTTCATGCTCATCACAGGACTTGTGCTGATGCTCATGCCGACGGAGCTGTTCGCATCTATAGCACAGATGCAGTTCAATTTCCCTGGATGGCTTAAGAATACAAGCTACGGACTGGCGATTGCGGGAGCTGCGATCATCGTGCTCATGTCGGGAAGAGACCACAAGAATCCGGTGCTCAGACTTGCACTTGGACTGTATGACATATACAACCTGACAGGCTGGCTGTCAGATCTGCTGTCGTACTCCAGACTTCTTGCACTGGGACTTGCGACAGGAGTTATAGCACAGGTAATAAACCAGATGGGAAGCATGGCTGGCGATGGAATATTCGGAGCCATAGTGTTCATCATCGTATTTATAGTAGGACATCTGTTCAACCTTGCGATCAACATGCTGGGAGCATACGTGCACACATGCCGTCTCCAGTATGTAGAGTTCTTCGGCAAATTCTACGAGGGCGGCGGCAATCCATTCAGGCCGTTCAGGGAGAATACGAAGTACGTTGATATAGTAAGTGGTACAGAAACACAGAAATAAGAAACCAATTTTAGGAGGAGAAAATATTATGACAATGGGAACGGTTTTGGCATTAGTGGGAGCTGCGCTTGCAGTAATTCTTGCAGGCATGGGATCTGCATATGGAGTAGGAGTTGCTGGTCAGGCGGCAGCAGGTGTAGTAAGTGAGGATCCAAGCAAATTCGCAAAAGTTCTTATCATCCAGCTTCTTCCGGGTACACAGGGTATCTATGGACTTCTTGTTGGATTCATAGCATTGTCCAACATAGGAATCCTTTCAGGAACACCGAAGGAGCTCACAGTAGCACAGGGACTTATGATGCTTGCAGCATGTCTTCCAATAGCGGTAGTTGGTCTTGTATCAGCAATGCACCAGGGCAAGACAGCAGTTGCAGCAGTTGGAATAGTTGTAAAGAAGCCTGATCAGTTTGGTAAGGCGATGCTTTTCCCAGCCATGGTTGAGACATATGCGATCCTTGCACTTCTGGTATCAATTCTTGCGGTAAATGGAATCAAATTATAACTTTTTGTAAGGAGGATGTACTTTATGACGGGATTGGAAACAATCGTAGAACAGATCCTTCAGGAAGCGCAGAAGGAAGCTGAAGAGATCAAAGCTCAGGCTGCCAGAAACGCGGATTCCATCATTGCAAATGCCAAAAAGACTGTGGATAAGATGAATGAGGAGACCAGAGAGAAGGTTGCCCAGGCAGAAAAGTCCGGATCATTCAGGGCAAAGTCCTCATCAGAACTTAAGAAGAGACAGGCGATACTTGCGGCAAAGCAGTCCATAATTGGGAATATGCTGGATAAGGCATATGACGCAATGGTGGCGCTCCCGGATGAGGAGTATTTCCAGGTGATCGTCAAATGTCTGGAGAAGTCGGTACAGCCGAAAAGCGGAGAGATATGTTTCTCCGGGAAAGACAGAAAACGACTTACACCACAGACTGAGAAGCAGATAGAGCAGATAGCTACAGCTCATGGAGGAAGCCTTAAGGTGTCCAATGGGAACTGTGATATAGATGGAGGATTTATCCTGATCTACGGAGGAATCGAGGAAAACTGTTCATTCAGGGCGATGCTGGACGCGAACAGAGAACATTTGGCAGACAAGGTAAATGAATTATTATTTGTTGATAACAGATAGCTGGAGGTAGGCAGATGGCAGACAAATATATATATGCAGTTGCCAGGATCAGGGCACTTGAGATGACGCTTATGAGTCAGGCAGTCATAGAACAGCTCGTGGCCACGGATTCCTACAAGAAGGCGGTTCAGTTCATCATAGAGAAGGGCTGGGGCGATAGTGATAAAGCCAGTATGGATGAAAATGACATACTTAGGGCGGAGACTGACAAGACGTGGGCTGCTGTGGCTGAGATGGTGGATGATATGTCCGTGTTCGATGTCATAAGACTTCCAGATCTGTATCACAACCTCAAGGCGGCGATCAAGACTGTGGTTGCCGGGGAGACTCCTGCCCATGTGTTCTTCGACAATGCCGAGATAGACGGTCAGAAGATGCTGTCCATCGTAAGTGACAAGGCGTGGGACAGACTTCCAGAACACATGAGAGACTGCGCGAGGGAGGCTTGGGACTGTATGGCACAGGCTGGAGATGGACAGATGTGCGATGCTGTGATAGACCGAGGAACACTGCTGGCAATCATGCAGGCTGCAAAGAAGGCAGATGACAGCCTGCTCAGGGATTATGCAGAGACGACGGTGGCTGTTGCAGATATCAAGATAGCGGTGAGATCCATGAAGACAGGTAAAAACAAGGATTTCATGAAGAGAGCCATGGCGGAGTGCAATACTCTGGATATTGACAGGCTGGCGACGGCTGCGGTGGCTGGCATGGAGGAGATAGAGAGATACCTTGCAGATACAGCATACGCTGGTGGGGCAGAGGCACTTTCTAAGTCGGCATCGGCATTTGAGAGATGGTGTGACAACCGTATCATAGAAACGATAAAGCCTCAGAAGTACAACCCATTTACGGTGGGACCGATAGTGGCGTACATTCTGGCGAGGCTCAACGAGATAAAGACAGTCAGGATCATATTGACATGCAAGCTGAACCAGCTTCCGGAGGAGGCTATCAGGGAAAGGGTAAGGGAGATGTATGTATAAGATAGCTGTTATGGGCGATTATGACAGTATATACGGATTTGCAACTCTGGGCCTGGATACATTCCCTGTAGATAATCTGGATTATGGGGTCACGTTGCTGAAAAGGCTGGCGGAGGACAATTATGCAGTCATATATATGACCGAGGCACTGGCTTCGGATCTCAATAAAGAGATAGACAGATACAGAGAGGTTATGAAGCCTGCGATCATTCTCATACCGGGGATATCTGGCAATACAGGGGCTGGAATAGCGGGAGTAAAGAAATCCGTTGAGCAGGCTGTAGGCTCGGATATTTTATTTAATGAAGAGTAGTGGAGCATACAAATAGAAGGGAGCGTGAGCTGTTAAGTGGCTACAGGAAAGATTAAGAAGGTCGCCGGACCACTGGTCATCGCTGAGGGCATGCGTGATGCAAATATGTACGACGTGGTGCGTGTAAGTGAGAGCAGACTTATCGGCGAGATCATAGAGATGCACGGAGATCAGGCATCAGTTCAGGTATACGAGGAGACATCAGGACTTGCACCGGGAGCACCAGTCGAGTCAACGGGAATGCCTCTGTCAGTTGAACTGGGACCGGGACTTATAAGCAGTATATACGATGGAATCCAGAGACCACTGGATGATATCATGAAGATATGTGGTAACAACCTGAAGCGAGGAGTAGAAGTTCCATCGCTGAAGAGAGATATCAAGTGGACATTTGTGCCGACTGCCAAGGTGGGTGATAAAGTGTCGGCAGGCGATGTGATAGGAACAGTTCAGGAGACTGTGGTCGTCACACAGAAGATCATGGTGCCTTATGGTGTGACAGGAACCATCAAAGAGATAAAGGCAGGAGAATTCACAGTTGAGGAGACTGTGTGTGTGGTTGAGACAGACAAGGGTGACAGGGAGCTGACACTCATGCAGAAGTGGCCGGTTCGTAAGGGCCGTCCATATCAGGAAAAGATACCACCGATCATGCCACTTATCACAGGACAGAGAGTTGTAGATACATTCTTCCCTATAGCAAAGGGAGGAGTGGCTGCGGTTCCCGGACCTTTCGGAAGCGGCAAGACAGTTATCCAGCATCAGCTTGCAAAGTGGGCTGAGGCGGATATCGTTGTCTACATCGGATGCGGAGAGCGCGGAAATGAGATGACAGATGTTCTGAACGAGTTCCCAGAGCTGAAGGATCCGAAGACCGGACATTCACTCATGCAGAGAACAGTCCTCATAGCCAACACATCGGATATGCCGGTTGCGGCCAGAGAGGCATCTATATATACGGGTATAACTATAGCTGAGTATTTCCGTGATATGGGTTACTCGGTGGCACTCATGGCGGATTCCACATCGCGTTGGGCTGAGGCGCTCAGAGAGATGTCAGGACGTCTGCAGGAGATGCCTGGTGAGGAGGGTTACCCTGCTTACCTCGGTTCAAGACTTGCACAGTTCTACGAGAGAGCCGGAATGGTCAAGACTCTCGGCAGCGAGGGCAGAACCGGAGCACTGTCGGTTATCGGTGCGGTTTCTCCTCCGGGTGGTGATATTTCCGAGCCGGTTTCACAGGCAACACTTCGAATCGTCAAGGTATTCTGGGGACTGGATTCATCGCTTGCGTACAAGAGACATTTTCCTGCCATCAACTGGCTGACCTCATACTCTCTGTATGTGGACAATATGGGCAAATGGTTCGAGGAAAATGTAAATGAAAAGTTCATGGTCGACAGACAGAAGATGATGACCCTGCTTCAGGAGGAGGCAGAGCTCGATGAGATCGTTAAGATGGTAGGTATGGATGCCCTTTCAGCGGGAGACCGACTGAAGATGGAGGCGGCGAGATCCATCAGAGAGGATTTTCTTCACCAGAACTCATTCCATGATGTGGACACATACACACCGCTTCACAAGCAGTTTCTGATGATGGAGCTCATCATGGCATTTTATGAGGAGTCAGCGCAGGCACTGGCCGGTGGAGCAAGCATAAGAAATATTCTGAACATGCCGATCAGAGAAAAGATCGGACGATTCAAATATGTGCTTCCTGAGAATGTGGATGAAGAGTACGAGAAGATATCCAGGGAGCTTGACAAGGAGCTTCAGGAAGCTATAGAGAAGGAGGACTAAGACTATGCCAAAGGAATATAGAACTATACAGGAAGTTGCGGGTCCTCTGATGCTGGTGCACGGAGTTGAGAATGTAGCTTATGATGAGCTGGGTGAGATTGAGCTGGCGGACGGCGAGATCAGACGATGCAAGGTCCTTGAGATAAATGGCGAGGACGCCCTGGTACAGCTCTTTGAGAATTCGACAGGTATCAACCTTTCAAACAGCAAAGTAAGATTCCTTGGAAGGAGTATGGAGCTCGGCGTATCAGAAGATATGCTTGGCCGTGTATTTGACGGACTTGGAAGACCTATAGATGGCGGCCCTGAGATACTTCCTGATGAGAGAAGAGATATCAATGGTCTGCCGATGAATCCGGCTGCCAGGAACTATCCGTCTGAGTTCATTCAGACAGGTATATCAGCCATAGACGGACTGAACACACTGGTAAGAGGACAGAAGCTGCCGATATTCTCGGCTTCAGGACTTCCGCACAGCCAGCTTGCAGCACAGATAGCAAGACAGGCAAAGGTGCGCGGAACAGATGAGCCATTCGCCGTCGTATTTGCAGCCATGGGTATCACATTTGAGGAGGCAAACTTCTTCACAGAGAGCTTCAAGGAGACTGGTGCCATAGACAGAACAGTCCTCTTTATCAACCTGGCAAATGATCCTGCTGTTGAGCGAATCGCCACACCTAGAATGGCGCTTACCGCCGCTGAGTATCTTGCATTTGAGAAGAACATGCACGTTCTGGTAATCCTCACGGATATCACGAACTATGCGGATGCACTTCGTGAGGTATCAGCCGCAAGAAAAGAGGTTCCGGGACGCCGTGGTTATCCTGGATACATGTACACTGACCTGGCAACTCTGTATGAGAGAGCCGGAAGACAGAAGGGTAAGAATGGAAGTATAACCATGATACCGATCCTGACCATGCCTGAGGATGACAAGACTCATCCTATACCAGACCTTACGGGATATATCACAGAGGGACAGATCATTCTCTCAAGAGAGCTGTACAGAAAGGGAGTCACACCGCCTATCGATGTACTTCCATCACTGTCCAGACTTAAGGATAAGGGAACCGGTGAGGGCAAGACCAGAGGAGATCATGCCAGCACCATGAACCAGTTATTTGCAGCTTATTCAAGAGGAAAGGATGCCAAGGAACTTATGACTATCCTGGGTGAGTCGGCACTTTCGGATATAGATATTATATATGCAAAGTTTGCAGAGGCATTTGAGAAGGAGTATGTATCCCAGGGGTACGGCACCGACAGAAGTATTGAGGAGACACTTGCCATAGGCTGGAAGCTTCTCTCCATTCTTCCTAGAGCCGAGCTGAAACGTATCGACGACAAGTGGCTTGACATGTATTACGGAAAGTAGTGGGTAGGCAATTTTGAAAGATGTAGATTGTGTTCGTCCCCCATTGCGGCATATATTGCCAATAGGGGGAGTTTGAGGTCGCCGGTCCTTAGGTGGCGCCTCAAGCGGCACCTTAGTACCGCTGCAGACCGAAATAAGCGGAAGCGACCCCCGGTTGGCAATATATGCCGCAATGGGGACACAATTAAATGTACGACATTCAAAATTGCCATATACACGTTGTCTTTGTAATACATGTCAAGTAGCTTGAAAATATATTTGGAAGAAAGGAGAAGACAGATGGCTAATGTTGTGGTTAATCCAACCAGAATGGAGCTGACAAGGCTTAAGAAGAAGCTGGTCACGGCATCCAGAGGCCATAAGCTCCTTAAGGATAAGCGAGATGAGCTGATGAGGCAGTTCCTTGACATGGCAAGAGAGAATATGGAACTGAGAAAGAAGGTTGAGGCTGGCATCAAAGCTGCCAACACAGGCTTTGTAATAGCGAAGGCGGGTATGAATGAGCAGACATTGAGTACGGCGCTCATGGCTCCGAAGCAGGAGGTGCGGATCGCCCTTGGCGACAGGAATGTAATGAGTGTTGACATTCCTGTGTACGACTATAAGACGAAAAGCGCAAATTCAAATGACATCTATTCGTATGGATTTGCATTTACATCTGGAGAGCTGGACGATGCAGTGAAGTCCCTCTCGGATATACTTCCTGATATGCTGAGATTGGCGGAGGTGGAGAAGTCTTGCCAGATGCTCGCAGCGGAGATAGAGAAGACCAGAAGGCGTGTAAATGCTCTTGAGCATGTCATCATCCCGGAGACTCGGGAGGGAATAAAGTATATAAGCATGAAGCTTGATGAGAATGAGCGAAGCACCCAGGTCAGACTTATGAAGGTCAAGGACATGATGCTGGAGGAGGCTCATCACTACAAAGAGCATCAGTTCGAGCATGCGCAGTAGACAGAATGATATTTAAACTTATAGGACAAAAGTTTTGATAAAAACCGCCCACACCTCAGATAAATAAAAGGGTGTGGGCGGTTTGATCTTCTTGTGGACGGGAACTGAAAATAATCTGTATTTCCAGTTTGCTGGAAGCAAGACTGTTGCAAGAGTATCAAAGTATGAGATAAGCCAGATAGGCGACAAGGTTTCGTTCGTATTCATGCCACATAAGCTGCACTTCTTTGACAGCACAACCGAAAAAACAATCTAATCAAGAAGAAGGAGGTCACAGTATGTATACATGCCAGAAGGCAGATGAATATATAGAAAAGAACAGAGTAGACAGAGCAGACAAGCCGGAGTTCCATCTTACAACTCCGGTGGGCTGGTTAAACGACCCTAATGGATTTTCCATATATGGAGGAAAGGCACATTTGTTTTATCAGTTCCATCCATACAGCACGGAGTGGGGACCTATGCACTGGGGACATTCCACCTCAGATGATTTTATAAGATGGGAGGAGCTTCCAACAGCACTGGCACCTGACTCGGATTATGATTCATTTGGCTGCTTTTCAGGAACTGCAATAGAGAATGACGGGAAGCATGTATTGTTCTATACAGGAGTAGTTGAGGAAAAACTGGCTGATGGAACTAAGAATGTTATACAAAACCAGTGTATGGCTGTAGGCGATGGAATTAGTTATGAAAAAATATCCGGCAATCCTGTTGTTGATGGGAAGATCATGCCGGAGGAATGCAGCCGTGCTGATTTCAGAGATCCGAAGGTCTGGAAGGATGCGGACGGCAGGTACTATATGCTGGCTGGAAACCGGACATATGATGGAATCCCTCAGGTTGTACTGTTCTCTTCAGATGATATGTACAACTGGAAATTTGAATCAGTATTTGCAAAGGATGAAACAGGCAGATTTGGCGCAGTGTGGGAGTGCCCAGACTATTTTGAGATGGATGGACATAAGGTGCTTATAGTATCCCCACAGGACATGTCAGCAGATGGAGAGTTTCACAATGGAAATAACGTGGTATTCTTCACAGGCGATGTGGATGAAGAGAAACATATTTTCAAGTATGAAAAAGCAGTATCTGTGGACAGTGGATTTGATTTTTATGCACCACAGACTATAAGAACACCTGATGGACGAAGAGTGATGATTGGCTGGATGCAGTCTTGGGACAGCGTAAATACGCTGCCACGTGGACAGAAGTGGGCATGTATGATGTCAGTTCCAAGAGAACTAATGATCTCTGACGGCAAGCTGATTCAGACTCCGGTCAGAGAGCTTTGTGGATACAGGCAGAACAAGCTGGTAGTTAATGATACTTTGCGTGGTGAGAAGACATATGAAGGCATTAACGGCAGAGTTATCGATATGACAGTTGATATAAAGAAAGCTGAATGCGGACATTTTACAATGCACTTTGCAAAGGATGAGATTCATGAAACCAATGTCAGCTATACCCCGGGAACACAAATGCTTGAGATAGACAGAACATTTGCGGGATGGATACGTGATACAAACTGTGTGCGCAAGGTCAAAATCAAGAATGGCAATGGACTTTCAAAAATGAGAATAGTGATGGATTGGAATTCCATAGAGATATTTGTAAATGATGGAGAACAGGTGCTGTCTACAGTTATATATACACCGCGCAATGCTCAGGATATTGTATTTGAAACTGACGGATGTGTGGAACTTGAGGTGGAGAAATACGATCTGAACATATAGGTCATATGCTCTGATTGACACAGAGGGTGATCGAATACCAGCTTGCAAAGATTAGAAAAACATCTGATTTTGCAGACTGGTATTTTGTTTATTTATCCAGCAAATATGCTGACTACATGTAAATGTGCAATGTCATAAATTTAAGCGTATTGAAAAAAAGTTAAGCTCTGTTATTCAATGCAGTTATGTTATACTTATAGTGAAAACACTGTTGAAAAGTGTGGTAGTGCATCAGTGCGGGGGCCTAAAAACGACTACTGTACTTATTAGGACTAAAACATCAGTAAATGTTGGGAAAACAAAGGAGAAATTGCATGAAAGTTCATAATTATAAAATAAAAAATAACTCTGAGCAGGCAGAGGGTGCAACTTGTGAAACGTGCAGAAAAATAACATTGAACGGAATAGGTCTGCTTTCCGGAGCACAGCTTAAGTATATAGCGTTCATTTCAATGCTCATAGATCATACGAATAAGACATTGCTGTATCCGTATCTGGATGGTGGAATAATATCGGCTGTAAGTGATGTATTTGATGTCCTGGGGCGGATAGCTTTCCCGATATTCATATATATGTTGGTGGAAGGATATTTTCATACGAGAAACAAGTGGAAGTATCTTGGAATGCTGCTTATATTTGGCGTGATATCTGAGATCCCTTATGACATGTTCTCCAGTGGCGTATTCTTTGAATGGAATGCAAATAATATTATGTTTACATTGGCGATGGTGCTGGCAATGATATGGATCATTGATGTGCTGAGGAAAAAAATGGAGAAGCTTCCCAAGGCAGTATGGTTTATAGCAACGATACCGATAGTTGCCATAGTGTGTCTTATATCGATGAATCTTGCGGTTGATTATGACTACCACGCCATACTTATAGGATATTTCCTGTATATATTTCATGAAAAGTCCGCAATTGCAATACCGTTCTGCTACCTGGCGATGTTCAAGGAACCGTGGGCACTGTTGGGGTTTGGACTGACTTTGACATACAATGGCAAGCGCGGCAGGCAGAATAAGCTGGTGAATTACCTGTTCTATCCAGTGCATATGCTGATACTCGGTATTATAAGGATGTGTCTTGGGCTGTGATAGATGAGAAGGAGCACGGAGACGTTATGGAAATTGACAAAGAGCTGATGACAAAGATATATGACCTCAGGCGCAGGCTTCACAGCATTCCTGAGGCTTCGATGCATGAGATGCAGACTAAGGCGGTGCTCATGTCGTTTCTCAGGGAGAATACTGACCTTGAGATCGTGGATAGAGGTGCTTGGTTTTATGCGGTGCTGAAATCTTCTGATGACAGAATAGGGGATGAAGAAAGAACGCCGATCGCGTTCAGGGCAGACATGGATGCAGTGTGTGGGCAGGATGGAAAGCCGGGACATTACTGCGGGCATGATGGACATAGCAGTATATTATGTGGGGCTGCGGCCTGGCTGTCCCGTGCAAGCCAGAATCAGATAATTAACAGGGGCGTCTATTTCATTTTCCAGCCCGGCGAGGAGATCGGTGCCGGGGCAAGGCTGTGCAGAGATCTTATAATTGAGAAGAATATAGGTGAGATTTATGGACTTCATAACATACCGGGATATCCGAGAAATCATGTGCTGACGATAGATGGAACATTTGCATGCGCATCAACGGGGCTTGAGATACATATGATAGGGACAGCCAGCCATGCGGCATATCCTGAGGCGGGAAAGAATCCGGGGCCTGCGCTTGCCAGGCTGTTGCTGGAGATAGAGGAGCTTACGGAGGAGTACAACCGCAGCAGGGGATTTGTCAGGATGACGCTCATCGGAATGGATATTGGAAATGCCAATTATGGTGTGGCTGCATCAGAAGGAACGCTGCGTATGACGGTGAGGGCTGAGAGAGAAAAGGTATTTGCCGGGTATGTGGATGAGATAAAGCAGATTGCACAAAATACTGCGGACGATGGGGGCTTCACCCTTGATATACAGGAGATAGAGCGGTTCCCGGCAACGGAAAATCATGCTGTGAATGTGGACAAACTGAGAAAATGTGCTGCTGACCAGAATATTGTGGTTACAGAACTTGCTGAGCCGATGAGGTGGTCGGAGGACTTCGGATACTATCTGCAGGAGACAAAGGGAGCATTCTTCGGCGTAGGCGATGGTGAGGATCATGCCCAGCTCCATACGGCGGGATTCGAGTTCCCGGATGAGATCATAGAGACAGCAGTTAAAATGTTTGTGGGGCTGGCGTTGATGTAGTGCATGTAAGAGATAGTAAGTTATTTGATGTTCAAAAATGGGGTGAAGTCGTATGAAGATAAAATATGACAAGCGCGTAATGCGTATAATTCTGATCACCGCGGTGGTGGTATCTGTTCCTACACTTGCAGGAATGATCTGTGGTGTGTTTTTTGATGATATTGTCAGTACATTTTGCGATGTTATGATGGTGACCAGCGTTATTACATTTTGCCCTATGGCTGGTTTGTGGCTTGCCTGCCTGGACGCATGGCTGTACTTGAGAGAACTGGGCAAGGCCGGATATGAGGTCCCAGATGACAGAAGAAAATATAATTGTGTGCTGGAAAATCTGCCGAGAGAACGAGAAGATTATTGCATCGTTGATGGAAGGGACAGGGATAGCGTGATATCAGCATGTATCACGGCTGCATGTGCACTTTGTTTTGCGGTGGTGGCCATAAAGTATTATGTAGGGTGGTGGCGCTGGCTCCCCGGAGTGTCGATTCCTGGAATATGCCTGTGTATTGTTGTTGTATTCTGGGTGGCTGGGGCAGTTGTATATTATAGACAGTCTGACAATAGAAGATATAGAGGAAGGCTTGAACCAGTCGATGACAGAAAGGTAAGAACCTATCTGTTTAAGAAGATAATGACTGTACTTTTGGCTGGCTTTGTATCCGTGATTTTTGATCTGGCTATGTTTTCTGCGGCTGGTTACATGGCCAAAGCACAGGTGGAGGCGGATGTTGAGAAGGTGAGATACGAGGTCGCTGGTATCAGCGATGTATCTCGTGACGGTCAAGATGGAACATACCAGCCAGGAGAGATAGACACGGACAAGCTGGGCATAGATTTTCGGATGAAAGACGGACATCTTGAATGGCAGTCAGAGCACGGGCAGATGAAGCTTACGTATGTATATACATGGAAATATGGGAAAACGGAAAGAAGGATTATCAGATGATACTGTGGAAACTTCCGAACTCAGGCATAAAAATACTCTTATTGAACAAAATAAATATAGAATGTGTTGCAGAATATTCTGAGGTTTTGCATAGCATGTCCTGAAGAGTGATGGATTATTGTGTGTGGAGGTTCGACATGACAAAAGCGGCAAAGATATATCTGGTGGTTCTCATATGGCTGTCAGCACTGGTGCAGCTGGCGGTACTTCTGATCTAGAATTTATTAACTGTTATCTGAATAGCGATTCGGATTTGATGGATTCAGTAAAATGTGACTGCCTCTTGAGTCATTCCGGAATTGTTCAGAATGAATAACAGGTAACGACCTGTTTTGTTAAAGAATTAAATGAAAATATATATCATTACCAATGATTATATGTTAGAATAAATCGACTTTGTTTCAAATTGCAGGGATGCAGCCGCGAATATGCGGAATGTTTGGAGACAGGGTCGATTTTTCTGCATAAAATGCAGGATGATCTTCATGGATTTCGGGAAAAATAGGAAGTCTGTTAGCTATTTTACCCTGGATACCGTGCCTTAAAATGTATCTCGACATGGAGAGGCAGGTGGATAGGGCTACTAACCGTGATCCATGCCATCACCCGGTATCATAAAGGGGTTTTTTCTTAACATGTTTTTGATTCCCCGACAGTATGAGGGCAAGATAAAGTTGTGCTCATGCGAGGAGAGCTATCAGATAGGCTTTTCGTTATTTGCTCCCCGGGCTGGTGAGATATACAGCAGTGATACATGGAGCGTGGATTTGTTGTCCGCTGACGGCGGGGCGGTCGCTCTTGTCGTCCATTTGGAATGGCAGATGACAAATGCGCTTTGTTGGGGCACTGTAAGTAAGTGACGGAGTATGTCACGATACTTAAGGAGGAAATAAATGGAAAAAAACAACAATAATTCCAACAATATCATTGAATTGAAAAACATTGTCAAGACCTATGACAATGGATTCACAGCAGTTGACGGCTTTAACCTCGAAGTGAAGAGAGGCGAGTTCGTCACGTTCTTAGGCCCTTCAGGCTGCGGAAAAACCACGACACTTAGAATGATAGCAGGATTCGAGATTCCTACTTCAGGAGAGATATTACTGAATGGACAGGATATCAGCAAGCTTCCACCAAATAAGAGACCTATCAACACGGTCTTTCAGAGGTATGCGCTGTTCCCACATCTGAATATCTTTGACAACATAGCATTTGGCCTCAAGCTCAAGAAGCTTCCTAAGGCAGAGATCGTGAAGAAGGTCAAGAAGGTCCTTGAAATGGTTGACCTTGAGGGCTTTGAGGACAGAAAAGTCGCCACGCTTTCGGGTGGACAGCAGCAGAGAATAGCTATAGCGAGAGCTCTTGTCAATGAGCCAGAGATACTTCTTCTGGATGAGCCTCTTGGCGCACTGGATCTCAAGATGAGAAAAGAGATGCAGATAGAGCTCAAGGGAATGCATGACAGGCTGGGAATCACTTTTATCTATGTAACACATGACCAGGAGGAAGCACTCACCATGTCAGACAAGATAGTTGTCATGAGCGAGGGTGAGATACAGCAGATAGGAACTCCTGAAGATATATATAATGAGCCAAAGAACGCATTTGTTGCGGATTTCATAGGCGAGAGTAACATCTTCAACGGAATTATGACGGGCAAGTTAAAGGTAAGATTCTGTGGTGCAGAATTTGTCTGTCTGGATGACGTGGAGATTGGAACAAAGGTGGACGCCGTAGTAAGACCGGAGGATGTGATGATCACTACACCTGAACAGGGTGCTGTAAAGGGAGTTGTGACATCTGTTGTGTTCAAGGGTGTGCACTATGAGATCACCGTTGAGTCCGGAAGGAATGAGATAGTTATTCAGACCACAAAGTCCGCCAAGGTTGGAGACAAGGTTGGCCTCAATGTTGAACCTGATGGAATACACATCATGATATCGGAGACTGCAATCAACAAGATTGAGAGCTCAGTCAATAGAAATTATGCCCTCGGCGTATTTGACGGTAAGGTATCATGCGACCTCACGGAGATCGTCCCGGGTTCAGCCATGAAGGATGGCGTGCTGGTGGATGCAAATGGTGAGGCGATAGACCGTGAGAAGATCAAGGTAATAGTATCTATACTTCCAGAGGATATCGACATGAGTGATGACGAGGAAGCTGGTATAATCTGCGGACATATCATCAATCTTATATATAAGGGAGACCACTACAGCTATGTGGTGAGAACTGACAATGAGGAGGACTTTATCGTGGATGACGAGTACCTGTGGAACATGGAGGACAGAGTCAGCCTGATAATTCCAGAGGATAAGATGAAGTTTTCACTTAAGAAATAGATGGAGGGATGAACATGAACGGCTTACGTTTTTCAAGAAAACAGCTGGGCATCCCATACGCATTATTTCTCATATGCTTTGTAGTTGCACCACTGTTTGTAATTATTTATTATGCCTTCACCAACGGCGAGGGCAGGTTTACATTTGACAATCTGACGGGATTCTTTACCAGCCCGAACACCATAGGTACTCTGGCGTACAGCTTTCTGCTTGCCATAGTGACTACTCTGGTGTGTCTGCTGCTGGCATATCCGATCGCATATATACTTGCGAGAAGTGAGATGAAAAGGAAATCGGTAATTGTCATGATGTTCGTGCTCCCGATGTGGATCAACTTCACACTGAGGATCACAGCACTCAAGGAGGTACTCACGGTTATAGAGGGCAATCTGGCATTCCACCCGTTTCTCAATTCGGTTATAGGAATGACATATGATTTTCTGCCATTTATGATACTTCCTATATACACAACCATATTGAAGCTTGACGGCAGCCTTATGGAGGCCGCTGTGGATCTTGGGGCAAATAGCTTCCAGACATTTGTCAAGGTCACACTTCCGCTCACCGTTCCGGGAATCGTCAGCGGAATAGTTATGGTATTTTTGCCATCTATGACTAACTATGTTGTGCTTGACATGCTTTACAACAGCACATACATCATGGGTAGTCTGATAGGAAGCTACTTCTCAGCATACAACTGGAACGGCGGTTCCATGATAGCACTCGTCCTTCTTGTGATAATACTTGTATTCACACTTGTGACAAACAAGTACACGGATGATGACGGCGGAAGCAGAGGAGGTGCGTTGTTATAATGAAGAAATGGTCTAAGATTATATTTATATGCATTATGCTTCTTCTCATATATATGCCTATATTGATACTGGCTGTTTACAGCTTTACAACATCGGCAAATATCGGAAGCATTCACGGATGGTCGCTTCACAATTATGTGACTTTGTTCACCAAGGACGAGCTGAGGTCAATGATCGTTGGAACTGTGTTTCTGGCCGCAGGTTCAGCACTGATAGCAACCATACTCGGAACACTCGGTGCCATAGGTGCTTTTTATTCAAAAAAATGGGCTTCAGCATCGATAAATGCCATGAATGAGGTGCCTGTTGTAAATGCAGATGTTGTGACAGGTTTCTCTATATGTATACTGCTCATAGTTGCATTTGGCATGAGCAAGGACAGCTATGTTCCACTTGTCATCGGCCATGTGGTTTTGTCGGCACCTTTCGTATATCTGTCAGTGGTGCCAAAGCTCAAGCAGATGGACAGCAGTCTGTATGAGGCTGCGTTAGATCTGGGAGCTACACCTTTCCAGGGACTCACAAAGGTAGTGATACCCCAGATACTTCCGGGTATTATTTCGGGATTTGCGCTGGCTGTTACACTGTCACTGGATGATTACTTCATCGCGACATACACCAAGCCTGCGACATTTGACACCATAAGTACTTACGTTGTAAATGCGACAAAAGGTTCACAGACGGAAGTTAAGACAGCCCTGTGGGCGCTCTCAACAGTCATATTTGCACTGGTTGTCATAATCGTTGTGGCTATGAATGTGGCCGGAAAAAAGAAGGAGGTGGAGCGATGATAAGACATAGATGTTTTGGACGTTCGATTTCCAGAAAGCTGGCGGCAGCAGTCATGGCTGTTTCATTGCTTGCCGGACAGATGCTGCCGGTAATGGCAGCGGAGGATATAGGAGATGCTGCTTCTGTCAAGAGTGACGGCGCATCTGCTACTGAAAAAGAGGTCACTCTCAGGGTGTGCAGCTGGGAAGAGTACATTGACGAGGGTGGTTGGGATGAAGACGAAGCCCTGGAACTGGACAATGGAACAACTATATTTGGTGAGAATTCCATGGTGGAGGATTTCGAGAACTGGTATTACGAGAATTATGGTGTGAAGGTGAATGTTCAGTATTCGTGCTTCGGCACCAATGAGGATCTCTATAATATGCTGACTCTCGGCGATGTGTATGATCTTGTATGTCCTTCGGAGTACATGATCATGAAGCTTATGTCTGAGAACAAGCTTGAGCCTTTGTCCGATGACTTTTTCGATGAGAACAACGACAAGAATTATTATATAAATGGTGTGTCGCCATACATCAGAGATACATTTGAGACGCATGAGATAAATGGAGAGACCTGGAGCAAATATGCAGCTGGCTTCATGTTTGGAATTACGGGAATTCTGTACAATCCGGAGAAGATGACCGCTGACGAGGCGGGAACATGGACAGTCCTCAACAACCCTAAGTTTGCAAAACAGATCACCATAAAAGACAATGTCAGAGATTCCTACTTTGCCGCAGTCGGGGCACTGCAGAGGGACAAGCTGATGGACACTGAATTCAGGGCTCAGGATGATTACTCAGAGCAGCTCAAGGATATCATGAACGATGTCAGTCCTGAGACTATAGCAAAGTCACAGGATCTTCTTCAGGACATAAAGGATAATGTGTATTCATTTGAGACTGACAGCGGTAAGGCAGACATGATAACAGGAAAGGTTGTTGCGAATTACCAGTGGTCAGGAGATGCAGTTTATGCCATGGATCAGGCTGAGGAGGATGGTGTGAAGCTTGACTTTGCGGTCCCTGAGGAGTGCACAAATCTGTACTTTGACGGATGGGTCATGCTGAAAAATGGAATAGACGGTGACGCTGACAGAAAGCAGGCGGCCGAGGCGTTTATCAACTTTGTGTCAAGACCTGACAATGCAGTCCGCAACATGTATTACATTGGTTATACCTCAGTCATAGCAGGTGGGGATGACGATACGGTATATTCTTATCTGGATTACACTTATGGTGCAGAGGATGACGAGGAGGATGTTGTTGATTATCCACTTGGATATTTCTTCACAGGGGACAACTCAGATCCTGACTACGTTCTCAGAGCTTCTGCGGAACAGGTCAACAGACAGCTTGGGGCTCAGTATCCGTCACAGGACGCCATAGAGAGAAGTGCGGTCATGGAGTATTTCGATGAGGATGCCACCAAGGATATCAACCAGATGTGGATCAACATCAGATGCTACAATATCAAAGATGTGCCGACATGGGCATGGTTTATTGTGGCAGCGGTGATCGGTGCACTGGCCGGAGTGATCGTATATCATAAAAGGTCAAAGAAATTTTATCTTGGAAAATAGAATAGTATAAAATAAACGGCTGCCTTGATGGTATGTGGTTTTCGGTAAGAAAGGCCATATGCCATCGAGGCAGCCGTTTTAGTTTATGTGAGCGGCGAGGGAAAGGCTGCGTTGTTTCTGTGGTATTACAGCATCGAATAACCATAGCTGTTGACAATGGCTTCTATCTTCTTGCCGGCCTTACACATAGGGCACTCGTCAACGGAATAAGAAGCATAGTCGTCGATATCCTTCTTGCTGAACAGAGAGTGAACCTCGTGGCCTGCAACCTCGTCTGTAGCTGAGAAGATAGCTGATATTCCTGAGATGCTTCCACCGTAGTATTCAATACATTCGATGCTCTGCTTGATTGTCTTGCCGGTGGTTGCCGATGCAAGGAGAAGGAGAACGTTCTTGTTCTTGATCATTGGCTGAAGGTTATCACGGAATATGAGCTGGCCTGAAGAATGAACCTCAGGTGTCATGATGTATATGGTCTGGTGCTGGTTCATGGACACGATACCGTTCTCTGTGAGGGCATTTGCAAGGTAAGCACCGATAACCTCTGTTCCGTCCATGCAGACGATGGTGTCAACGATCGTTGTTGCAACATACTCTGTAGCCATGGATTTGGCAGCAGCGAGAGCCATCTTTCTTCTGCTTTTGATGGTTGTCATATCGATGTATCTGTTGATGTGGGAATGGTTAGTTGCAAAATGTCCGTCAACTACTTTGATGTCCAGTGCATTGTTATAAGACGATGTGATCTTGGTTGTCATGTTTTCCATAGTTTAAATTCTCCTTTTCTATTATTATGTTGTCTGTAAATAAAACAGTAATTTCCTAGACTATTTCCAGCACGGTGTTGACCAGCAGGTCATCCTGTTTTGGATTCATAAAACAGAATCTTATGTATTTGTTGTCAAGTCCGCCTATATCAGCACAGCTTCGTATATAAAGACCCTTTGGCATGCAGTAATCCACCACATCACCCGCGGAAATAGCATCCCTCAGGATACGGATCAGTATGAAGTTGGCGGCCGGTTTGTACAGCTTGATCGACTTGTGGGTGGACAGTGCCGAGTACACAAGGTTGCGCTCGGTTCTGATGAGCTCTCTTGATTCGGCAATGTATTTTTCGTCGGTGAACATGGCGACCCCGGCGGCCTCCACAAGCTTGCCTATCGCAAATGGCAGTCCGGTGATCTCAAGTGTTTTCTTGAGAACAGGATTCGATGTGATCATATATGCCAGCCTGAGTCCGGGAACTGCAAAAAATTTCGTTGTGTTTCGCAGCACGATAACATTCTCGTATTCCGATGTGAGAGGAATGGCAGAATTACTCTCCAGATCATCAACAAAATCCATGTATTCCTCGTCAACGACCATGGTTATGTTATTGCCATCGCATATCTTGGCTATAAATTCCAAAGACTCTGCATCGATTATCTGTGATGTTGTACCATTAGGATTCGATATAAATATAATATCGATGTCCTCTGACAACTTCGATATAAAATCTGCGATATCGAGGGTGAAATCCTCCTCCTCAGGTGTGGAGTAGTAGATTATCTCACAGCCGTTCATAGAGAGCAGCTTTTCGTAATTCTGTGCTCCAGGTGTTATCAGGATAGCTTTCTTAGGCGAGGTAAATTCGCACAGTATCTTGACAAATTCATAGGAGCTGCCGCCGACGATTATGTCGTCTGTCTTTGCTCCGGAGTATGCGGATATGGCCTCCTTTAATTTCTTTGTGGTGTGATCAGGGTATACTGATAACTGACTCATGTTGTCCGCAATAGCTTTAGTAACAGATTCGGGAACTCCCAGTGGATTCATGTTAAGATCTGCACGAACAGTTTCGACCTGACTGAGGAGATTCTCTGTTTTTAGATTGATAACCCCATTTTTCATAAAAAAACCCCTTTTTCAGTTGTTTTAAGTTATTTTTCTGTATATATTGTTTAAAAAGAGACAATATTTTGTTATAATCTGAATATATGTCTTTTTGTCAATTATACCGATTGGAAGCTTCAAATACAACCACTATGAGTGATTTTTGACAAAAAGACAATAGAAATAGATACAGGAGACCAGACGATGAAGGGAATAGTTGAACAGTATGCTCGTGGTGAGTTTAAGGTTGACAGACCAGCGGTAGCCATATCAGTCAGCAAGATAGAATTGAATATCGAGGCGGGAACTGTGTATGATGGAGAGTTTACAGTGGATTCTTCAAACAGTTGTGCAGTGAAACTGATGGTATACGACAGCCGCTATATACTGGATTTCAAGAGTCACACATTTGTGGGCAGGAAGAACAGAGTCAGCTATTCATTTGACGCCCGAGGAATCGAGCAAGGCAAATCCTTCAAGGGTCATATAAATATAATCACTGATGGGGGAGAGTTTATCATCCCTTATCATATAGCTATAGTCGCTCCATATATTCAGGTCGAGGGTAAGAAGCTCGAGGATCTGTTCCAGTTTGCAGCATATGCAGAGGAGAACTGGGAGGATGCCATAAGGATATTCGGAAGCGAGGATTTTGTGCGCACTTTTATAGGCAGGGATGAAAAGCTTCAGAGGGTGTATGACACACTGGGGATGTCACTGTCCATAGGACAGGCCATGGAGGAATTCCTTGTGTATACACACAAGAAGAGGGCACTCACACTGTCCGTGGCTCAGAACGATCTGCTGGTTGAGATGCCATCCGAATTGGTCAGGGCATCGGTTACGATCACCAAGAACACCTGGGGCTACACGAATACCAAGATAGCATCGGACTGCGATTTCCTTATACCGGAGACCAGCGTGCTGAAGTGGAACAGCTTCGATGGCAACACATTTGACCTCAGTTTCCTCATAGATCCGCAGAAGATCCACGACGGGGAGTCATCGGGTTACATTTATATATGGAACACTTATCAGAATATGAGAATACAGGTGAGCATCAGAAAGCCTGAGGTCATCAAGATGACTCCAAAGAGCAGGCAGACGAGATTCACCATCAAGAGGGCGGAGGAGGCTCTGATCCGTGCATATATTGACTTCAGAACGGACAAGATCGATCTGAAGAAGTACATAGCGGAGACTAGGGATGCCCTGAACACCCTTATAAAATACAGACCGGAGTATGGCATGTACAGGCTGGGACTGCTCCATATGCAGATCCTGGAGGGACACACGGAATTTGTCGAGCAGGAATTTCTGAGAATAGATGCGGATGCCAATTTCACAAGCATGGAGGATATGGAGAAGTGTTATCTCAGTTACCTGAAGTCGCTTCTGCGCAGGGAGAAGTTCATCATAGACAGAACTGCTGCCATGGTCAGAGAAAGATTTGAGGCAAATGACAAGAACAGGCTGTTCTATTTCTGGATACTGTTATTTGTGGATGTGAATTATACAGAGGACAAATGGGTTCTCTACGAGGATATACAGAAGCTGTTTAACTCAGGTGTAAACAGTCCGGTAATATACTTTGAGATATGTGACATGTTCAACAAGCAGCCTCTCATGATGAAGAAGATCGCACCGCTTGAGATCGCAGCCCTCAGATGGGGCATGAGAAATGAATTTGTCTCAGAGGATGTCATCGTGGAGTTTGTCAAGACTGCTTCGAGACAGAAGGATTTTGACGAGCAGGCATTTAAGATGCTTGAGCAGATATACGATATGAGGCATGACAGGACGACTCTGGATGCCATTTGTGGAATACTGATCAAGAATAAGATGTACGATCCGTGTTATCACAGATATTACAGTGACGCATCGGACAAGGATCTCAAGTATGTTGGTCTGAATGAATGCTTTATCAGGAGCATGGACAAAAACCACTACGATGAGATACCGGAGGCTATACTCAGATATTTCAGTTACAAGAACGTTTTGACGGACGAGGAGCTGGCATATATATATGCAAATGTCATTATGAACAAAGAGAACCAGAAGTCGGTGTACAGGGATTTTGTCCCTGCCATTGAGCGTTTCATGGAGAAGATGATACTTCAGGGAAATGTGAGCGATGACCTGACAGTCATATACGATGAATTCCTTGATCCTGATACGGTGAAACCGGAATTTGCCACAAAGCTCATCAACATAATATTCAAGAGAAAGTTCGTGTGTGATAATGAGAATATAACACACATACTGGTATCCCACAGTGAGCTTGGCGGAGAGGTCAAGGTTCCGGTGGTTAATGGTGAGGCATATGTAGAGATAATATCGCCGTCTGCCATAGTCACACTTCTGGATGACAACGGCGGCAGATATGTGAGCACCGTACAGTACAGAATGGAGAGAATCGTAGACGAGAGGAGCTATCTGGACATTTGTCACGAGTACAGTCCAAGGGATTACAGATACCTGTTGTTCCTCTACAACGATATAGATATATTTACACACAGGGATGCAAAGGAGATAAATCTTGCCAGAGATATCGCACTCTGCCCTGAGGTGAGCTACAGGGTGAGACAGGAAGCGCTTACCCATATGGTTGAGTATTATCATGAGAATTTCGATGCGGACATTCTCGGAAAATATTTGTCCAAGATAGATCTGGATTACGTGGATCCTTCATATGCTTCCAGGATAAATACATATTATATAGCTCTGGATATGTATGAGAATGCATTTGAGGGAATGTACAGATTTGGCTATGTGGATGTGGATATAGATGAGCTGATCAAGATAGCCGAGTTTGGAATCGATGACAAGAGATACGATGAGAGCAGGCTGCTCATATCCATATGCGTGTATATATACAGGAGAGGGTACGCCGGACAGAAGATACTGTCATATCTCATCAACAATTACAACGGATCACTCGAGGAGATGGCAAATCTCTTCAAGTCGGTCAATTCAAATTACAGAAATATTGATATGCTGTCTGAGAACATACTCGCACAGATGATGTTCGCGGACGGATATATAGAGTCCATATACGATATATTTGAGGTGTACTATCGCGGCCGCAGCCGAGGCATGGTGGTGAAAGCTTTCCTCAGATATTGCGCGCACCAGTATTTTATAAAGGATCAGAAGATCCCTTCATATATAATGGAGGATCTGTACAAGGAGATCGCCAAGGGCAATATAAAGGACGAGATATCCAGAATGAGCCTGCTGTATTATTTTAGCAACCGAAGTGGACGATACACTGAGGAGCAGCAGGAATGGATCAAGGCAAATGTAAAACAGTTTATAGAATACAGCAAGATACTTCCGTTCTTCAGAAAATTTGAGTCGATCGTAAAGCTGCCAGGGGATATGAGATTCAAGACATATGTCATATTCAAGGGTGAAAGCGGAAAGCAGGTATGGGTCAGCTACAGCTTTGGACAGGAGAGCAGCAGTATGGCAAACTACAAATCCGAGAGGATGAATGAGATAATTCCGGGAGTGTATGTTAAGGAAGTTGTCGTATTCCACGGAGAGTCGCTTGTCTACTCCATCGATGGAGTGGTTGGAACTTCAGTCGTGGTTGAGAGCGACATACTCAAAAATGAGACATTCCATAAGGATGGAAGCAGCAGCTTTGAACTTATCAATAGCATGCTGGTTAGCCAGGAGACAAGAAATGACCATGAGCTCATACAGGCAATGGACACATATCTGTACAACAGCCATTTCTTCGACGCCAATTTGATGTTGCTTTAACTTTTTGATTTTTCACAAGGAGGGGCATAATTTATGTCTGACACACAGTTATATCTGGGTCTGGATCTTGGCCCGGAATATACACAGCTTAGTTATTATAATGTTGACACGCGGGAGCCGGAATCGGTGTACCACAAGGAGGCGAGGGATACATATATGCTCCCTAACATCATGTTCTACAGCGCGTACAACAAAAAGTCGGATGACGGACAGAGTGAAGCTTACAAGTTCATAGATCTGGCTGGCTGGTGTGCAGGGGCGAAGGCTTCAGCCTGCAGGTTCGAGGAAAATGGAACGGTTGTGGATCAGGTGTATGAGCGTACCCTGAGAAATGAGAATATAGAAGTTGCGGGGCGTAATTATAAGGCGGGAGATCTTCTTGTGAAGATGATGATACTGCATATAAGACAGTTTACCGAGCAGTTTGAGGGTTTTGTGATAAAGAAACTGACAGTCACAGTGGCTGACACAGATCCGCGCATCATAGCTGCAGTCAGAGGACTTAAGTCGGCACTCCGTCTGACCCATGACCAGTTTAATATAGTGAGCCATCTGGACAGTGGCCTGTGCTATATATTTGCACAGCCTGAGCCGCTCAGGAATAACAGCGTGGGACTGTTTGATTTCGGCAGGAGCGGGCTGGATTTTTACAGGATAGATATGACAAGGAAATATCCTTTGATAGTGACCGTTGAGCATGTGAACTTCCATGACAGGATGAACATGAAAAGATTTGGAAAATACCATGAGGATATGGATGAGGCATTTGCGGATATAGTTAAGGAATGTATGTCACAGGTGTTTATATCCTCTGTATTCCTCACGGGAATAGGATTTGCTGACAACTGGATGAAGCAGTCGGCGGCGGTCCTGTGTCAGGGCAGAAGGGTATTTGTTGGACAGAATATATATACAAAGGGTGCATGTTACAGATCGCTTGGCGGTGTGTACACGGAGGCGCTCAGCAGATATTTTATAGATACGGAGCAGACGGTCAAGACAAATATCGGAATAAATCTCATGGATGAGAAGAAGACGTTCTGGCCGATAGCATACGGCGGGCTTGAGTGGTTCAACACCCGCGGAAGCATAGAGGTATTCCTCGACAACACAAGAAGGATACAGATCGTATACCAGGATATACTGACTGAGGAAGAATGGCGGGAGACTGTGGAGATATACGGACTTCCGGCGAGACCAAAGAAGACGACAAAGCTGTCGATATCCGTGGAGTATTATGGTGCGGATAAGGGCGCGATAGTCATCCGTGATCTTGGATTTGGAAGTTTGTATCCTACCACAAATAAGATATACAGAAAAGAATTTGATATAGGAGCCATCAGGAGAAAGCATGCGGAGAAGCTTGAGGCGGCGCGAAGGGAAGAGGAGCTCAGGATACGCATGGGTGACACCGAGGAACTGAGAGGCGAAGATCCGGCGGTGGAGCATGGTAATGCAAAGACGGTGGAAGCCGAGCCGGAGGTACATGAAGAGCCTGTGGTATATTACGGAACAGCGTCACCTGTGGAGCCGGAGACTGTGGAAGAGCCGGATGATTTCGGAACAGAAGCAGAGGATGTTGTGGAAGAGATTGACGACGATGCGGCGGATATGACGGAGGCTGAAGAGTTAGAAGATGATGCGGTCTCTGATCCTGAGAACATTTCAGATGAAATTGATGATGACGAAACGGAATCAGTGGATGCTGCATATGAGGTAGATGATGACGAAACGGAATCAGTGGATGCTGCATATGAGGTAGATGATGACGAATCAGAATCAGATGACATTACAGACGATGCAGATGACAGCGAGACTGAGATCGACGAGTCAGAGCCGGACGATGAAGAAACCATAGATGAAGAGGATCTGGATGACGAAGATTCCGATGAGTATGAGCAGAGTGCGTTCAGCATCCCGTCATACCTCAGAGGACAGCATTTTGATCCGGGAGAGTGATACACATATGAGTGGAATTATTATTTGTAAGACAAAGACAGCGGACAATCCGTACACATTCCTCAATACGAAGATAACCATATATTCATATGAGGAGCTGTGCTACTACATATTCAACAATATGGTGCTCATAGGTAAAGACGACCTTGCGGACAGACTCAGCACCTGGCTGAGAACGGCCATAGACATGGAGGATCTTGCAGACAAGATAGACGCGCTCAATGCCAAGAATGCGTATATCCAGGATATCATGGTGGAGATACTTACATTTGGTGAGTTCTACAGCAAGGATGAAGTGAAGGAATTCATGGACGAGTGCAAGAGAATCAGGACTCTCAAGCCGTATGAGCTGGACAAGAAGAGAGCTGACAGCTACATGATGTACAAGCATTACATCAAGGCTGACGCCATATACGATGACATCATAGAGTACAAGGAGTCACATGGTGAGTACGATGAGTTCCTTGGAAATATATATCACAACAAAGGCGTTGCGCTGGCGGGCAATCTTCAGCTTGAGGAGGCAAATGATGCTTTCATCAGAGCATTTGCGCTGAATAAGAACAATGAGTCATTGATAGAATACTTCTGTGTAATGGCGGTGACGGTGGACACGGCGACACTCCAGAGGGAGATAAGAAAGCGCGGTATGCCGGCCGGATTCCTGGACGATCTGATGAACGAGATCGCTGATTCAAAGGAGGATGTACATGAGATGTCCATATACAACAAAGTCCAGAAGGCTGTGTACAACAGAATGCACGGCGACATAGAGGACTATGACAGGCGTATGAATTCCATCCTGAGTGCACTCAAGGATCAGTTCAGAAACCAGATAGGATGACTTTGTGCTTGACGTACAGCCAGCCTATGTTGTACTATCACAATGAATAAAGAAGATATATGCAAATGCTGTGACGAAGAGGAGTAGCATGTGGAGTCAGACAGAGAGAATGGTTCGTGGGCTGTGAGACCGTTCCTGACAGAGACTTGTGAAGGTAGCTTCTGAGCTGCATGGCTGAAAGATCATGATAAGGATAGGCCATGCCGGGGCGTTCCCGTTATAGGATAAGATGAGATACAAAACAAGGTGGTAACGCGAATATTTACTCGCCCTTCTGACAGAATGTCCGGAGAGCGGGTTTTTTTGTGAAAAATTTTGTAAAAGTATATATCAACATGTAAGAGATCAGGAAGAATAGAAAGGAAGAATGAGATGAAAGAGTTAGAGAAGACATATGATCCTTCCCAGATAGAGGACAGACTCTACAGAAAGTGGGAGGAGAAGAAGTATTTCCACGCAGAGGTTGACAGGAGCAAGAAGCCATTTACGATCGTAATGCCACCTCCAAATGTAACAGGACAGCTCCACATGGGACATGCCTTGGACAATACAATGCAGGATATACTTATCAGATTCAAGAGAATGCAGGGCTACTCAGCACTGTGGCAGCCTGGTACAGACCACGCAGCCATCGCAACCGAGGTTAAGGTTACAGAGAAGCTGAAGGAGCAGGGAATAGATAAGAAAGAGATCGGCCGTGAGGAGTTCTTAAAGCATGCATGGGCATGGAAGGAAGAGTACGGCAACCGTATCGTGAGCCAGCTCAAGAAGATGGGTTCATCCGCTGACTGGGACAGAGAGAGATTCACCATGGACGAGGGATGTTCCAAGGCAGTCAAGGAAGTATTTGTAAGACTGTACGAGAAGGGCTACATCTACAAGGGCTCAAGGATCATCAACTGGTGTCCTGTATGTAAGACTTCCATATCAGATGCTGAGGTTATACATGAGGAGCAGGACGGATTCTTCTGGCATATCAACTATCCTGTAGTTGGAGAGCCTGGAAGATTTGTGGAGATAGCAACCACAAGACCGGAGACACTTCTCGGAGATACAGCCGTTGCAGTAAATCCTGACGATGAGAGATACACAGATATAGTAGGAAAGATGCTGGAGCTGCCACTTACAGACAGACAGATCCCGGTTATCGCAGATCCATATGTTGACAAGGAGTTTGGAACAGGATGTGTAAAGATCACACCTGCACATGACCCTAACGACTTCGAGGTTGGAAAGCGTCACAATCTTGAGGAGATAAATATACTGAACGATGATGCAACCATAAATGAGCTCGGAGGCAAGTATGCAGGCATGGATCGCTACGAGGCAAGAAAGCAGATGGTGGCAGACCTTGACGCACTGGGACTTCTCGTAAAGGTAGTTCCACACAGCCACAACGTAGGAACACATGACAGATGTAAGACAACTGTAGAGCCTATGATCAAGCCTCAGTGGTTCGTCCGCATGAAGGAGATGGGACAGGCAGCACTTGACATCATCAAGACCGATGAGCTCTCATTTGTGCCTGAGCAGTTCGACAAGACATACATCCACTGGCTTGAGAATATCCGTGACTGGTGTATATCAAGACAGCTTTGGTGGGGACACAGAATCCCTGCATGGTACTGTGACGAGTGCGGCGAGACCATCGTCAGCCGTGAGACACCTACAGTATGTCCAAAGTGCGGATGCACACATCTCACACAGGATGAGGATACGCTCGATACATGGTTCTCATCTGCACTGTGGCCATTTTCAACACTTGGCTGGCCGGATAAGACACCTGAGTATGAATACTTCTATCCTACAAGCGTGCTTGTAACCGGATACGACATCATATTCTTCTGGGTAATCCGTATGGTATTCTCAGCACTTGAGCAGACAGGCAAGAGCCCGTTCAAGCATGTGCTGATCCACGGACTTGTAAGAGACGACCAGGGACGTAAGATGAGTAAGTCACTTGGAAATGGTATTGACCCGCTTGAGGTTATAGATAAGTACGGTGCAGACGCCCTTCGTCTGACACTTATAACAGGAAATGCTCCTGGAAACGACATGCGTTTCTACTGGGAGAGAGTTGAGAATTCCAGAAACTTTGCAAATAAGATCTGGAACGCAACACGTTTCATCATGATGAATATGGAGAAGGCAGATTTCACAAATGTGAAGCTGTCAGACCTGACAATAGCTGACCGCTGGATCCTGTCCAAGGTCAACACACTTGCAAAAGAGATGACAGACAACATGGAGAAGTTCGAGCTTGGTATCGCTGTATCCAAGGTATACGACTTCATCTGGGAGGAGTTCTGTGACTGGTATATCGAGATGGTTAAGCCTCGTCTCTACAACGATGAGGATGAGACAAAGGCAGCAGCACTCTGGACACTTAAGACAGTTCTGATCCAGGCACTTAAGCTTCTTCATCCATACATGCCATTCATCACAGAGGAGATCTTCTGCAACATTCAGGACGAGGAGGAGTCGATCATGATCTCCAAGTGGCCTGAGTACACAGACGAGTGGAACTTTGAGGCTGACGAGGCCGCTGTTGACACTATCAAGGCAGCAGTCCGTGCCATCAGAAACCTTCGTACAGGAATGAACGTACCACCTAGCAGAAAGGCAAAGGTATATGTCGTATCTGCAAAGGAGGACGTGAGACATATATTTGAGTCATCAAAGAGCTTCTTTGCCACACTGGGTTATGCCAGCGAGGTACACGTTCAGGAGGACAAGACAGGAATCGATGAGAATGCAGTATCAACACTGATCCACGATGCCGCTGTATACATTCCTCTTGAGGAGCTTGTGGATATCGACAAGGAGATCGAGCGACTTGAGAAGGAGGCTGCTAAGCTTGCCGGAGAGATCAAGCGTGCATCAGGAATGCTTGCAAATCCAAAGTTCGTTGACAAGGCCCCAGCCGCAAAGGTTGAGGAGGAGAAGGCAAAGCTTGCCAAGTACACTGAGATGTCTGAGCAGGTTGCCGAGCGTCTTGCACAGCTTAAGAAGTAATTATAAGGTCCCGACAGACGGAATTGGCTTTTCGCCTGCCGGGATCTTCGTTTTTATTGTGTCGATGAGACATTTCCTTCATATCATATAACAGAAGAGGTTTTTCTGTCGGTATGAAGGAGGTGGAGAAATGGGATTCACAAGTATTCCCATACGCAACATCATACGTGAAGCTGTTGCAAGGGGCGGCATAATAGTGGATGTCAGGAACCGCGATGAATTTCTGGAGGGACACATCCCCATGGCGGTAAATATTCCATTTGAGTTGATAGAAGCGGGGGAGTATACTCTTCCCAAAAGCAAATATCTGCTGGTATACTGTGCTCATGGGGTGAGCAGCATGAAGGCTGCGCTCATCATGAGCGAGGATGGATACAGAGTTATCAACACGGTGGGAGGCTTGGCGCAGTACAGAGGCCCGCTCACAAGACAGCGATAGAACAAATATACAACCCACAGAAAGGGCAGGAAATGAGTAGAGTAGAACTTATAGCTCCATGTCATTTTGGACTGGAGTCGGTACTGAAAAAAGAAATACTTGATCTTGGATACGAGATAGTCCAGGTGGAGGACGGAAGGATCACATTTGCCGGAGACGAGAGTGCGATTGCAAGGGCAAATATTTTTATAAGGACAGCCGAGCGTATCATGCTCAAATGTGGCAGCTTCAAGGCCGCCACATTTGACGAGCTGTTCGAGGGAACAAAGGCCATCGCCTGGGAGAAGTATCTGACAAGGGATGCAAAATTCTGGGTGTCCAAGGCGACATCAAACAAGAGTGCACTCTTCAGTCCATCGGATATACAGTCCATAGTCAAGAAGGCTATGGTTGAGAGATTGAAGCAGACATACAGAGTGTCATGGTTCACGGAGGATGGCGCAAGCTATCCGGTGAGAGTATTTATATTCAAGGATATAGTGACCATAGCACTTGACACGTCAGGTGTGTCACTTCACAAGAGGGGATACAGAAAGCTGGTTGGAAAGGCTCCTATATCGGAGACGCTGGCGTCCGCGCTGATCATGCTCATGCCGTGGCACAGGGACAGAGTTCTTGTAGATCCGTTCTGCGGAAGTGGAACATTTCCGATAGAGGCTGCCATGATAGGCGCACACATCGCACCGGGAATGGACAGGGAGTTCACGGCCCAGGAGTGGTCCAAGATCTGTGACAAGAAGATATGGTACAATGCGGTGGATGAGGCTCATGATCTCATAGACCACGATGTGAAGATGAACATACAGGGATATGATCTGGATGGCGATATGGTGAAGTGTGCCATGGAGAATGCCAGGGCAGCAGGAGTGGAGCAGCACATCCATTTTCAGCAGAGGGATGTGAAGGATCTGAGGAATCCGAAGAAGTATGGATTTATAATCACAAATCCACCTTACGGAGAGAGACTTGAGGAGAAGGAGGCTCTGCCTGAGCTGTACAGGACCATCGGCGAGAGCTATAGGAATCTTGATGACTGGTCAATGTTCCTCATCACATCGTATACGGATGCGGAGAAGTATATCGGCAGAAAGGCCGACAGAAACCGCAAGATATACAACGGAATGATAAAATCATATTTCTATCAGTTTATGGGACCGAAGCCGCCTAAACGAAGGAGAGAAGAAGCTTGAAGAAATTTGTATATATAATTCTGATCCTTGCCATAGGTGCTCTGGCGTATTACGGAACAAAGGAGCCGTCGGGACGTCTGGAGAAGAACGAGGAGGATCAACACGCAGTTTCCGGCATGTCTGAGAAGCTTGCGGGCGATTACAATGAAGCGGGACTCACACTGTATGTAAATGGCAGTGAGGTGGAAGAGGACGAGTACAAGCCGTATGTAAGCAATAATCTTCACCTTATGATGCCGCTGAAGATGCTCAAGGATAAGATGAAGTGCACATACATAGAGTATGTGAATGGCAGTATCGTGATCAAGAGGAATGAAGGAGTCGCCAGACTGGTGCTTGATTCCCAGGATGCAGAGCTGGACGGCAAGGACGTGAAGATCGCGGATGCGCCGATAAAGAAGGATGACGAGACATTTGTCCCTATAGAGTATATAGCGGACACGCTCGACTATACATGTGAGTACAATTATGACACAGGCCGTGTATCCCTGCAGAAGGTCGGTGAGGACAGTAAGCTGCCGGCCGCCTACGACATGAGAAAAGAGGGCAGGGTCACAGAGGTCAGAGACCAGGGAGACTCGGGAACATGCTGGGCATTTGCGTCGCTGGCTGCGCTTGAGACAACTCTTATGCCGGATGAAAAGCTGCAGTTCTCTGTGGATAACATGACCATGAACAACGGATTTGGCGTTGAACAGTTTGAGGGTGGCCAGTACAGGATGAGTATTGCATATCTTGCATCCTGGAAGGGACCGGTTCTCGAGAAGGATGATCCGTACGGGGATGACAAGACGAACTCCAAGCTTAAGGCCGTGAAGCATTTGCAGGAGGCGGAGATAATTGACGACAAGAATCTGAAGGCTGTGAAAGAGGCAGTGTACACCAAGGGCGGTGTGGAGACTGCGATATACAGCGATATGATAGATGCCGACAGCAGCTCGGAGTATTACAACGAGGAGACTCATGCGTACTATTATGATGGTTCAGAGGGAATCAACCACGATGTGGTAATAGTAGGATGGGATGACAATTACAGCAAGAACAACTTTAACAAGGCGCCGAAGAAAGATGGTGCTTTTATCTGTAAGAACAGTTGGGGAACCGAATTTGGCGAGGATGGATATTTCTATATATCCTACTATGATGCGCATATTTGCGAGACCAGTGTTGTGTACACCAGACTTGAGGGTGCAGACAACTACGATAAGATATACCAGTCGGACAAGCTGGGCTGGGTAGGAGTTCTTGGATTTGACCAGGAGGATGCCTATTTTGCAAATGTTTACACGGCAGGCAAGAGCGAGGAGCTCAAGGCTGTGTCATTCTATGCTACTGATGCAAAGACGACATATGAAGTATATGTGGCTACAAATTTTGAGAACACTGACGATCTGGCAAATAAGAAGCTTGTCGCGTCAGGCGAGATGGAGTATGCAGGATACTACACGGTCAACCTGGATGAGGTGGTAAAGCTCCCGGATGAGAAGAAATTTGCGGTCATAGTACATATAACCACGCCGGGCAGCAAATACCCGATAGCCATAGAGTATGATGCGGATTCCATGACCGACAGCTTTGACATCTCCGACGGAGAAGGCTATATAAGTCTGTATGGAAATCAGTGGTACAGTGCGGAAAAAGAGAGAAAATGTAACGTCTGCCTCAAGGCATTTACGGATAAGACAGAATAAACAGGAAGTGTATGTAAGCTGTGGGAAAGGAGAACTATTATGGACAAGCTGATATTTGCAACGGGAAATGAAGGAAAGATGAAGGAGGTCCGCATGATACTTGCTGACCTCGGATTTGAGATACAGTCCATGAAGGAGGCTGGGATCGATATAGACATAGTGGAGGACGGACAGACATTTGAGGAGAATGCTCTGATCAAGGCGAGAGCCATCAGCAAGGAGAGCGGATGTCTGGTGCTTGCCGATGACTCAGGCCTTGAGGTCGACTATATGGACAAGGCGCCTGGAATATACAGCGCGAGATTCCTAGGCGAGGACACATCGTATAGGATAAAGAACCAGTACATAATAGACAAGCTGGCCGGGGTTCCAGATCCTGAGAGGACAGCAAGATTCGTGTGCGCTATAGCAGCAGTGTTCCCGGATGGAAGCGAGTACACAGAGCGCGGAACCATAGAGGGAATCATAGGCTACGAGGAGCGCGGCGAGAACGGTTTCGGGTATGACCCTATATTTTACCTTCCAGAGCTGGGCAAGACCACTGCGGAGCTTGATCCTGAGGAGAAGAACAAGATCAGTCACAGGGGAAATGCACTGAGACTGATGAAGAACGTCATCAGAGCGCACAGGGAGAGTAAGTGAGAATCAGGAATAAATCAGTTAATGATCAGTGGGATCGATGGATTCTCGTTAGGAGGAATAGATGAAAGTACTGATAATAAGTGACACTCATGGCAAGAGTAGCTGCTTAAAACAGATACACGATATAGTTGGCGACGTGGACATGCTGATACACCTCGGTGATGTGGAGGGAGACGAAAAGCTGATACATGACCTGTTTGACTGTGAGATCCACATGGTGAGGGGCAACTGCGATTACAACCCGGAGCTCCCGATATATGACGAATTCAACATCGGAGATAAGAGGGCATTTATAACGCATGGACACAGGTATGGTGTGAACAGCGGTATTTCATATCTGGAGGAGCTTATCGACACGGAAGGATATGACTTCGTAATGTATGGACATACACACCGCCGTGACCTGACGTGCTACAAGGGTTCATATATAGTGAATCCGGGAAGTCTGGCTCTGCCGAGGGACAACCGGATTGGAACGTATATGCTGCTTGATTTTGACCAGCACGGAACGCCGTTTTTTGCGCAGAATGAGCTGCCGAGGGTAGAGTCGAATGTGTCAAGTTTTCGAAGAAAATTTGACATGTAGCATCAGCCCTGCCGAAGGCAGCTTTAAATGGCTGATGTTCCATACCGGAGGAGAAGAAGAGGAAGAAGTTTTTTGAGGATCTGTGGGGATAGGGCAGACCGTTCCAGAAAAATAAATAAGGATTGGAAATAGAATGAAGAAACACGATATAGTTGAAGGTGTGATAGACACATATGAGTTCCCGAACAAGGGAAGCTTTCATATGGATGACAGAAAAGTAACAGTTAAGGGTGCGATAAAAGGCCAGAAGGTGAGCTGCCGCATAACGAAGCTGAAGAAGGGCAAGGCCGACGGCAGACTCCTTGAGGTTTTGGAGAAGTCGGAACTTGAGGATGCTTCGCCGGTTTGTTCGCATTTTGGAATGTGCGGTGGCTGCAGCTACCAGACGCTCAGCTATGAGAATCAGCTGAAGGTGAAGGAGGAGCTTGTCAAAGGGCTTCTTGACGGTGTGATCGATGGTGAGGCTCATCCTTATGAGTGGCAGGGGATAATTGCATCTCCTGTGACAAAGGGATACAGGAACAAGATGGAGTTCTCATTTGGCGATGAGTACAAGGACGGCCCGCTGGCGCTTGGACTTCACAAGAAGAACAGCACATACGACATCGTTCAGATGGATGACTGTTATATAGTGAATGATGATCTGAACAAGATAGTGAAATATACTGTCCAGTTCTGCAAGGAGGCGGGACTCCCATATTACAAAAAGATGCAGCACGAGGGGCTTCTGCGCCATCTGGTTATCAGACGTTCGGCGACAAATGGCGATCTGCTGGTGAATCTGGTGACAACCACCCAGAATCTGGCGGCTCTCGACCTTGATGCATACGTGAAGGGGCTGCTGGAGCTGCCACTTGAGGGCAAGATCGCGGGAATTCTCCACACGGAAAATGACTCCATGGCGGATGCAGTCATCAGCGACAGGACAAATCTGCTCTACGGAACAGAGTATATATATGAGACTGTCCTTGGACTTCAGTTCAAGATATCACCGTTCTCTTTCTTCCAGACAAATACCAAGAGCGCGGAGAGACTCTATGACAAGGCGCGCTCTTATGTGGGTGATACAAAGGATGCCGTCATATTCGACCTCTACAGCGGAACCGGAACGATAGCCCAGCTTCTTGCGCCTGTTGCAAAGAAGGTCATCGGCGTGGAGATAGTTGAGGAAGCCGTGGATGCCGCCCGTGTGAATGCGGAGCTCAATGGTCTTGACAACTGCGAATTCATTGCCGGTGATGTGCTCAGGGTCATAGACGACATAGAGGATAAGCCGGATTTCATAGTACTTGATCCACCTCGTGACGGAATCAATCCGAAGGCCCTGTTGAAGATCATCAACTATGGCGTGAAAGCGCTTGTATACATAAGTTGCAAGCCTACATCACTTGCCAGGGATCTGGTGACTTTGCAGGAGCATGGATATTTTGTGACCAAGGCTTGTGCCGTCGATCAGTTTCCGGGGACGGTGCATGTGGAGACTATAATAGGGCTACGTCGTACAGATTCGTGAAAATCCTTGAATTTACGCACTTTTGCAGCTTTTTCAATTTCGGCAGAACCGATGTGAAAAGGAATAAAAAGCAGATAGTGGACAGAATTCATGTCGTTGTCGGCTATAGAGTCGACACGAGGGACACAATATTCTTTGATGAATAAAAGTGAATAAAATAGCCAATTTGGCAGGGATATTTAATTACAAAATATTGAATATCCCTGCCTTTTATTTTCTATTCAAGGAGGTGTCAATATGTTAAAGATAAGGCTTCAAGGGACAAAAAATGACATACGTTGGTTTGTACGTTTACTTCAGAGAGATAAGCGATTTGACGTGAATAATGTTTCAATTTTTTTCGATAATGTTGGAATAGATAAATATAAACGTGTGTATGCAGAAGTATCAAGAAAGAAAACGCAGTGGAAGAAATGCAAAAACAGGCGTGAAAACTGATACGATGGAGTATGTGCTGGAATGCCTTCGCAACAATACTACAAAGGTACGCAACATACGAAGCTATATGCTCACGACACTGTATAATGCTCCGGTAACATGTAGTAATTACTATAAAGCAGAAGTAAACCATGACTTCTATGGTAAGTAACGATTCATAGCTGCTGGAAACAGCAGTTG